>FR900448.1:20202-48390 GCA_000438175.1 Fusobacterium sp. CAG:439 | reverse complement strand
CATTTGTAAATCTTTTGTTACATTTCGTAATTTATATAGTTTTATTAAGTCATGTTACAAGATTGTTAAATCTGTTTGTCTTTTTTTTATATATAAAATAAAATATAAGTGGAGAAATTTAGAGGGATAGAAGATGATATTAGAACAAGAGTTGAAGGGGAAAACTTTATCTCCTCAAGAAGTGAGAAGTATTTTAAAAACTGACAATAAAGAAATTGTTGAACTTTGTAAACGTGCTTCTATATTGCCGCGGAAAAACAGCAAAGGGCAAACTTATTTTTCTTATGAAGAAGTAAAAAATCTAAGAAAAGTTCAGGCAATGAAAGGAGCTTCTCTGCCGCCTGCTAAAGCTGAAACCAAACAGCCTTCGGCTATCCTGAATATTCTGAACTCTCTTAAAGAAATGGAAACAAAGCTCAGCAACAGAATAGCAAAAGTCATTGATGAAAAACTTGAAGGCATGGATGAAGTCGTTGTTGAACTTATCCGCTGCAAAACAGATAATGAAACTTTAAGACAAAAAATTATTGATTTAAATAAAGAAATCTATCAATTAAAAAATGACCTCCACAGCTATAAACCTGTAGGATTAGGATTTTATAAAAAGAAAGAAAAACACGTTTGGGAATAAATTGGCAACAAGCCTGACCCGCCAATAATTAAAGGAATTATAATATGGCAGTAAAAGAAAAAGAAACCGATTCTTCATCAAATATGGATGAAAGAAGTAAGGCATTAAAACTTGCAATAGAAAAAATCGAAAAAGATTTCGGAAAAGGTTCGATAATGAAGCTTGGCGACAAAGCTACTGTAAATGTTGATGCTATTCCGACAGGTGCACTATCATTGGACGTTGCACTCGGTATCGGCGGAATTCCAAGAGGTCGTATCATTGAAATTTACGGTCCTGAAAGCTCAGGGAAAACAACTCTTGCACAGCACATTGTTGCAGAATGCCAAAAAAGAGGCGGAATTGCAGCATTCGTAGATGCAGAACACGCGCTTGATCCAGAATATGCAAGAAATTTAGGCGTACAGGTTGATGAACTTCTTATCTCACAGCCTGATACGGGTGAACAGGCTCTCGATATTACAGAAGAACTTGTACGTTCAGGAGCTGTTGATGTTGTTGTAGTCGACTCTGTTGCAGCGCTTGTTCCGAAAGCTGAAATTGAAGGCTCAATGGAAGACCAGCAAATGGGGCTTCAAGCACGTCTTATGAGTAAAGCATTAAGAAAGCTGACAGGTATTATCGGAAAAACAAATACAACCGTTATTTTTATTAACCAATTAAGAATGAAAATCGGTGTTATGTACGGAAATCCCGAAACCACAACCGGCGGAAATGCATTAAAATATTATGCATCTGTTCGTATGGAAATTAAACGTACAGAAGGGGTTAAAGGTGATGACGGCGACGTTGGAAACCACGTAAGAGTAAGGGTTCTGAAAAATAAAGTCGCACCACCTTTCAGAACAGCAGAATTTGATATTATCTTCGGTAAGGGTATTTGTAAAATCGGAAATATTCTTGATGTTGCCGTAAATCTCGATATCGTAAAAAAAGCAGGTTCATGGTTCAGCTTTAACGAAGAAAAATTGGGACAGGGCAGAGATAAAGCAAGAGATTTCTTATCAGAAAATCCTGATATTTTGAACACAATTGAAACACTGGTTAGAGAAAAATTATCAGCATCATAAAATATAAACAAATGTAAAGCAGCTGAAAACCAGATCTCACAATAAATTTTAGGAAAAGCATGTTTTTGGTATGATTTTATTAGCAACTAAAAACATGTTTTTTCTTTATATACTTACAATATACAAGTGTAGAAATCGGAGGTAATTACCAGAATGGAAGTAAAAGCTATCAGCAGTGCAAATGCCCTAAATTTTGAAGGTAAAGCACAAAAACATAATACAAAACACCGTCCTGTAAATAACAATAATCATTCACAAGTAACTTCAAATGACGGCGGCAAAGCTATGAGAAATATGATGTTAGGCTTAATGGCATTAGGAGCAACAGCAGGAACTTTAGCAAGCTGCGAAAAAGACGTATTTGCCGAAGCAAACTCATCATCATCATCTTCTTCTTCAGCTACGGCTAATGCACATATTGAAATAGGCGGCGGATGTGACCACCACGATACAATTACGATTGTTGACAAAGACACGATTATAACAACAATACCTGAATATATATATGTAAAAGATTATCCTTTTAACATAGGAGACTCTCTTATTGCACAAGGTCAGAACATCGGAATACCTATTGACGGTCCGGTTCCAGACGGTACGGGACAAGACAGCGTTGTTTATGTCGGGTCAAAAGCACATAACAGATATGATGATAAATTTTATGAATCTTTTGTTGACAGCGTTGGTACAAATAAAAGAACTTTAGCTGTAGTGACCAAGGTAATTGATAAGTATAATGATAAAACTTATTATATGAAATCAGAAATAAATGATGTCCCAGGTAAAGGCATCAAAATTACACGTTATGTAGCTGATACAGCTAAAAAGCCGGATGATGACGAACAGTATTTATGGAATTATGCCGGTTATGAAGTCCGTTCAAACGGCAGAGACGGAAAACAAAATATCCGATCTATCTTTGATAACAACAATGATTTAGTATATCGCGGGAATTACGAAAAAGGTCAAAATGAAGGCACGTTTTTATATGGTTCTATAATTATTGATGAAGAAACAGGTGAACCGGTATATGATGAAGACGGTAATATAGAATTTGCTCAATATGATTTTGACCAATCAGTAATTTATTCTGACTATGCTACAAGAAGCCATGATTACAAACACCCAGGTTGGAAATACGAAGAATAAATAACCTGAAAGACTTTTTCTACACAACTTCGAAACACCCTCTTGAATATGGAGGGTGTTTCCGCATATAATATTAATTATGAAGACATTAGCTCAATTTATACAGCATAAAAGAGATGATATAGGTTTATCACCAAAAGGTCTGGCTAAAGAATGCAATCTCCCGCTCAGCCTTATTGAAGACATTGAAGCAGGAAAAGAATTATTCTTGCCTGTGACTGTAAGACAAAACCTTGCCAAAGTATTAAGATGTCTTCCTGAAGAAATAAAAGCATTGGAAAAAGATTATACAAGCTATACGGTTTCACAAGAAATTATCGACAGCTTGAAAGATTTAATCTTAAACGGAGCAGGCGGCTTGAAATGTCCAAAGTGCGGAGCACCGTTAATCACAAGAATTGCAAAGCTTTATGATTTGGAAGATAATTTAATGCTTCATCCAAAAGCACATTGCTCAAAGTGTTCATTCCACATAACCGAATAGGTTGAAATTAAAATAAAACAGGTTATAATAAAGATTAGCACATTAAAAATTAAATATGGGGACGTTTTGGATTTGACAGGATGTTCGGTTGAGATGGATTGCGAGTGCGGGCGCTGTTCCCGCTTATCAACGAGCAAACTAAATTAAATGCTAACAACGTAATTAAAGCAGACTTCTCTAGAGCACAAGCTTTAGCAGCTTAGTCGCTAATTATAGCTACTCATAGTACCCAGCTTGCCGGTTCTATGGGTCCATTATGCAAGCGGCAGTGCATTAATGACGGTAGATGCATCAAGATAACCGTTAAAGGTTAGTGTTTCCGGCAAAAACACTTTGAATTATTTACAAGGTTTTGATATTCCCTGAATAGTTCGAGAAAATTAATATCTACACTCGTAGAAATTTATCAAGATCCATTTTGGACAGGGGTTCGACTCCCCTCGTCTCCAGTTTATGTAACTTTATAGCATATTCAAAGGCTAAAACTAGCGGAAACTCTATTGTTTCACCGTCAAAAACGGGGTTCGATATTAACAAATTCATCAATTTTCTTTTTTCTTCATCTCACTGTTAATAAAGCTATGGTACTTTTTTGCAGAGTTCGTTTAGTTTTTCTATAATTTCTGTAAAACTGGGGGAAACCTGGTTTAATTCCTGCTCTCTCACCTCTAAATGATTTCTTTCTGAAATTAATTCAGCTTATTTTTCGGCATTAACTTCATCACTTATTATACCCTGTGAATAATTTATCCATTAGTTTATTAAGCATGGCTTTATTCTTTTGCGCTTCTATCTGAATTCAAACCTTTCTTCAAAGGCTTTATGGTTATAAAATACTTGATTGGGAGATACAGTGAAATGCAAGCTGTCTTAATATTATTTAATAACGAATTTTTTAGACTTGATTTCCCTGAATTGATAACTCGTGAAAAGTTATGATTAATTACCGGATTGAATTCGCTGACATCAATATAATAATAAAAATTGATAGTTAAAGATTAGTGAATTCATTAATTCTAAATAAGGAAAGTAGAAAGTTATGAATAAGGAAAAATTAAAAAATAATCTAAGAGACATTTTTAAAACGTCATTACCTTTTTTGAAGAAAATGGCTAAAGAAAAAATTGTACCGGTATTAATAAAAAAATCTTATGAGCTATTGTCTAAAAAATCACAAAATATTATTGAGCAGTTAGGTAAGCTTTTAGAAAAAATCAAAACAACAGAAAATATCGAAAAAAGAAAGGCTCATTTAATCGGATTTAAACTCGGACTTGATATCATAGGGGCATTAGGCAAAGAACTAACTAATGCCTATGAGCAATTGAGCAGAGAACTTGCGGAAATAGAAACCTCTATAAAATAGAAAAAAAGCGGATTTATTCAATCCGCTTTTCAGGAGATAACTTATGTGGTTAATGTTTAAGCTTTAACTTGAGAGATTAGATTTTTCAACCATTCCTGCAGATTGCCTTCGTTATCATCTTCACTTTTTTCAACAGGCAGCAATCTTTTAGCCCCTAAATTTAATAATGCGTCATCAAAATCTATAGCAGCCTGGCAGAAGTGTTCATAGATTGATTCTCCTATGCCAAAAACAGCATAATTCAGGTCAGACAAACATTTCTCTTTTTCCGATTGCAAAGCTTCTAATAAATCTGCAGCATTTCCCGGAGCTTCACCGTCACCCCAGGTGCTTGTAATAAGAAAAACCGTGTTACACCCTTTTAAGTCATTTAGAAAAATATCTCCCATATCAACAACTTCACTTTCGATACCGCTTTTTTTTAGTGTTTCACAAGCTTGTTTTGCCAATTCTTCTGAATTTCCCGTTTCAGTTCCGTACAAAATTTTTACCGCCATAATGCCTCCTTGTATAGTTATTTCGCAATTTGTTAGTTATAACTAACAAATAGATTGTAAATAAATTTTTGCATGTTGTCAATAAGTTTTTGGAATAATTATTTAAACAGTATTATTTTTTTAGATTATAGGGTATTATATAATTATAAAGTTATCAGATAATATGGTAAAGAAAATGAAATCAATAAAAGAAATTTCTTTGGAATCAAAAATATTAAAAAGACTACAAAATTATCCTGTTTGTACAGAGCTTGTAAACTATCTTTTTTCGGATGAAGAATTGCAGGAAATGCAGGACTATGCAAATAACGTATCTATTAAAAGACTGGGTTATAATGATCATGGTCCGGTTCACATGCGTCAGGTAGCAGCAAATGCCATAAAAATGTTAAATCTGCTGCAAGACGCGGGGATAAGAACTTCACTGGAACAAGAAGAAATAGGCACGTTTGAGGACAGCATGTGCGCCGTAATTATTGCAGGGTTAATGCATGATTTGGGAATGATGATCGGGCGTCAGGGGCATGAAGACATGTCGGTCATACTTGCAAAACCTATAATAGAAAGGACATTAATGCATGTTTTACCGGACAATCTGCATAAACGAACAATTATTAAATCTCTGGCAATAGAAGCAATTATAGGTCATATGTCATCAAGAAAAATACATTCTATTGAAGCGGGCATAATCTTAATCGCAGACGGATGCGATATGACAAAAGGGAGGGCAAGAATTCCCATGCAAATAAATACAACCCCCCGCGTCGGTGATATTCACAAATATTCGGCTAACGCTATTAACAGAATTGGAATTCACCACGGAGAAAACAAACCAATAAGGATTGATATTGAAATGTCTGGAGATGTAGGCTTTTTCCAGATAGAAGAAGTTTTGCTTACAAAAATAGAATCAAGTCCCGCCAAACAGTATGTTGAATTGTATGCAGGAGTTGAAGGTCAGGAAGCCAAGTGTTATTTATGATTTTTCATATCTTTTAAAGAAGTAAAAAAGAAGTGAAAAACCCACAAAAGCAAATAATACGCCTGACAAAGCCGTGTACTCATATCCAAGTCCGTGAGCAACAGGTATTCCTCCGACAAAGGCACCTGCGGCATTTCCAAGGTTAAAAGATATCTGAGAGCAGGAAGCTCCGAGGATTTCACCGCCCTTTGCATTTTCAATCAATAATACCTGCTGCGGAGCCGACACCGCAAATAGGCAGGCAGTACAGACACACATTAATATAATTGCAACAAACGGGTTTTCCGCAAAAAAGAACATGAGTAATAAAGAAACACACGCAATCAGCTGAGTAACAGCTGCAACTATTGCAGGAGAAAATTTATCCGAAAACTTTCCGCCAAGCATGTTTCCTGCACACATGCCTGCCCCTGCAAGCACCATAACAAAAGAAACGGATTTGGGTAAAATTCCTGAAGCATTAACAAGTAACGGATTTATATAACTGTACATACAAAAAATACCGCCGTTTCCCATTATAACTGCAAGAATAAGAAGCCATGGAGCAAGAGATTTAAAAAATTTAAATTGTCCGCGAAACCCAGTATCAGGTAAAGGTTTTAAATACGGTACAAATTTTAACACTGAATATAAAACTGAAAAACCAAATAACCCGATTATCAATAATGTAATTCTCCATGAAAAATTATGACTTATAAATGTGCCCAGAGGAATTCCAAAGAGGTTTGCAATAGTCATTCCGGAAACCATAGTTGCTACTGCTTGATTTTTTCTTCCCGCATCACATAATTTGCCCGCTGCAATCGCACCTACGCCGAAAAATGCACCATGAGGAAGACCTGCAATAAATCTTAGTGCACAGAATATATGATAATTAACAGCAAATGCCGATATCAGATTAGCAGCAGTAAAAACTGAAACAAGGATAATTAACAACTGTTTTAAAGGTCTTGTTCTGCCGAGAATTACAAGTAAAATAGAGCCGAATACAACTCCAAGAGCATACATTGAAATAAAATTACCTGCAGCGGGAATAGAAATCGACATTGATTTGGCGATATCCGGCAAAATTCCCATCATAACAAATTCGGTCATTCCAAGACCAAATGTACCTAATGCGAGGGGTAAAAGACATGTTGATTTCCGCATAATTAATTCCTTTTGTATCAATATGATAATTTTTATACCAAAAAAGTTAGATTTCATCAAACCAATCAATTAAGGGCTTTTTATCACCAAAACTGATCTTAAAATTCTTTTCAATATTTTTACCCGTCAAAAATGAATAACTTACATTAAAAGCGAGAGGCTCATTTTTGCATCCGATTTTTTCAAATTTTTCCTGAGAAATCACCTTGGTTTCGGGATTTAAAACATTTGAATAATTCAAACCTTCAAACGCACAAAAAGGGATTTTTGAGTTTCCCTTAGTGTTAATCGACATCAAACCAAAGCTTCTGCAAATTATTCCTCTGTAATCATACACACAGCATACATTATTAATCAGAAAAGGGCATTCATAAACAAAATTTTCAGAATCTGAATTTAATTTTTGAAGCTTAATGTTTCTTACTTTTTGAGAAACAAGTTCCTTAATTTCAGCCGATAAATTTGAATAACCGAGCATTATGAAATCAAATTCAATTTGTGAAAAAGGATATTGACCGTTTTGACAGCATTTAGAGCAGCCCTTTTTACAAACAATATATTCTGACTGATCTTTAAAAAAGCCCTCAAGTTTTTTATTTAAATATGCTAAATACAACAGATAATTGTACATTATTATCAATATTTACCGGTTTCAATTCTGTTAATCAAATCCAGATAAGCCTCATTTGCAGAATTTTTTGCATATCTTTTCAAACGCCTGCATGCAATTGCTTTTAAATACTCAAGTTTTTGAGGATTACCTTTTTTAAGAAAAAACAGCATTGCCTGTTTTCGGTTTTCAAACAATTCATCTTCAGGCATTTTAGCGAGTACATCTCCGAAAGTCTGCGGACGGGTCTTTCTATCCCACTCATAAAACGGAGTTTTAAGAAAACAGAATTTTTCGGCATACGAAAGAATGCAGGGTGTCCATGAAACATCTTCGTACTTTAAAATTCCTAAAGGATGCTCCTTAACCATGGAAGCTTTATATAGCTTGTTCCATATAGCGCAATTGTAATAACCCGGAGTATACATAATCTCGAGATATTTATCGATATCAATCGGAATATCTTCCATAAAAGGGAGATTACAGTGCAGAGAATGCCCCCCCCCCGTTATTCTGTACAAAGGCGAGATAGCGGCATCACAATTATTTTTAGTAATTGATGTGTATAATTTACTTATCATATCAGGACGGATTAAATCGTCATTATCCATAAATGCAATATAAGTCCCTTTAGCTGCTTCAATACCTTTGTTTCTTGCATCTGCAACACCGCCGTTTTCTTTTGTAATTGAAACTACATTAGGATAATTTTTATCATACCAGTCAATAATTTTTTGGGTGTCATCGGTACTTCCGTCATTTACAATAATAATTTCCAAATCATCAAAATCCGATGCGAGTGCACAGTCAATACTTCTTATAATGTAATCCTGTGCGTTATATGCAGGAATTATAAGTGATACTGAGGGCTTTTTATATTTACGTATGCTCAATGAAACTTTTTTTGATTCCGCAATTATTAAGCGGCCGTCAGGAGTATTAACAAAAGCCTGCACGTAAAACTTTGAGGTGCCTTTATAATCATACAAAGGCAAATAATGTCTCAATTTGTCCGTTGTTTCAAAAATAGGTTTGTCAAGATTTTGGGTATAGACAAGAAAGCCGTCTGCATCTCCTGTAAATCCCCATGAAAGAAAATTATTATAATTGTACGACTTATAAATTGACACACTTTCAAACCTGTTTTCATTGATCTTTACAACAGGGGAGGAAGTGAGAAAATTTCGGTCACCGTTTTCTTTTTTAAAAGGTTTTACTTTGAACTCGGTTTCCGTGCGCAATTCTGCGGTAATACATTCGGTATCGGAATTTTTAAAACCGTTAAAACCGATTTCATCTTCATTTCGATAAAGCCTGTAACCATCAGCACCTTCATATTTACTGTAAAAAAGTTTAATATTTTTATCATCTTCAAATCTGTATTGAACATCTACAGTGTCAAACTTAAACTTACGTTTTAAGGATTGGTCAATAATTTTGCCGTCCTTAATTGCCTGAACAAAGCATTCGTTTTCACCGTACGGCACAAGCGACAATCTTACGGAAGTATTATCGTAAACCCTTGCCCCCTCATAGAAAATATCACCTTTTTTAAAAAAAATTTTATAACAATCGGCTTTTACATCTGCCCAAGAAATTATAATTTTGGTATTTTTAAGTTCAATATTAATATCCATACAACAGCTTAATTTCCTTGTTTGTTTTTTAATACATTATAGCAGAAACCTGTTTTTTCTGCTATAATAATATTAATAAGTTATGGAGGGAAGTGTACAATGAAAAAATTCATTCTTGTTCTTGCATTATTAATTGTTTCTGCACCCGTATTTTCGGAAGAAATTAACCTTACACCGAAAAATACTTTTTCGGGATTTAATAACAACGGAGCCCGTCCGAAGTATCCGCAGTTAAACAAAACACTTTCCGCATCCGATTTAATTGAAGAACAGAATGAAAATGAGGTTATGGGTCCTAAATCAGTAAAAGAAATGGGAAACACAACACCTTCAAATGACGGAAGGGCACCTATGACTTACAGTCAGTTTCCGCAAAACTATGACAGTTCAAACAGTATGATGCTTATGCAGGGCGGAATGCAAAATATGTTTATGGGTTATTAATTTGTCCTGAGCGGTGAAAATGTATATGTAACCGGCGCAGGTCGTTTAAAATCATTAAATTTATGAACCGTCATTCCGGGAACTGCAGGTTTTCTCGGTCTTTTTACCGTCATGCCTGAAACATACCCGGGATTACTTCTTGCAGGACTGTATGAATAAACCGGTTGTCGTTCTTCTTTTTTCTGCCTGTGACAGCTTCCGTTGCATCTTATTGTTCTTCCTCTGCCAACTCTGTAATGAGTGTAATGACGTCTGTAATGTTTTTGATTAACAAGTCTGACAGGGCGGTCTTTTCTTACAGTTCTCGCTGATGCTTCAGGCAAAGAAAATGAACAGAAACAAAACAGAAACAGTATAAATAGAACCGTAAATTTTTTCATTAGACCTCCGCCTTTATATTAACACATTGTTTTGATATATTTTAATTATGATAATTTTCTCTGACAAAATCTTTACAAATCCGATAAATGTAATTTGCGCATTTAACCGTGAAGAACTTGAAGCTGCCTTTGTTTTAATAGAAGAACTGAAACAAAAATACTTTCTTACAGGTTATGTACGCTATGAAGCTTTTAGTGTTCGGGAGTATCATTTACCGCTTTTGTATTTTGAAGTGTTTGAAAATTACAATAAGTATAAACCGCGTGAAGGCAAAAATTTGCCCCTTAACCCCGTTCCTTGTGTAAATTTTTGTGAATATTCAAACGCAATAAAAAATATTAAAGAAGAAATTGCCTGCGGAAATACGTATGAAGTTAATTACACTTATGACTTTGAAGTCCCTTATGAAGGGGATGATTTAGCACTTTTTGAAACTCTCTTGAGCAGACAGAAAACATCTTACAATTTCTATTTAAAAAATGATTATGATACGGTGCTTTCATTTTCACCCGAACTGTTTTTTAAACTCAAAAACAATCATATAATAACAAAGCCGATGAAAGGCACTGTAAGACGCGGAAAAAACAGAGAAGAAGATATAAAACTTATTAATTATTTACAAAACGATGAAAAAAACCGCGCTGAAAATGTTATGATTGTCGATCTTTTAAGGAACGATTTAGGACGCATTGCCAAAACAGGTTCTGTAAGAGTTTCAAAGCTTTTCGAAATAGAAACGCACAAAACACTTCATCAGATGACGTCGCAAATAGAAGCGGATTTAAAAGACAACACAACATTGTTTGACGTATTTAAAGCAATTTTCCCCTGCGGTTCAATAACTGGAGCCCCAAAAATAAGTACAATGAAAATCATTAATCGGATTGAAAAAGGAACACGCGATATTTACTGCGGAGCAATCGGAATGATTTCACCGAAAGAAACAGTTTTCAGTGTTCCGATAAGAATTCTTCAAAAAAGTAAATATGATAAAAACTTTAAATATCGTGTGGGCGGGGCAATTGTATGGAATTCCGATATTCAGGACGAGTGGGAAGAAACACTTACAAAAACAAAATTTCTGACAGATAATTTTCAAATAGTAGAAACAATAAAAGTTGAAAACGGTAAACTTTTATTTGAAAAAGAACATTTCGAAAGAATGGAAAAAACAGCAGAATATTTTGGATTTAAATTCTCCAAGCCTGAAATTATTCCCGAAAAAGACGGAATTTTGCGTATACTTTTGCATAAAGACGGAAAAATTACAAAAGAATACAAACCGTTGTTATCCCATACAACAAACAAAATTACGATTTCATCCGTAAAAGTTAATAGCAGTAATGAATTTCTTTATCATAAAACAACTTACCGCCCGTGGTTTTATGAAAGTTACCAAAAAATTGCAAATAACGACATTTATGACGAAATATTTTTTAACGAAAAAGGAGAGCTTACAGAAGGCGCAAGAAGCAATATAATCCTTCAGATTAACGGGAAATTGTATACTCCGCCTGTAAAATGCGGGCTTTTGAACGGAATTTACAAACATTCTATGAAAAATATAACCGAAAAAATTCTGTATAAATCAGACCTTCTCGAGGCGGAAAAAATATTTTGCGTTAATTCAGTCCGCGGAATTGTCGAGGTAAAATTATGATTTTGATTGATAATTACGATTCATTTACCTACAATATAGTCCAATATCTTGAGGAACTAGGGGTTAAACCGAAAATTTACGAAAATGATAAAATTACCGTTGAAAAACTGAAAAATATTGATTTCAACGGCATAATAATTTCCCCCGGAGCGGGTAACCCTGACACCGCAGGCATATCAATGAATATTATAAAAGAATTTTACAAAACAAAAAAGATACTGGGAATTTGTCTGGGACACCAGTGTATAGCACAGTTCTTCGGCGGAAAAGTTGTTAAAGCCCCGCAACCTGTCCACGGAAAAACATCAGAAATATATTTTGATGAATATTGCAAGCTCTTTAAGGGAATTAATCAGGGATTTAAAGCAGCAAGATATCATTCTCTTATTGTAAAAGATTTGCCGGAAAGTTTAAAAATTACGGCAAAAACAAAAGACAAAATAATTATGGGAATTGAACATAAGGAATTGCCGATTTACGGAGTACAATTTCACCCCGAAGCCATACTTACCGAACACGGACATGAAATATTAGAAAATTTTATAAAAATATAGGCTTATTTATTTTTAATAAAAGCTATATGATAACCCAAAATTTTGGCAATAGCCTGACACTCTTTAAGTGATAAAGAATCTCTGTCTAACTTACCATACAAACTTTGCCTGGTATAAGGTTTGCACAATTCTTTAGTCATCAACTCTGCCAATTTAATTATAGACATATTATGCAAAGTCAATAATGAACGAATATAGCTTTTATTTTCATTATCCATAATTAAATTATATTTTTATTGACAAAATAGTTCCAACAAACTATAATTTGTCTTAAATACGATACATATTAGTTATTAATGAGAATTTTATTAAGTAATATAACGGGGATTAATGGAGATGAATAAAACAGAGAAAATGAACTTTATAGCCAAAACGATTAGGGAAAATAGAGAGAGTAAGGGATATTCTCTCAAAGAGCTTGCAAACAGAACATTTTTGTCTGTTTCTACTATCAAACAAGCTGAAAATGGCAGTCTTTTCGTAAGTTTTGAAGAATACCTTACTATATTCTATGTCCTTAATATGATTAGTCCTGATTTCTTATAACTTTATAACCGCGCTGTGACGGTTTGTTGTTGCATTTTCTTTTCTGTATGAAAAGAATAATTCATTATTGCAAACAGTACAATAAGGACATACATCAATTTCTTTCACGCCTGCTTCCTCAAGCTGTCTTTTATTAATCCCTTTTAAATCAACATAAATATTACCCTGACGAATTTCTGACAAACCTGAAAAATCCCTGACAGTTTGTGCAAGCTGTCTGTATACATCCTCGCCGACATTATAACAGCAAAAAGATATCGCAGGCCCTATTGCGGCTTTTAAGTTTTCAGGATTAGAACCGAATTCAGCTTTCATCTTTTGTACTGTTTTTGACGCAATATTTCCTGCAGTACCGCGCCAGCCCGCATGAGATACAGCAGCAATTTGATTTATCGGATCGAAAATTATTACAGGCGTGCAGTCCGCAAAATTCAAATAAACTGCCTGTTTATGATTTGCTAAGATTAAGCCGTCAGTATCAGGATATGAAGAAATTCCTGCTCTCGCAATTTCAACATTTGAAGTATGAGTTTGCGACGGATGAATTAAATTTTCTTTTTCAATCCCCAAAAATTTACATATATCTTTTTTATTTTCTTTTACAGTTTCTTCAAAATCAGGCTCTTTTGTCTTTATAACGCTTTCCCGCGTTGTAAAAAAATGCTGCAGCCCGTTAAGAACACTGCTTTTTAATATCTTTTTCCCGTTAATCTCTTCAAAATAAAACATAACTATTTTATACCATAAAAAGATTAATTGAATAAAATAAAAAAGTATGTTAAAATTTTTGCGATAAAGGAGAGAGAAATGAAAGAACTTTTAAAAAAATGTTTAGTGGAATTTATAGGGGCATTTTTTCTTGTATTCACTATCGGATGCGCCTTATTTCCCAACGGGCGTGAAGGTTTTCCGCCAATGGCAATAGGTTTTGTTTTAATGGTAATGGTCTATGCGGGCGGTCATATTTCCGGCGGGCATTATAATCCTGCAGTATCTCTTGCTGCCGCTATAAGAGGTGCTATATCATGGAAAGATTTTGTACCCTATATTACAGCACAATTTATTGGGGGTGCTTTAGGAGCGTTATTAGCTTCTTACATTGTAGCTATTCCGCCGTATATCACAGAAACTTCCTTCAGCATAACTCCTATGATTATTTGCGAATTTCTGTTTACATTTGCATTATGTTATACGGTTTTAAATACAGCAACATCAGAAGATACTAAAGGAAACTCATATTTCGGACTTGCAATAGGTTCAATTGTTATTGTAGGCTTGCTTGCAACATCAGGAACATGCTACGGAGCATTTAATCCTGCAGTAGCTATAGGACTTTTAACAATGAAAATGACACAGACAAAATTAATTTTAATAACCCTCTTAACTAACTTTGCAGGAGGCGCAGCAGCGGCAGGAGTTTACAAAATTACTTCAAACGATTAGATTAATGAAAAGCACCCTGACGGGTGCTTTTTTTATAATTGCATACCTTTATTTTCATCCATAAAACACTGGCAGGTAGGACTTAATGTCCCGTCACAGCATTTTGAACGACCGCCCGAACATCCGCATACGCCGCCATGACGAGAACAGCAGCCTCTGCCTGCTATCAAACATTCATCATATACAGATGTTTGATTTGAATAAATTTGTACACCTAAACAAAAAAATGCGATTAAAGAGAAAACAAATAAAAATTTTTTCATATAAATTACTCCTTTGTGCTATCATATTAACATGAAAAAGATTTTAGGGATTATTTTAGGTTTATTAATGTTACAAAATGTCTGCCTTGCTCAAACAGGTGTAAGTTTTGTATACATAAACGGTTCAAACAATAACGATGAAAAAATGCGCAACTGGTACATTGAAGGAGTTCAAAAACTTCATCCCGTTATGAAAAAAAAGTTTGAAAAAAACAAAGAAATTAAACAAGTATTCTTAGACAAAACCCAATACAAAATAAACGAAGAACCGGTAATTTTTTTCTGGGGTGACAAAAGCCAAAAAGATTTGGAATTCGTGCAGGGGCAGCTTGATTTGACAAAAGCATTCAGCCCCACAATTGCGTACAAAGTCAGATCAATGCTTGCAGCTTATTTGCACGATGCTATTTGGGTACAAAAGCAGCATAATATGCTCCCGATTTTGGATGAGTTAAACGATACAGTTATTAAAGAAGCTCAAAAAGGCAATAAAACAGTATTATACGGATATTCGGCAGGAAGTTTCGTTACTTACGAATATATGTTTAATAAACTCCCCTATCTCAATCCTGAAGAATTGTTTAACGAAATTGACGTAAGTGACAATGTCAGAAAATTCGCATCTGAGCATCCTCTTGAAAATACCTGTATATCAGCGCTTTCAAAAGCTGAAATAGGCACGGTTTCGCAAAGCGGTCATCTGATATTAAAAAAATTTGACGATAACTCACTTGAAGAAAATTATTTGAAATTACGGGAAGCAACAAAAACAGCCTGTGCTCCTGCAGGTTCTTTACAAGGTGTTGTTAATTTTGCAAGCCCTCTTGTGCTTTTTTATTCAGACCTTGCAGATCCTGATTATGAATTGACTTATTATAATAAACTAATGCTTAAATATATTATCGAAAACGGGTTATTTTTTATTACGGTAAATTACCGCGAAGACCCGCTCGGTTTTCCAAGCACTAAAAATCTTACAATAGATGAAATGGAAAAACTTGCAAATATTGAGATTGAAAATCCGAAGGGATTTGTATACGATAATTCAAGTGTGTGGTCAAAACGTTCGGTTCTGTTTGCACACACTTCATACTGGAGCGCGAAAAGGACTTTTTCTAACGCGGTTGTAAAAGCTTTTACTAACGGTTACAGACTGCAGTATGACAAAGAATTTCAGGAAAAAGTTTTGAAAAATAACAGGAAAAAAGTAAAATTTGAAATGATTTAAAAAGGAGAATAAATGATAGACACAAAAGACGGAGCACAGTTTGATCCAGGTTTTGTACAACATATAACAGCGTTTGTGCCGAATATAGAATATATTTATGCAGGGCTTGACAGATTTAAAAATTTCAATCAGAAGAAAGCTCAATTCAGGATGTATTATCCGAAAATTCAGTCATTACTAAAGAATTATTTAGGTTTTTATCTTGGATGTATTCTATGGGCTGTCTATATCAAAAATCTTGATAATAAACCTATTTTAAATAATCTTTGCTACGGCGGCGAATATTCGGAAAAAGATACGTTAAGCGAAGTTGAATTTATAGAGGAATACATTGAGCAATTAAAAAAAGACGTAAAATATTATACTGGGCAAAATTTTTCGATTGATACTGAAAGTTTGAATATTCTTGCTGCATACAGGGAATTTTTGAAAGCAAACAAAGGCTTTGTTGAAACAAAAACAACTGATGACATTAAACTGCCTCAAAGCCTAAAAACACCGTCCGAAAAAGAGCTTGCAGAAATTCTTGAAGGTATTGAAAAAGTTATTGCTAACGGGAAATTATACGAACTGTTCCCGCTTGCCCAAAAGGTGTTGTAATGGATTTAAAAACAAAATTATATCAAATGTTTATACTCGGCACAGAAGGTGACGGGTATATACAAGCTCTTGAAAACGGTCTTGGCGGGATAATCTTTTTCACAAAAGACATTCAATCAAAAGACCAATTCAAAAACCTGATTTCCGATATTAAGTCAAAAGCTTTAATTGCACCGTTTTTATCAATTGATCAGGAAGGCGGAAGAGTTGAAAGAACAGAAAATATTCATAACGGTAAAAAATATTTGTCCGCCAAATTTGCTTATGCAAAGGGGGAGGATTTTTTGCGTGTACAAACCCGGGAGATTGCGGAAGAATTAAAAAGTTACGGACTTAACCTGAATTTTGCTCCCTGCATTGACGTAAACACTAATCCGAATAATCCGATAATCGGCGAACGTGCATTTTCCGATAATGTTGATGATGTTATTAAGGGCGAAAAAATTGTTTCACAAACTTATCGCGAAAACGGGATTATTCCATGCGTAAAACATTTCCCCGGGCACGGAGATGCAAATACCGACAGTCATTTGACACTTCCCGAAATAGATTTGCCGATTGAAGAAATGGAGAGCACGCATATAAAACCGTTTGCGGCCTGTGCAAAAACAATTGAAATGGTTATGGCAGCACATCTTCACTGCACATGTTTTGAACGTGATGTTATTCCAACATCTTTGAGCAAAAATGCAATCTCTTATTTAAGAAATAAATTAGGCTTTGAGGGTGTAATAATTTCCGACGACATGATAATGGCGGGTGCTACGCACGTAGCTATGCCGAACAGTCAATGTCAGACTACCTATACTTGCGCTGAGAGCGGTACGCACGCAGCCCTGCAACACAATCTCTGTCAAAACTTAGCAAGTCATAGCAATAGTTTAGCTCAAAAAATTGAAACTTGTGAAATGGGAATTCGTGCAGGCTTGAATATGTTTATTTACAGAAATTCCACACCAGAAACAATTGAAATAATAGAAACAATTGCACAAAAAGCATTGAACGACAAAGAACTTCAAGAAAAAATCGAATATTCATACAAAAAAATTAGCAAATTAAAAGAAAATTTATTTTAAATATTTTTGTAAAATCAACTTTTTCAAAGCTTTTGAATAAACTGCCTGAGGATCAATAGCCAGAACTTTATCAAGAGTTTCCACAGCACCTTTGTAATCTTCAAGCTTCTTTTGAATAACTGCCTTATAATAAAGAGCATCAACAAATTTCGGATCAAGCTCGATTGCTTTATCAAAATCTTTTATAGCTGATTTTAATTTTGCAGTGTCCGGAGCATCATCGGCAAGAATTACCTGTGCACGGTTAAAATATGCATCTGTCATTTTATGATTTAGTTCAATTGCCTTTGTATAATTTTCATAAGCAGGTTCAAGCTCTTTAAGGTTATGAAAAACTATTGCCAGTGAAAAATAAGGCATCGCACTGTCAGGATTTAAAGCAATTGCCCTATTTAAAGAGTGCATAGCCTCATCAAACTTTCCTTCGTTTGTTTCTGATATTCCTTTATCTAAATAAAATTTATAATCGTGTTCAGAACTCATAAAATTACCTCGCACAATAATTAAACCACATAATGTATAAAACCACAATCACCTTATGATATAATTCGTTTTATGAATATTCTTTTTATAACAGACTTATATCCTGTAAATGAAAATGAAAAAACAACACCCAAAACGCTTTTGAATTTTGTGAAAGAGTGGGAAAATTCAGGGCATAATATTGATGTTATAAAACCTAATTTTATTTTGAATTCTTTTTTACGGGGGAAACCTTTTTATAAAACAGGACAATATGGAAAAGTTTTGAATATAAATTATTGGACGCCGTTCTGGTTCAATATAAAGAAGAAAATGCCAAGGCTTAAGCAATATGATTTAGTAATTGCCCATATGCCTTCGGGAATTTTGTTTGCGAATAAACTCGGGCTTCCTTTCATTGCAGGCGTTCACAATTCGGATTTGGAAATTTTGACAAATCCGTTATATAAATTTCATTTCAAAAAAAGACTGAAAACTGCACTTGATAATGCAAAAGCAATTGCCTGCCGATCTTTTGTAATTAAAGATAAACTCCTAAAACTTTATTCTGAATTTGAAAATAAAACATTCACTGCCCCGTCAGGTGTAAAAAAAGAAATTATAAAAACAGATTTTCACCCCCTAAACAAAGACAAAATCAAGGTTTTAACCTGTGCAAACTTCAAGAAAAGAAAAAATATTGATAAAGTTATCGAAGCCTGCAAATGGCTTAAAGGCTTTGAGCTGACAGTAATCGGGGATGGTAAAGGAAGAGAAAATTTAGAAAAAATTGATAAAAGTGTAAAATTTACAGGTTATCTTCCGCACAGCGAAGTTCTTGCAAAAATGCGTGAAAGTGATATTTTTATACTTACGAGTACAGGTGAAACCTTTGGTATGGTATATTTAGAGGCAATGTCGCAAGGCTGTATAACTGTCTGCACAAAAGATGACGGGATTTCCGGAATTATTAAAGACGGGCAAAACGGATTTCTTACGCTTCCGATTTCAAATGAAATAAGAAAAATACTCCTTAATATAAAAAACATGGATGATGACAGTCTGAAAACATTGCGCTACAATAGTTTACGAACAATCGGAGAGTACTCCTCAGACAGGTGCGCTGATGAATATTTGCAACAAATTTTTAAGATTTTGTAAAGATTTGACATCATGCAAGCATGTTTCTGGTAGTATAATTCTGGGGTTAGTGATAAACACAGAGAGCCGAAATTTTTTGCGAATACCCCGAAAGGAAATAATTTAATGAACAGAATTTTAATTGTACTTTTGACACTTTTATTTAACATCCAACAGGCTGATGCTTTTAACATTGATGCATTTATGGATAAAAACGTCGCGCCGGTATCCGATGCCATTGCGAAAATAATTTTCCATCCTGTTCATGTTTTTGGTGCAGATGTACCGATTATTATATTCTGGATTTTATTTGCAGGAATATTTTTTACTTTTTACCTCAGAGGAATTGCTGTTTGGGGATTTAAACATGCAATTGACCTTGTTTTTAAGCCCAAAAAATCTGATGACGGTTCGGGAGAAACTTCTCCTTTTCAGGCTTTAATGACAGCTTTATCCGGAACTATAGGTTTAGGCAGTATTGCAGGTGTAGCAATTGCAATTTCTATGGGCGGGCCGGGAGCTGCTTTTTGGATTATCGTAGGTGCACTTCTGGGAATGTCATTAAAATTTGTTGAAGCTGCATTGGCTGTTAAGTACAGAAGATTTAACCTTGACGGGTCTATTTCCGGCGGTCCGATGCATTATATGGCACACGGGCTTACAAGAAAAAAATTAAGATGGCTTGGACAGCCTTTGTCTGTAATGTTTGCAATTCTTTGTATTTGCGGCGGTATTACAGGCGGAAATATGATACAAATTAATCAGGCTGCTAATCAATTTGTAAACGTTTGCGGCGGTGAAAACGGATTTATGCACAACTTTCACTGGGTAATCGGGCTTGGAATGGCAGTCGTTGTAGGATTAATCGTTATAGGCGGTATTAAAAATATCGTTAAAGTTACGGAAAAAATTGTTCCGCTGAAAATTTTTATATACCTGTTTGCGGCAATGGCAGTTATTGTATGCAACTTTAAATTAATCCCGCATGCCGCATGGGTAATTGTTAAAGAAGCCTTTAAACCCGAATCAATTTACGGCGGGATGTTCGTTGCAATGATTATGGGTTTAAGACGTTCCGTTCAGTCAAACGAAGCAGGAACAGGCTCTGCTCCCATTGTTTATGCAACAGTAAAAACTGATGAACCTTTATCTCAAGGTTTCGTAGCACTATTAGATCCGTTTTTAACAGGATTTATGTGTACTTTAACAGCTTTTGCAATTGTAATTACAGGTGTTTACAAAACTCATGCAGGGCATACTTCAGGTATTGAAATGACATCTGATGCAATTTCATCAGTAATGCCATTTTTCCCGACACTTCTGGCAGGTATTGTTCTTTTGTATGCTTTATCAACAATCATAAGCTGGGCTTATTACGGGCAAAAATCTTGGAACTTCCTTTTCGGAGAAGGAAAGAAAAGAACTCTTACATTCCAGTTTATCTATTGCGCATTTATCGTAATCGGTTCTGTTTTAAATGTAACTTCAGTAATTAATATTACAGATGCCATGATGATTGCAATGTCTTTGCCTAATATTATTGCAATGTATATACTTGCTCCGGAAGTCAAAAAAGACCTTGCGGAATACTGCAGAGTTCATCAATTGGGCAGATGGATTAACCGCGACTGGTTAAACCCCGTAGAAGCTGCTGTTGAAAATGAAGAAGATGATGAGGTATTATGTCAGATCAACAAATTATCATAACGGTTTCAGGCGTTGATAAAGTGGGTATTGTTGCAAAAGTATCGGCAGTGCTTGCTGAATATGAAGTTAATATTGAGGACATTAAACAAACTTTAATGCAGGGTCATTTTGTAATGTTTATGCTCGGAAATATTGAAAAATCAAAATTTTCATTCAAGGAAATTAAAGAAGCTTTAACTAAAACAGGCGAAGAACTCGGAATGGAAATATGGATTCAGAGAAAAGAAATCTTTGATAATATGCATAATATCTAAATTTTATCTTTAAGCAGAAAAACAAACTTTTCAAGAACTTTCAAATCATCTTTTGAAAGTTCATTTATACTGTCAATAATTTTATCTGAAAAGTTCACAAAGTCAACAAGTTCACAATTCAAGGCTTCTGCTAAACGTACAAGCAAATCCATAGAAGGATAATTCCCGCCGACTTCTATTCTGCTGATAGTCTTATCTTCAACTCCTACAAGTTCAGCAAGTTCACTTTGTTTTAGACCTTTTTTAGTCCTTAATTTTTTTAAATTATTCCCGATTTTCTTCTTTATAGTATCCATATTATGTCCTTTTGTTAAAATAATGTAAATTTTAATAGATTTTAACTACATAAAAATAGAGTTTTATGAAATAATCTATATATAAATAGACTAATAAGTCATTTCTATTAGTCAGGAGGTAAAAATTTTTATGGACAAGAGGAACACACTTAATTTAGGTTTCACACTTGCTGAAGTACTTATTACTATAGGTATATTGGGCGTACTCGCAGCATTAACAATGCCCGCATTAATTGCCGATAAAAGAGCGAAAGAACTTGAAACAGGTCTGAAAAAAAATGCATCAGTAATCGCACAAGCTCTAAGCTTATATCAAGCTGATACAGGTACAGTTTTACAGCCGGGCGATGCAGCGGATTGGAAAGAATTGAGAGATATTTTCATATTAAAATATTTTAAAGTTCTTAGGGATTGCGGACGCGGATACTTAAACGGAGAATGTGTTCTTAATAACGGTTGGGGAGCCGATGATAATTCCAAAATATATACTACACTTAACGGAAATTCACTAAATCTACATTTGTTTGACGACGGGCAATATGTTTTACATGACGGCTCTTTTATATTGCTCGAATACAGCACAAGTTCGGGAACAACAGAACTTGCTGTATCGGATTTTTTTATTTCCGTTGATGTAAACGGTTATAATAAAAAACCTAACAGATTGGGACAGGATTTATTTACCTTCCAGATAACTAAAGAGGGAAAGCTGCTTCCTATGGGAGCCAAAGGAACAAAATATTCAGACGATACTTATTGTTCAAAAACTTCAACAAATAATCTTAACGGAATAGGATGTACTTATAAAGCAATGACTGAACCCGATTATTTTAAAAATTTACCGAAATAAAATATTCCTTTTTTTGCTTTTGAATGCTATAATATTTTTAAGAATAGTTTACGGTGAAGTTTTATGATGAGCCAAACAAAAAAGTTATCTATAGCATTCTACTGGCACATGCATCAGCCTGTTTATCAATTATCACCCGAAGGCGACTATTTGATGCCCTGGGTAAGACTGCATGCTGTTAAAGATTATCTTGATATGGTACTTATTCTCGACAAATTCAAAAATATCAGGTTAAATTTTAACCTTGTTCCCGTACTTTTAGATGCATTAATTGATTACGGCGAGAATGAAATGCATGACATACATTCAAGGCTTACCGTTACAGACGTTGAAAGTTTAACCGACGATGATAAAGAATTTATAATAAATAACTTTTTTGATGCCAACTTTCATTCAATGATTTTGCCTAATGAAGAATATAACAGGCTTTATCAAAAATATCAAATAAACGGAGAAAATGATATAAACCTGTTTTCACCGCAGGAATATTCCGATTTAATGGCATTGTTTAATTTGGCGTGGTTTGATCCGATTTATAAAAATAAATATCCCGAATTGAAAAAACTTATCAAAAAAGGTAAAAATTATACACTTGATGACAGAATTAAAATTATTGACATTCAAAGAGATATAATAAGAAAAATTATACCGACTTACAGAAAATTTATTGAAAAAGGTAAAATAGAGATTACTACAAGCCCGTATTATCACCCGATTTTGCCAATCCTTTTAGATATAAAAAGCATAAAAAAATCTCCTGAAAGCGATTTGCCTTCAAACCTTAAAATGGAACTCGATGCAAAAGTTCAAACACAAATGGCACTAGACCGTATGGAAGAATTGTTCGGGAAACGCCCTAAAGGTATTTGGCCCTCTGAACAATGTGTAAACTCAAAAGTTATGGAAATGCTTAAAGAACTGGGGGTTAAATGGACTATATCCGATGAAGGTATTCTTTCCAATTCTATTAAATTTGAATTCGTGAGAGATTTCAGAGGCTACCTTGAAGATCCGTATCATTTATTAAAGTCTTATAATTACAAAGATGTAAATATAATTTTCAGAGATTCGGTAATCCCTAATTTAATAGGATTTGAATATCCTAACCATTCTGCAGAAGCTGCCGCAAATGATTTGTATGACAGAATTAAAGTTGCACAAAGCAAACTGCTTTCATCACCTGATGAACACCATTTATTAACTATTGCCATGGACGGTGAAAACTGCTGGGAAAACTATACCGAAGACGGTTCGACATTTTTACAGACAATTTATTCTTTAATCGAAAACGACCCGACTTTAGAAACTGTTTTGATAAGCGATTATCTTGAAAAAGATGCTCAAAAACCGCTTAATAAATTAAGTCCGGGCTCGTGGATTAACAGAAACTTTAAATTATGGATTGATGAACCTCTAAAAAACCTTGCCTGGACATATTTGAAGCAGGTTCGCGATGATTTTTGCGCATTTGTAAAGCAAAATCCGCTTCACCCTAATATTGATGCGGCACGTCGTGAACTTTTTATCTGTGAGGGAAGTGACTGGTTCTGGTGGTACGGCGAGCCTAATGATTCGGGACGTGATAATATATTTGACTATATTTTCAGGGAACATCTGAAAAATATTTATCTGTATCTCGGTTTAGAAGTTCCCCAATATCTTGATACACCACTTTTGTCAGCAATTTCCAAACCTTCAAGATACCCCAAAGGCGAGTTCACGCCAACCATTGACGGCAAAGAAAACGATGATGAAAGCTGGCTTAATGCAGGTTGTATAAAAATTCCCGATGGTCCTGTTCTTGATGAGGATAAATTTTATGACAAAATCTGCTTTGGTTATGATAAAGATAATTTATATTTAAGATTTTATATAAATGAATACAACAAACAAGCCGCTGCTAAAACTAAACGCGTTAATCAAATGTATCTTTATACAAGAAACCAAAATAAAAAACAATCGCTTTCGCCTATAAGAATTATTCAAAAAACAGAAAGCATTCTGCCAATATCTAAGGAAAAATTTCACAACGAAATGCAAATTTCAATATACGATAACGAAATTAATCTTGTAAGACTTGTAAAAGCAATCCCGAATAATTTATGGGTAATTACTTCTTCCAAAAATATAACAGCAGTTTATGACAAAGTTGCAGATATAAGTATTCCTTTTGACGACATTGGTATTGATAAGGGGGATACTCTCGAATTTTTGTTTGTAAACGCTAATTACGGAGTAAAAGATTACTTTGTGCCAAATGAAATGCTTTTAACAATTAAACGAGTGTAACAAATTTTTAACAAAACAGATTAAAATACTAAAGTTTTTTTCATGTTTGACGTTAAAAAAAGTATCAAAGGGAAATTATATATGGTTGAATTTAACAGTGATATACCGAAAGGGCGTCCGCAATTAGACCCCGACTACTGGTCAAAACTTAATAACAAAGACAATCAAAACCCTAATGCAATTTTTGATGTTAATACAAACTTTGCCTTAAAAGACTTATCTGACATTTCAGTTTTTAAAGGCAAAAAATAAATTTTTAATATTCCTCCTTTTCCTCGATATAATAAAAAAGAACCTTTAATTAAAAAGGTTCTTTTTTTATCTAAAATTAAACTAATAAAAATGGAAATATAAGGGCTGAAAAAATTCCAATAATACATAGTACAACTGATATTATTAATAAGACCAAAAGTATATTTGCTAATACTTTATTGTAGCCTGCAAGAAAATCCCCGTTTGCATCAACAAATTTGTTTAATGCAATTGAAAACAAATCAATAAGCAGCCATATACCAAAACCACCTCCGGTTAAAAGCTGCAAAATACCAATGCCGATATAACCGGTATAAAATCTATGTATGCCAAAACCGCCTAAAAAAAATGCCAGAAGCAGAGTTGCAGTATAAGACTTGTTACCTGTCATGCCTGTTACTTCATTTGCCATATAAATTCCTTTCTTTTTAAAGTACAGATGCATAATATTCTATAATTTATTGTTTGAAATCATTTATTAAGATGAGGTTTAACAATAAAGGTGCTCAGCATTATTTTCCCGTAGAGCCAAAGCCGCCTGCCCCTCGTACGGTTTGTGACAATTCAACTTCAACTTGAATTTGTGCCTGCTCAACACGCGCGATAATCATCTGTGCAATTCTTTCATCTGGCTGAATTGTGTAAGTTTCATTAGAAATATTTACAACAGGAACACAAACCTCGCCCCTGTAATCTTCATCAATTGTGCCGACACAGTTAATCAAAGTAATCCCATGCTTAATCGATAATCCCGAACGCGGTCTGACCTGTGCTTCATAACCATGCTCAAGTTCAATTTTCAATCCGGTAGGAACCAGCGTTCTTTCTAAAGGTTTTAAAGTAATCGGTTCAGAAATTGCGGCACATAAATCCATACCTGCAGCACCTTCTGTTTTGTACTCCGGCAGGTATTTGTTATGAGGTAATCTTTCTATTTTTAAAACGGTCATAAATTTCTCCTTATTTAATTATAAATAAAAAAAGGGATTTAATCCCTTTTTTCTAAACTCTTACAGATTTTATATCATCTTGTACTTTTACAAGAATTTCATCAAGTTTTGAGGCATCTTTCACACCGCCCTGTGCAAAATTCGGACGTCCGCCGCCGTTTGCACCCGTTGCACGCGCAATTTCTCCGACAATTTTTCCGGCATTAACACCTTTTTTCACAAAACTGTCAGAAACTTTTACAGCAACAGTTTTTTCAGAAGCAAGAATTATTATGCATTCTCCAAGTTTCTGCGACATAAACTCAATACCTGCCTTAATTGCATTCCCGTCGAAATTTTCAACTTTTGAAACAAAAAGTTTTCCGCCGTCAATATCTTCAGATTTTGAAAGGAAGGTTGCAAATTTTGCTCTTGCACTTTCTTCTTTTGCCTGAGTTAATTCTTTTTGAAGTTCTTTATTTTCTTCCTGAAGTTTTTCAACACGCTCAATAACTTCTTCTGAATGAACTTTGAACATTTGAGAAAGTTTATCCATTTCTTTAACTCTTTCGTTCATATATTCAAAAGCGGCTTTAGAAACAACAACTTCAATACGTCTTGTTCCTGCAGCAATAGCACCTTCCGAAACAATCTTAAACATTCTCAAATCACGCGTGTTTCTTGCATGAGTACCCGCACAGAATTCTTTAGAAATACAGTTGCCGCCAATACCCATAGAAACAACTCTTACAACATCTTCGTATTTTTCACCGAATAATGCAACGGCTCCAGTTAATTTCGCTTGTTCAATATCCATTTCCTGAGTTGTTACGTCTAAACCTTCTGCAATCCATTCATTTACAATATCTTCAGTTTTAGAAATTTCTGCAGACGTCATTGCTCTTGAGAAAGTGAAGTCAAAACGCATTCTGTTTTCCTCAACCTGAGAACCCGCCTGTTTAACTTCATTACCGAGAACTTTAGTCAAAGCTGCCTGAAGCAAATGGGCAGATGAGTGATGAAGTCTTATTTCTTCACGTCTTGCAAGGTCGATTTTTGCTCTTACATTTTCACCTATTGTAATCTCGCCGTTAAGCAATTTTGAACGATGTACAAAAAGTTTATTAACTTTAAAAGTTGTCAAAACTTCGGCTTTTAAATTGTCATTTTCGATATAGCCGCTATCACCGACCTGACCGCCGCATTCTGCATAGAAAGGTGTTTTATCAAGAACAATATCAACGTAACCGTCGCCTTCCACAGTTGCAAGAATTTTTGCACCGCATTCGTTTTCATTGTATCCGACAAATTCAGTTGAACCGACCTGTTCTTCAACTTTCGCATATTTAATATCGCCTGTAACGCTTATTTTAGCTGTCGCAGCTTTTGCACGGTCTTTTTGCTCCTGCATTGCAGACTTATATCCTGCTTCATCAACTTTTAAACCGTTTTCTTCTGCTATTTCTTTCGTCAATTCAAAAGGGAAACCGTATGTATCATACAATTTAAAAGCACTTTCACCATCGATATCTTTTTTAGCTTCAATAAATTCATCTAACATTTTGTATCCTCTGTCAAGAGTTTTTGCAAAACGTTCTTCTTCTTTTTTAATTGTATCAATAATTTTCGCCTTATTTTTAACCAGATCAGGATATGCTTCACCATAATTTTCTACAACAACATCAACAAGTTTGTATAAGAAAGGTAAATCCATTCCTAAAATTTTACCATGACGCAATGCTCGCCTTAAAATCATTCTTAAAACGTAACTTCTTCCTTCATTACCCGGAATAACACCGTCAGAAATCAAGAAAGAGACACATCTTGCGTGATCTGTGATAATTCTTAACGAAATATCCGTTTTTTCGGATTTTTTGTAAGGTACTGCGCTCATCTCGCAAACTTTATCCATTATAGGTCTTAAAAGGTCAGTTTCAAAAGTGGAAGCAACCCCCTGACAAACCATTGTTATTCGTTCAAGCCCCATACCGGTATCTACGTTTTTGCTTTCAAGAGGTGATTGGTTACCTTCTTCATCCTGATAAAGTTCAGTGAAAACAAGGTTCCAAATTTCAACCCATCTGTCGCATTCACAAGTATCAATTCCGCAATTCGGGTTATCACATTTGTACTGTTCGCCTAAATCATAATGAATTTCCGAACACGGTCCGCAAGAGCCTGATGCCCCTGGAGGTCCCCAGAAATTATCCTTTTTGCCCTTACGCTTAATACGTTCAGC
>FR900448.1:1886-20180 GCA_000438175.1 Fusobacterium sp. CAG:439 | reverse complement strand
GGAACTCCGACGCTTCTCCAGATTTCATAAGCTTCATCATCTGTTTCAAAAATCGTAATCCATAATCTGTCTTTATCAAGCTTTAAAACTTCAGTAACAAACTCCCACGCCCAGGGAATAATTTCTTTTTTATAATAATCTCCGAATGAAAAATTACCGAGCATTTCAAAGAAAGTATGGTGTCGCGGCGTTCTTCCGACATTTTCAATATCACTGTCTTTTCCGCCTGCTCTGGCACACTTCTGGCAGGAAGTAGCTCTTGCAGGATCATACGGAGATTTTACAATTCCCAAAAATATGGGTAAAAACTGTAACATACCTGCAGTTGTCAACAATACTGTCGGGTTGTCAGGTACAAGACTTGAACTTTCAACAACTGTATGCTGATGTTTATTTTTAAAGTAATCCAAATATAATTTTCTTATTTCATTTCCGGTTAGCATAATCTTTATCCTTCTAATTAAGTTATCTACTATAAATTATATATTAAACAAAAATAATTAAACATCTTGCAATCAAAAATTTTTGTGCTAATATAAATTTTATGAGGGATTATACAGGTACCCCACGAAACCAAACACTTGTCTAAGCCCTCTGGATCCAAGCCCGAGTAGCTCAGCTGGATAGAGCAACCGCCTTCTAAGCGGTAGGTCATGCGTTCGAATCGCATCTCGGGTATTTTTTGCGACAAGAGTCAAAATTTATAAAGTATGAGAAAGGTAAGTTATAGTCATAGCTTACCTTTCTGCCTTCTAATTTGCAGTTCGATAGTAAGTAATTTAATAATTTTCTTTGTTCGATAGGGGATTGTTGTTTATACAAGATATAAGCATTTTTCAGCGTTTCGATAATTCTTACCCCTTCATCATAATATTTTTGTTCGGCATGGTGCAATGCTTCAAGTTTTATCATGACTTCATCTAAATCTTTGTTCCATTGAAGTCTTTTAGCATTGTAAAACTTAGCGTCAATCAAATCATCGTAATATTCATTGGTAATTTTGTCTATCCTGTGTCGTATTCTTTTAGCTTCTGCTTCAAGGTTACTACGCATTTGTTCAGAAAATTCTTTTTTGGCTGCCAAACTTTCTTTTAAACCTTGTTTAATGTAGTCAATGTGTTTCTGTGCAAGGCTTACAGCTTTTACGGCTTCATCAAACTGTGGTATTAAGTCTAGTTCATTGATGTAAATTTTCTTCTGTTCACATTTTCCCTTACCGCCGGTACAGTGGTAATAGATATACTTACCCTTCTTGATTTCAGCGGTAATAGCACATCCACATTTTGCACAAGTCATTAAACCTGATAAAGCAAAGTTGTGGTCATCTCTATATAAAGGTTTATTATCTTTTTTAAATGATAATTGTGCTTTATCAAAAAGCTCCTGAGAAACCATAGGCGGATGTTGACCTGCATATACGACATCTCTGAACTTTAATACTCCTAAATAATTCACATTCTGGAGCATTTTACCAAGTTGTCCTTTTGAAATCTTTTTGTGGGCAGTTTGATATATAAAGCCTTCCTCATGCAACTGGTCTTTTACTTTTTCTAAAGAAATCCCAGTAGCATACAATTCAAAAGCACGTCTTACAAAAGGTGCTTTTTCTTCATCTATAATAGTTGTACGTGGGTCTAACTTCTTATATCCATAAGGAACTTGACCGATGAAATAACCTTGACTGGCTTTTTTCAACCTGCCTTTTTGAGTTTCTTCTCTAAGGTTATCAATAAAATTCTTTGCAAGAAGAACCTTTAAGCCATGAACTAATTTCTCATGAGATGTTGAAGATGGGCTTAATACAACACCTTCTTTAACAAGATAAACCGTATAGCCAGTTGTATCAACATCTAAATCTACATAATCTTTAAAGTTTCTGTATAAACGGTCTGTTTTTTCACAAAGAATATTTGTTACATCTTTATTCTTTTTTAGGAACTTTAACATTTCATTAAATTTATGCCCGCCTGCTTGTTTAGCAGTTTCGGCTTCTTCAAATTCTTTTACTATTTCAATGTTGTTCTTACGTGCAAAATCATGTAACAAATCGATTTGAGCAGGAATTGAAAACCCTTCTTTCTTTTGTTCTTCTGAGCTTACACGAGCATATATAACAGCTTTTATTCTTTGTTCCATAGGTTCATTATAGCATCAAATCTATAATTAAGGTCATCTGTACTAAATTCTTTCATGAAGGAGTAAATCATGAAAGACAGTTTATTTATAAATAATAAAGCAAATAATTAAATCCGCCTACAAAACCAACTGATAAAATACATTCTTTCCATAAGCCGTGTTTATTGACTTCAATCAAGAATTTTGTTGTTCCTAAAATTAAAGCTATGAATACAGTTATTAAATTATAAAAATCTCTGTAATCTGGTTTTCGTGCCATGTTTTACCACCTTATATATCCACCTTTCTTTTTTGGGAAGATTTTTTAATTGGTGCAAAATTATCGGTATTAACTTTTCCGTATTTTGCCATAATACTTTTTAAATCATTATTTGATAAAGCTGATTTTATAATTTCAATCGTGGGTTTTAAAATTTCCAAGTATTTTTTAACTTCATCAGTAGAAGATAAAATTGCTTCTAAAAAATTGTACATTTCGGAATAATATTCAAATTTTTGGACAATAGGAATAATAGCCTGAACATCAATATTTTCAGTGTATTTTACCATATTTTTAAGAGTTTTATCTAAACATTTACACAATGGTAAAATGGATAATTTGGCTGTAATTAATTCTTGTGGATTGCATTTTATATAACCATACAATGTATCTAATAACCATTCATTATTTACTTTACATGAATTTACAGTTTGTTCATATTTTTCTATGGATTCATTTATGATTGGCTCATAAATACTTATTAATTGATTATCGGTAATTTCACTAAAATAATTTTGCATAAAGTTAAGTATTATTTGCGTTGTTGCAACAATTTTTGCAAAATCAATATTACTCAAATTATTATTCTTGTAAGCTAACTGAATTGATTCAATATAACTTTCAAATTGCATATATTCATTAACTACACTGAAAGCATAGAGTAAATTTTTTATTTCTTCTGAACCAGGAGCAAGTTCATGAGCTTTGCTTAAGTCATTTATTGCCAGTTCTAAATATATAATAGTTTGTTCATAATTATTATCCTCGCTTAATGCAAAATAACATTTTCCACGATATTTATATGCCAAGCTATTTTCTTTATCAAATTCTATGGCTTTGTTTAAATAAGAGATAGCAGTTTTATAATCTGTTTTATCGTCAAAAAGTTTAATGCCTTTTTCCAAATAATAATTTTTGTTTAAATATTTCTCAGCAATATTTTTGTTTTTTATTGCCAAATCAAAGTTTGAATCTATTGATAAAGCTTGCGAATATGCTTCTACTGCATTTTCATAATAACTAAGTTTGAAATATATGTTACCCATGTTATTATAGGCTACTGCATCATCAGGTTCAAATGCTACTATGAATCCATAATCTCTTAATGCTCCCTCTAAATCACCACTTAATTTTCTTGCAACAGCTCTTTTTTTGTACGCATCAATATAATCAAATTGATAACCAATAGCAGCAGAAAAAGCAGTAACTGCATTATCATATTCTTTATTTTCAAGAAAAGTACACCCATTATTATAATTTTCTAATGCGGTTTTATCTATTTTTATATTCCTAACCATCTTTTTTGCTTGCATTTACAGCTCTTTCTTTTGCCCATTGTTGGATTTTTTCAATTTGTTCAGACTGTGTAACTGACAAAGGAAGCGTATTCTTTATTGCACTAATAATATCTTCTTTTTGTAATATTCTATCTTCGTAAAATGCTTCAAAAACGGCTGAAATAACTGCTTGCTCTATTTCAGATCCCGAAAAGCCTTCTGATAGCTCTACTAACTTTAATAATAATCCTTCTGTTATCTTAAAATCTTTTGAAATACTATTTTTAATCATTTTATTTATATGCAATTTGAATATATCAGCTCTTTCCTCAGAGTTTGGTAAATCAACATAAAAAATTTCATCTAATCTACCTTTTCTCATTAATTCCGGTGGTAACATATCAATGTTATTTGCTGTGGCAACAACAAAAATAGGTTTTGTTTTTTCTTGTAACCAAGTAAGAAAAGTTGCCAATATTCTTTGTGATGAAGAATTATCACCTAAACTTTGTGCAAAACCTTTTTCAATTTCATCTACCCATAATATAGAAGGTGCTACAGCTTCCGCTGTCATTATAGCTTTTCTGATATTTTCTTCTGAATTACCAAGCCATTTATTGTAAACTTTTCCCATATCTAACCTTAATAACGGTAATTTCCATAAACTGCTCATTGCTTTAGCCGTCAAACTTTTTCCTGTTCCTGGTATCCCAGTTATTAAACAACCTTTAGGCGAAGGTAAGTTATAATCTTTTTGTGCTCTTTCAGACCAAGCCTTATTTCTTTTTCTTAGCCATTTTTTAAGTTTTTCAAGACCACCTACATCTTCAATACATAAATCTGTTTGTATATATTCAAGAATTCCTGTTTTTTTAATAATTTGACATTTTTCAGAAAAAATAATATCAAGTTCATCCATTGTAAGTTTTTTATTTTGGACTAATGCCCTTGCAAAAGCATTTTCAGCTTCATGGATAGTTAGACCCAATGCCGTTTTTGCAAATGTATGTTTTTCTTCTTCCGATAAATTAATATTTACTTGTTCTGAATTATCAGCAATAAAATTTTCTAAACATTCTGTTAATTCATCAATATTAGGCAAGCTGAAATCTATTACAGTAACATCTTTTTGTAATTCTTGCGGAATTGTAAGCAAGGGGGATATTATAACAATATTTTTAAGATTATCTGAATCTGTAAAACTTTCCGCTACATCTCTAAGCCTTCTGATAGTTCCGTGATTAGGTAATGTTTCATTAAAATACACATGAATATCTTTTAATATAAGGATAATATCTTCATCAAGTTTATCTACGTAGTTTATTGCAGTGGCACAATCAACAGATCCATCTTTAATAAATTCATTATTTTCATAATTTATTAAGCCCTGTGACAAGCTCCAAATATATATTTTTCTTGGAGTTTTAATAACCTCTTTATTAAATGCAATTTCTTTAATTGTCTTAATGACCCTGTTTTCTTCCCAAGTTTGTATATAAAGAATAGGAAATCTTGCTTTAAATAAGTTTGCGATGTATTCTTTTGTTTCTTCTGTACTTTGCATAGTAATATTATCCTTTTAAGTTGTGAGTAATAACGTATGTTTTAACATCAAATTCATTTATAACATCTTCCACATTTTGAAATATCTCTTGTCTTACCGCTCCAAAAGATATTTCATCTGAACTTTTTATCTCTTTAGAATTATCAATGAATTTAGGATATTTTATTTTGTTAAAGTTAAGATTATGAAAAGTTTTTAAAATTTCATGTTCAATTTCTTTTGTTTTTTACTTATTTTTATTACTCACTTGCTATTTCACCTTTAAGTCATTTTTACACCATAATATCTAAAATGATGTATAATACTGAAAAACCGTATAAAGTCTGCATTTAGACTTATACGGTTTTGTTGTTAAAATTTATTTATGCACCGTTACTGTAAAAAAATGTTTGTGTTATGATTTTTTTGTGGAACTTATGCACCTGTATAGATAGACTGTTGTAAACGTTTATGGTGCATTACAGTTCAAAATTATTATAAGAGTAGTCAATTTCTTCCTGAGCTATGCCAATATATCTAAGTGTTATCACTGGGCTTGAATGGTTTAAAATCTTTTGCAACAATGCAACATCGTTATTCTGCTTATAAAAGAAATACCCGAAAGTTTTTCTCATGGTGTGTGTGCCTACATTAGCAGTGCTTCCAAGATGTTTACACGCATCGTTTATAAATCTATATACCTGAGAACGGTCAAGTCTGCAATGCTTTTTACCAACAAACAATGGTTCATCATCCCCGATTGCGTAAGTTCTTGCTCGTTCAACAAGGTATAACTTAATAAGGTCTTTTAGCTTCTTATTTAATGGAAAACGCTTATATTTACCTGTTTTCTGTTCGTAAATCTCAACATAACTTTTATTTTCCACATCTTCAATATTCAAGTTTAGAATATCACTCACACGTAAACCTGTATTAGTTCCAAATGCCCATATAAGTTGATTTCTACGACTATGCCTTGCTAGATATTTTTCTATAGCTTCTACATCTTCTTTGCGTTTTATTGGTTCGACTAAATTCTTCATTTTTACATTCCTTTCTACACTTGCGGTGCATATAAGAATGTAATCAGAGAATTGAAATTTTGAAACATGCCTGTAAAATTGCTTATTTATGGTATAATCAGGTCATGGCGGATAATCAAATAGTAATATTTAAAACAGAAGATGAAAAAGTTTCAGTAGATGTTAGGTTTGAAGATGAAACGGTATGGCTTACCATTGATGATATGGCAAGGTTATTCGATAAATCTCGTTCAACTATCAACGAACATATTTTAAACATCTACGCAGAAGGTGAACTTGAAGAAGAAACTTCTAAAAGAAAAATCGGAAATTCCGATTTTTCTACAAAACCTACAAACTACTACAATTTAGATGTTATTATTTCTGTTGGTTATAGGGTAAGATCGCTTCGTGGTACACAATTCAGACAATGGGCAACCAAAAGACTTAATGAATACATAAGAAAAGGGTTTGTCCTTGATGATGAACGCTTGAAGGGTAACGGTTCAAGATATTTCAAAGAATTAATCCAACGTGTTCGTGATATTAGAAGTTCTGAAAGAAATCTATATCAACAGGTAACAGATATTTATGCGACTTCTATTGACTATGATTCCAAAGCTGAAATTACAAGACAATTTTTCGCTACAGTTCAAAATAAAATGCACTATGCAGCTCACAAGCATACAGCAGCAGAAGTTATTTATGAAAGAGTTGATAATGAAAAACCTTATGTAGGTATGACTAATTTTAAAGGTAATTACCCAACAAAAGACGATGTAAAAGTTGCTAAAAATTATCTGACAGAAAAAGAATTACAGGTTTTAAACCTTTTAGTTGCTCAGTTTCTTGATTTTGCGGAATTACAGGCATTAGAAGAACATCCTATGACAATGCAGGACTGGATTGAAGAACTAGACAGGCAGCTTTTAGGCAACAGAAGGGAGCTTTTAACAGATAAAGGTAAGGTTTCACACAAACAAGCTATAGAAAAAGCTGAAAAAGAATTTGAAATATACCGTCAAAGAGAAATGCGGGAACTTGAATCAGATTTTGATAAAGCGATTAAACAGATAACTGATAAAAAATAATCTCATATTGTTATCTTTAAATTAAACATTCATTCTAAGCCTGCTACGAGGCTCATAAAAAGTAGTTTTATACCGAATGAGTACAAAGTTTTACCCCCAAAATTGATATTTTACGAAAAAGTTCAATAAAATCAAGTATTTTGCCACTCAATAAATTTTCTATACAGTTCTGCATACAGTGAATTACTTTTATCTGCCATTTGTGAGTAGCAACTCGACAACGCCAAACAAGTTATTTTGAATCTCAATAGCCTGAGCCGTAGAAATAGGTTCAGACTGATACTGTTGAAACTCTTTCTTTGTAATTTCTATGAAGTTGTAAGTTTTAACTTGCTTCATTGTTATCCTTATTTTCTTTAATTTTTGGCATAACAAAATACCCCCATTTTAAAAGGCTTCAAGCATAGGAACTAGACCCATACTATAGGCTGGTGAGAATTTTGTTATATGGCAAACGTAACCCTTTAAATATATTTAAGATTACCGCTTGCGGATTGCTTATGTTTTTATATTACCACATAAACCCTATTTTGTCAACTTAAAACACAAGTCCCATAAGGGTTTGAGACGAGATACTATTATCTATAAAGTTTAAAATTTGTCAACTACTAAAAAAATAATTGTATTTCCAATATAAACACTCCGTATAGATGATGATTCTCATACATTAAAATAGTTTAATAAAGTTATCATAGGAGAGATAGTCGGATGATAAAAACAAAAGAAGGATTTTATTTTGAATTATTAGATTTATTAAAGAAAGACCCAGAACAAAGGTTTTATGCAGATAATGGTAAAGACTTATTGAGGAATAAAATCTATGAATGTGCTATGAAAATGGATAAAGAGTTGATTAAACTGCTTTTATCTAATGACAAAATTAAAGAGAAGTTCTTTACTGATATTGACGGAACTTTGGTATTTGATAAGACTGCATTTGGTTGGGCTATAAACAATAAGGCTTTTCTGCAAGATTCATATACAAGATTTAAAAATACTATTGGACTTATTGATAGTAGAGAACAGTTTATTTTATCTAAAAATGATGTTGTTTTATCGTTCCCTTATAAAGACTGTGTGTTAGAAGGTGGACAAACAAAAGAAGACCAGAAAAGAGAAGAAATCTTCTATAATGAATTACTTGCTCCAGATGATGTTGACAGGCTCCTTGCACCGAAAGTATTTACTAGTATGAAAAAATATACTAAGGACGGTGAAGGGACTGCAACAAAATGTACTAATACGGATAATTTAATAATTCAAGGGAACAATCTACTTGCACTATCTTCTATTTTAAAAAGATGTGAAAATAAAATAAAATTAATATATCTTGACCCCCCTTATAATACTACAAACGATTCTTTTAGATATAATGATTCATTCAATCATTCAACTTGGCTTACATTTATGAAAAATAGATTAGAGCTTGCAAGAAAATTACTTGCAGATGATGGTTCTATTTATGTTCAACTTGATTATAATGAAGTTCATTATTTTAAGATTCTTATGGACGAAATTTTCGGCGAGGAATGTTTTCAGAGAGAAATTATATGGGATACTCAAGTTTTGTCAGGTTACAAAACAATGGTTAATAACTGGGTACGTGGTCATGATTCAATATTATTTTATACAAAAAATTCTAAGGGGTTTATTTTTAATAAGCAGAAAATGCCGCACCGAAAAGAATATTTAGATAGATTTGATAAAGTTGAAGAAGGAACTGGCAGAAGATACTTTGATGGCCGTGGAGAAAAAAGATATTTAGATGATGCAATATCAAATGGAAAGCCTTGTGGCGATGTTTGGTATGATATCATGTCTTTTCAACAAATACCTACAGCAAAAGAAAGAGTGGATTTTTCAACACAAAAACCTGAAGCACTTTTACAAAGAATAATACAAGCAGCAACAAATGAAGGTGATTTAATTTTAGATTTTTTCGGTGGTAGCGGGACAACCGGAGTAGTTGCACATAAACTCAATCGACAGTATATCCTATGTGAACAGATAAATTCTCAAGTAGATATTATGATTGAACGGTTAAGTAATGTAGTAAAAGGATACGATAAAGGTTCGTTAGCTGAATCGATGCAATGGCAAGGTGGGGGAAGTTTTGTTTACTGTGAATTGAAAGAGCTTAACCATAAGTATATAGATGAAATACAAGTTGCAGATGATAACAAACTGAATGCCCTGTATAAAGAAATTACTGAATCTGAATTTATTAGTTATAAAGTTGATATTAATAAACTTAAAGAATCCGAACAAGACTTTAAAGAATTATCAATAGATGACAAACGGTATTTCTTAATTCAATTATTAGACAAGAATCTGTTATATGTTAATTATTGCGATATGGAAGATGAAGACCTTGCTGTAACAGAAGAAGAAAAAGCATTTGCAAAAAGTTTTTATGGCGAGGAAGTATAAGTATGGGTAAATTCTTATTTGAAGAAATAAATACCATTAAAGAATATGTCCCAGAAGCATATAAGGAATTACCCAAGTATGTAGTAAGGAATCTTACTCAAAAATATTCTATCAGACCATATCAAGAAATGGCTTTTAGAAACTTTATAACCTACTTTGAAAGTGAAAAGTTGTGTCGTAAACCTTCTCAAGTATTATTTCACATGGCAACTGGTAGTGGTAAAACTTTAATAATGGCAGGACTTATCTTGTATCTTTACAAAAAAGGTTATAGAAATTTCTTGTTCTTTGTTAATACCGATAATATTGTACAAAAAACCAAAGATAATTTTATAAATCAGACTTCAAGCAAATACTTATTCAATGATGAAATAAATATTGACGGTGAACAAATTAAAATCCGTACAGTAGATAATTTTCAAGGTTGCAATAAAGATGATATAAACATCTGTTTTACAACTATTCAAGGGTTGCACATGAGCCTTAACCAGTTTAAAGAGAACGGTTTGACAGATGATGATTTTTCTGAAAAGAAAATTGTATTTATAGCAGATGAAGCTCATCACTTAAATATAGAAACAAAAAAGGGGTTAACTAAAGGCGAAAAAGAGGATAAGAGTAATTGGGAAACAACTGTAAACAGGATTTTCAATGCAGATAGAGATAATGTATTACTTGAATTTACTGCAACTTGTGACTTAAAAAATCAGTATATAATGAATGAGTATGAAAAGAAAATACTTGTTGACTATCCATTGAAAAAGTTTAGAGAAGACCGTTATTCAAAAGAAGTTAAGACTTTCCAATCCCATGTGCCTTTAATTGATAGGGTATTACAGTCAATTTTATTAAGTCAATATCGACTAAAATTATTTCAAGATAATAAAAAGACAATTAAACCTGTAATCTTATTTAAAAGTGATAAGATAGAATCAAGTAAAAAGTTTTACACAGAACAATTTAGACCACTAATTGAAAATTTATCAGAAGCAGATTTAACAAGGATTCGAACACAAAACAGTCATCCACTGCTTGTTAAAATGTTTAACTATTTTGATAATCATTTAAGTGCAGAGGAATTAATTGCAGAAATAAAAGAAGATTTTTCAGATGAAAAATGTGTTTCCGTAAACAGTAAAGAAGAAAAGGACAGCTATCAACTACAAATAAACTCATTAGAAGATAGAAATAATTTAATACGATGTATCTTTGCCGTTGACCAATTAAATGAGGGGTGGGATGTTCTTAACTTATTTGATATAGTCAGGCTTTATGAAACACGAAGTGCAGAAAGACATGGTGGACCAGGAAAACAAACTATTCAAGAAGCACAATTAATCGGTCGTGGTGCGAGATATTGCCCATTTACAACAACAGATAAAGCAGAAAGATTCTTGCGTAAATTTGACGAAGATATAGAAAATGAGTTGAGAGTATGCGAAACTCTCTATTATCATTGCATGAACAATTCTACTTATATTTCAGAACTTACAACTGCAATGAGAGGCATAGGCTTAATGCCAAATAATATTCAAGAATGTTCATATATACTTAAAGATGAATTCAAGAATGATAATTTATATAGACAAGGTTTAGTCTTTGAAAATGAACGAGTAGTTAAATCAAGAAATACTATAACCGAACTTCTTCCATCTGTACGAGATACTATTTATAATTATGACTTATCAGCAGGGGCTTCAAGCACAACTACATTATTGGAAAGTTCAAAAGACGATACAAGTACAGGTGAAAGAGGAATATTAAAAGAGTTTGTTATATCAAATATCCCCTATACAATAGTGCATAAGGCTTTAAGGCAATATAATATATTCAAATTTAATAACCTTAAACATTATTACCCTAACCTAGTATCAATTAAACAATTTATAACTGACCCAAAATATCTTGGTAATATCAAGTTAAGCATAAGAATAAGTGAAACCAGTATTACTAACGAGCAATTATATTTGGCATGTAAATATACATTGGGTAAGATTTCAAACAAGATTTCTGATATAGAAGAAACCTATGAAGGCACTAAAGAGTTCAAACCTAGAAAATTATATGAAGTATTTAGGGACAAAACCGTAAGTTATACAAACCACATGGTGACGGACAAGGTGTATCACAATCATATGGTCCTATATCCGAACATTTAAGAGTAAATCTTTCTAATGAAGATTGGTTTGTATTTACTGATAATTATGGAACAAGTGAAGAAAAAGAATTTGTTGCTTACTTCAAAGACCATGTACAAGACTTAAAAAACAAGTATGACAAAGTTTATCTGATAAGAAATGAGCGACAATTAAAACTATTCTCTTTCAATGGTGGAGAACGCTTTGAACCAGATTATGTACTTATTATGACAAAACAAGAAGGTAATATTACCGACCAATATCAGATATTTATTGAACCTAAAGGCTCTCACCTCATAGAAAAGGATGCTTGGAAAGAAGAATTTTTACTACAAATTGAAGAATCTGGTAGACCTGTCAAAACTCTTATTGATGATAATAATTATAAAATTATAGGATTCCCATTCTTCAATAGAGCTGATAGACAAGCTCAATTTAATGAATCCATAAATAAGCTTAAGCACTAAAATTTTTAAGCTACATTTTCAAGCAACCAAGTTCTGAACTTGTAAATTCTGTGGTAAATTTATATTATAAGCGGGTTTTAGCCCGCTTTTTTATTTAGATATATCAAATAATCAAAAAGTAAAAATTTTTTAAATTAGTAAACAGTATATTTTTAATAACAAAATAAATAAAAACAATCAGGTAATACTAGAGTTTATTTCAGGAATTATTATTATCTTATAAAAATCTTTGAGTGGGGATAATACATATGACTTTTAATAAAATTTTTCAAAAACTCTGTATCTGTTTTTCGATGATACTTTTTTCTAATTTTATTGCATTTGCCGAAAATTTTGATGCTGACAATACTTCAAGCTTTGAAGCTGCTTTATCAAAAGCGAATGCACAGCCTGAACAGCAGCATACAATTAATATAAACGGTGATATCTCATTGGATTCTTCAATAAGTGAAGCAATTAGTCTGGAACTGGCCGGAAGCAACAGCGAAAATCATTATAATTTTGCCTTAAACGGGCATACATTTACCTATGATGGTGCAGATAAAAGTTCTGAAATTTCAAATTTAAATATACTAACCGATGTCAAAGGAAGCGGAATAACTATAAAAAATCAGCAATTTACAGTAAATAATACAAACTTTACAGGAAGTACCTCTATCAAAAATGACATAAGTGCAATAACAAATAATGGCGGAGATTTATACATTAGCAATTCAGCTTTTACAAAAAATTCAAGCGGTCTGACATCAGGGGCAATAAATAATACAGGCAACGGAAGTTTAAGAATTTCCGATTCACTGATATCAGAAAATTACGGATTTAACGGAGGAGCTTTTTATCAAAATAACGGAAATACTGTTATTACCAATACAAAAATATCAGATAATACCGCAAGCCGTTTCGGAGGTGCAATATATGTAAATGACGGTTCATTAAACATTAAAGATTCTGATGTAAGCGATAATTCAACTGATGCCTACGGAGGTGCTCTTTACATAAACGGTGGCACCGTTACAATAGATAATACTAATTTTAACGAAAACAAAGTTACGGGTAATTCAATAGGCGGGGCTATTTATAACAGCAACAACGGGAATTTGATTATTCAAAACGGTTCTTCGTTTACAAACAACAGCGTAGAAAAAGGGGCAGCAGGGGCAATTAATAATCTTGGAACGTTAACGGTAGATAACACGCTTTTTGACGGGAATATCGCATTAAATGAAGGCGGAGGTATAGATAATTCAGGAACTTTGACCGTAACGAATTCCACATTCAGCAACAATTCAAGTACTAATTCATACGGAGGAGCAATAGGAGGCGGAGGAGATATAACAATAAGCGGCAGCACATTTGATAATAATTCGGCAAAAGAATACGGCGGGGCAATTTCCATAATGGCAGGAAACGGAGTAATTTCAAATTGCAAATTTACGAATAACTCGGCAGAATCCATATGGGGCGGCGGTGCGATAATAAATTATATGAGTACAATTGACTTAAATAATTCAAATATTTTTGAAAATAATACATCATCCGGACGCGGAGGAGCAATAACCGCAACAACAAGGTCAGTGACAAATATTACAGGTTCTGCAAGTTTTATAAACAACACGGCAGAAGATTTGGGCGGTGCAATATTTGCTCAGGGAACGGTTAATATTAATGCCAATAATCCCGATGCTCCTGTCATTTTTTCAGGTAACAAAGATTCTACGGGAAGCAACGCTTTTCATCTTGATATCTATTATAATGACGACCCGATCAGCATAGGTACAATGAACCTGAATGTTTCAAACGGAGCAAAAATTATTTTGGCTGATAACATTTCCGGAGTTGAAGGTACCAAACTCAATATTAAAGGGACTTCATCATATAATGACAAAGTTTATTTAGGTTCTGCTAATGAAAATTTAAAAAGTGATGTTACGACCGATAACATCAGTCTTGAATTTTACAATGAGCAGTCCGGTTTGCCTAACGGGAAAATAAGTGCAGCAAATACACATTTTAATTTAATGAACGGATTTATAACCGACAGTCAAATGAATTTGGACTTATCCGGCGGAGGAAACTCTTTATCCATTGACGTTGACCCTGCGGCACTAACCTGTGATTACATTGATATGACAGGAGATCCGGCAAACATAACGCAGCTTGTAATCAGAGATATAACAGTTTTAAGTGATCCTATACAATCTGTAACTATTTTTGATATCTTTGACCATGATAAATACGGTACTGATCTTGTACTTTCCCCTGAACTGGAAAATTCTATTGTTTACGGTGCTTTGAAAACATATAAGTGGGCACTCACACCAAAACTTACACTAATAGAATTGGGCGGATTTAATCCTAATATCCAGAGATATCAGGCAGCTACGGCAGCAGCTTTTATGAACCAGATGCTCAGCTATGACTATTCGTTAAACAGGACTGATGAAATATATACAAATTTAAGAGAACAAAAACTCGCATCAAGAAAATTAAACTCTTACGCTTTTGCAGGACCCGGCGGAATGTATATCGACCAGTATTATGAAGACGGCACTGCATTCTGGATGAGACCTTATGTAAATATTGAATCTTTTCATCTGTCGAATGCATATGCTTCGGTAAACAACCAATCTTACGGTGCAATGCTTGGTTTCGATTTTCCTATGATTGAAACAAAGAAATATGATTGGAAAATATTTCCTACAATTTACGCATCATACATAGGCTCATGCCAGCAATATATAGATTCGGAAATGTATCAAAACGGAGGTTACGGCGGTTTTCTTCTGAGCGCGTATAAGGATGATTTTTACGCAGGCTGGACGATTAACGGAGGCGGTCTCGGCGTGGAATCAAAATACGGTTACGGGAAAGACGATTATGCAATAATAACTGCCGGTACAGCATTAAAACTTGCTTATAACTGGAAAATCCGCAACAGATTAATACTACAGCCGAATTTCACAACCGCATATACATTTTTAAATCCTACAAATCTGGTGAATTTTCAAAGCGTTGATATAAGCCAGTCACAGGTTAACGGATTAACCATCGCACCTTCTTTAAGGCTGACTTACAGAAATGAAGAAGGATATGAGCCATACATTTTCGGCGGATGTGTAATCCCTCTTATGAGCGACGTAAAACTTACCGCTGACGGAAACCATCTTGACAAACTTACACTTAATGCCTGGGCGCAATTCGGTGCAGGCGTAAGAAAACGAATAAGCGAAAGAATAACCTGTTTTGCCGAAACAGTTATCAGAACCGGCGGCAGAACAGGTTGGGGATTTATGTTTAACATTCAAATTGCACTCTAGTGTATTATTCCAAAATTTCTTGCAAATCTTGCTCCGCAGTTGTAATCGGTTTTATTTTAAATTTATCGACAAGAATATTTAAAACATTCGTAGATAAAAATGCAGGAAGGCTCGGACCTAGACGTATATTTTCAATACCCAGATATAATAATGTAAGAAGAATACATACCGCTTTTTGTTCGTACCATGAAAGCACAAGCGAGAGGGGAAGGTCATTTACGGAACAATTAAACGCTTTTGACAATTCAACCGCAACTTTAATCGCACTGTATGCATCATTACATTGCCCCATATCAAGAAGACGCGGAATACCTCCGATATCCCCGAGGTTAAGATCATTAAATCTGTATTTGCCGCAGGCGAGGGTTAATACTAAAGTATTTGAAGGTGTTTGTTTTACAAATTCGGTATAATAATTTCTTCCCGGTCTTGCGCCGTCACAGCCGCCCACTAGAAATATATGTTTTAAAGCTCCTGATTTAACTGCTTCTATAACCTTATCAGCAGCGGACAAAACCGTATTATGCCCGAAACCTACTGTAAGAACATCACCGCCGTTTATCCCCGTCATTCTTTTATCTTCAGGGTATCCGCCAAGCTCCAGAGCTTTTTCGATTATCGGAGTAAAGTCTTTATCATCTCCTATATGCCTGCATTCAGGGTATGCAACGACAGAAGTCGTAAATACTCTGTCTTTGTAACTTTCTTTAACGGGCATTATACAGTTTGTGGTAAAAAGTATCGGAGCAGGAACATTATCAAATTCTTTCTGCTGATTTTGCCATGCCGTACCGAAATTTCCTTTAAGATGCGAATATTTTTTTAATTCCGGATACGCATGACAAGGAAGCATTTCACCGTGAGTATAAATATTTATGCCTTTATCTTTCGTTTGTTCAAGCAAAAGCGCAAGGTCAAGCAAATCATGTCCCGTAACAATTATAAACGGTCCTTTTTCAATATTTGTTGTAACCTTTGCAGGTTCTGGACTGCCGTAAGTTTCCGTATTGGCTCTGTCAAGAAGCTCCATGCATTTTAAATTTATTTGTCCGGTTTTTAATACCATAGCAAGAAGTCCGTTAACTGAATTCATATTTGAAATTGCCTGAAGTGCTTCATAAAAAAAGTTATCGACTTCATCGTCTTTATAACCCAATATACGCGCATGGTGTGCATAAGCCGCCATTCCTTTAACCCCGAAAAGAATTAAAGATTTTAAGCTTCTTATATCTTCATCGCATTCCCAGACTTTTTTTATATCAAAAGTGTCGTCACAATGAATTTGTGATCTGATTTTATTTATAAATTCTTTTATTGAATTATTGTCGAAATTCACATTAGTAACTGTAATAAAAAGTCCGTTTATTAATAATTCCGTATTTTGTTCGTTTTTTCCGCCGCAATTTGCAAGCTTTATAAGACTGCTTGTCAGTTCATCCTGTAAATTTGCAGTATCCGCTTTTTTCCCGCAAACACCCTGTGCCATAGTGCATCCCTTGCCGCCTGCGGTTTGTTCACATTGAAAACAAAACATTGTCATTTCTTTCTCCTTAACATTAGTTGTTTATTTAATATAAAAATTTACTAAAGTTATTTCATCACCTTTAAGACTATAAAATAACCTTGATAAATTCAGTATAAACTGTTATATTAAAATAATCCGTTGCCAATGCAACAAAATATTTGAGGAAGATTATGAATATATTTGACGGAATTAATGATGATGAGTTTGGGCTTCTTACAAAATGTTTACAGGCTGTAAAAAAAACTTATAAGAAAGATGAAATTATTTTTGACATCGGAGACCGGGTAAAATCAGCGGCATATATTCTTGAAGGAAGCGTTCAGCTTGCAAAAGACGATTATGCGGGAAATAAAATCATAATCAATCATTTATCAAAAGGTGATACTTTTGCGGAAGCAATGGTTTTTGCCGGCGCGGAAGAAAGTGCTGTACGCGCTAAAGCAATTGAAGAAAGCTGCATTTTATTTTTGAATTTTGAAAAAATACTTTCAACTTGTTCAAACAGCTGCCGTTTTCACAAAAAACTTATATCAAATATCATAAAAATAATTTCATTAAAAAATTTAGATTTACGAGAGAGAATAGAGTTACTATCGAAAAAAAATTTGAGAGAAAGAATTTTATGCATGCTTTATAAAGCAAAGTTAAATTCAAAAAGTAGTATTTTTAAAATTCCTTTTTCACGCGAGCAAATGGCAGAATATATATGCGCAGACAGAAGCGCGCTATCGCGTGAACTTTCAAGAATGAAAAGAGAAGGACTTATTGATTATCATAAAAATACGTTCAGATTAATTTAAAAGTTGACATCTGCCGTGTTGTTATTGTAGGATTATAAATGGGTAGAATTTTCTACCACTTAATAACCGGAGAGAGTATGAATAATACATTTACAGACCAGACCGAAAAAAAGATTAATCCCTGGATAGTAATGATACCTGTCATGTTGTCGGTATTTATGTTTGCGTTGGATGAAACAATTTCAAATGTTGCACTGCCTTATATGGCAGGAAGTTTTTCGATAAGCCACAACGAATCCACCTGGATTATCACAAGTTATCTTGTTGCCAGCGGAGTTGTAATTCCTGC
>FR900448.1:0-1863 GCA_000438175.1 Fusobacterium sp. CAG:439 | reverse complement strand
TCCTGCTGTCGATTTCTTCTCAAAACTTCTCGGAAGAAAAACTTACTTCCTTATAAGTGTAACAATATTTACCATAGCCTCTGTTTTGTGCGGACTTTCTACATCAATGCCTATGATATTGCTTGCACGTATCCTTCAAGGTATAGGCGGGGGCGGTATAATGCCGATTTCACAGGCTATAATTTTTGAAATTTTTCCTAAAGAACAGCGTGCGGGAGCAATGGCAGTTTTCGGGCTGGGGGTTGTAATGGCTCCGATTATGGGTCCTGCTCTCGGTGGATGGCTTACCGAAACGTGGTCCTGGCCTTTTATTTACTTTATTAATGTACCTTTCGGAATAATTGCATTCCATTTAATAAAAAAACTTGTATTTGACCCGCCTTATGCAAGAAAACAGAAAAACGTCACAATGGATTATTCGGGATTTTTCTTTTTGTGCGTATGGCTTTTAACATTACAGATAGTACTTGATAAAGGTAACGATGCAGACTGGTTTTCTGCGGCTTGGATTTGCAAAACCTTTGCAATTTCAATGATGGCTATGGTTGCATTTTTCACTATTCAGGTAAAAAAGAAAAAACCTTTAATTGATTTATCAATTTTAAAAGACGGAAATTTCTTCTTCGGCACTATCGTATTAATGGTATTAATGGGCGTAATGATGGCATCTGCGGCAATATTACCTTCCATGCTCCAGCAGTTAATGGGTTATACTTCATTTTTAAGCGGGCTTTCAATGGTGCCGCGGGGAGGCGGGTGTCTTTTGGCTACGGTAATATGCGGAATTTTGACACCGAAAATCGGAACAAAACCCCTTATTGTTGCAGGTCTGATAATCCTGGGTATAGGCGGCTTAATGTTCGGCCAGATAAATACAAATATAGCACTTGTTGATATTGCTATGCCGAATTTTGTTTTCGGGCTCGGAATGATTATGGCAATGGTTCCTATGATGAATTTATCATGCAGTACATTGACAAATGATCAGCAGACAAATGCCGCCGGTGTTCAAAATCTTCTGAAAAACACAGGTGCCGCAATCGGCACATCTGTTGCCACAACTATGATTGCAAGATTTTCTCAGGTACATCAGATGATGATGGCGGGACACTTAAATTTTTCAAGCGATACTTATATGCAAAAGGTAAGTACGCTTGCTTCCGCTTTTTCTGCAAATACTGATTGGGCAACAGCATTGCACATGGCTGAAGCGCAAATTTATAATCAATTATTACAACAGGCAAGTTTATGGGGATATGTTGAAACTTTCAGATACTTCGGGATTGCCGCATTTGTAATAATTCCTTTAGTACTTATCATTCGCAGAAAAACTGCCTAGGCAGGTATGGGAATTACGGTTTTTCTCCTGTTTAATATTTTTAAAAGGAGGAAAATATATGTTTTACAATGTATTAAAAGCAAAAGATATTGTTGATTTAGGAGAAGAAAAATTCAAACGGGCTGTTTTAATGGAAGATAACAACAGCAGTTTATCGATTATAGCCATAAAAAAAGATGAAATCATTGATACTCATACATCAATTTGTGACGCGGCTGTATATGTGTTAGACGGGGAAATAGAAATGCATTTTGATGCTGAAAAATTCAAGGTTGAAAAGGGAGAAATTTTAATGTTCAAAAAAGATGAACAACATAAAGTAGTTTCGTTAAAAGACAGCAAATTTCTTTTGATTAAAATATAAAAGCAGTTATCAAAAATATACTATAAAAAGTCGAATTAATTAATTCGACTTTTTATAGTATTATAAACTTTCTCAATATTACTAATCCCGGATAATCTATAACGCTTTTTATCATCATCTATTAAAATTTCTGTACTATAACCATATTTATATAATTTTA
>FR900447.1:3309-10419 GCA_000438175.1 Fusobacterium sp. CAG:439 | reverse complement strand
ATTGGAGCAGGTGTTTTTTCTCCTGTTTCGGTATTAAGTTTTTCAGAAATAACATTTCTTAAAATTGAACAAGCTCTGGCATGTGCGTACTGAACATAGAATACAGGGTTTTCGTCAGAATTTTTCTTCGCAAGTTCAATATCGAAATCAAGAGTTGTATCAATATTTCTCATAGACATCCAGAAACGTGTTGCATCAACTCCTACTTCATCAATCAAATCTTCAAGCGTAACCATATTTTTACGCTTGCCCATTCTTACTTCATTACCGTCAATAACAAGATTAACAAGCTGTCCCAAAAGTACTTCAAGTTTATCCGGGTCATATCCTAAAGCCTCAATAGAAGCTTTTACGCGGGCAACATAACCATGGTGGTCAGCACCCCAGATGTTAATCATTCTGTCAAAACCTCGTTCCAATTTGTCAATATGATAAGCAATATCAGCTGTTAAATATGTATTTGAGCCGTCAGCTTTTTTAATAACTCTGTCCTGATCATCACCGTAATCAGATGATTTAAACCAGTCTGCGCCGTCTTTCTGGTAAATTTTGCCGCTGGCTTTCAACTTGCTAACACACTCATCAACTTTTCCTGATTTATGAAGAGACAATTCAGAGTAGAAATTGTCAAACTGAACCCTGAATTTGTCAAGCAGATCCCTTTGAACTTTTTCTTCATAATCCTTTGCGAAATCACAAAGTTCCTGAATATCCTCAGGCAAACCATTGTGTGTTTTCAAGTAATCTTTAGCAACGGGAATTAAATAATCTCCCGGATAATAATTTTTTCTTTCAATTTCGTCTGACGGGAAATCAATATCCTCGCCGAGTTCCTGACGAATTCTTATTGCAAGAGAGTTCCCGAGTTTTTGAATTTGAGACCCTGCATCATTAATATAAAATTCTTGATAAACATCATGCCCGTAGAATTTTAACAGGTTTGCAAGAACAGACCCCATTGCCGCCCAGCGTCCGTGACCGATATGGAAAGGACCTGTAGGGTTAGCTGAAACATATTCAAGAATTATTTTTTCTGTTTCAACGTTTTGCGGTTTACCGAATTCTTTTTTATTTACAAAAATTTCTTCTACAAGATTTGATAAGATTTTTTTACCTGCCTTAAAATTTATAAATCCGCCAATAACAGTATATTCATTATCATCTTTGTCAATATATTCAAGAATAGCATTAGCAATCTGGGGCGGGGCAATACGCGCTGTTCTTGCAAGAGAAGATACGTTTACGGCATAATCTCCAAAGTCAGTATTTTTAGGGCGTTCCGGATTAAGAGTACCTGTTTTGTACTCAGTCATTGAACCTAATTTACCCTCTTTAACTGCTTTTCCTATTGCATTTTCGATACTGTTTATAAAATAATCTTTTATCATATTTTTCTCCATACCATATTATAGTAAAATTATTATAATACAAAGAAATATTTTATTCCAAAATCATTTTATTAAAAAACATTCCGCCTTTTTCTATAAAAGTACACCCAGCTTCACCAGAAATATGTAATTTTTTCATATCCTTATAATATACATAGAGGATAAATAAATCATATCCCCACTTATTCGGACCTTTAGCTCCGTTTGTATCTATTGCAAAATATGCCGGATTAACAGAAATGATTGTAAACCCGTCTGCCAAAACAATTGCACGATAATTTTTTATACCGGCAGTTGTAAACCCGCATGTTTTATTAGAAAAATCAATTTTTTCATCAAGTTCATCTTGAGAGATATCGGAATTTTCATATTGTTCTTTTATAACATCATCCTTACCTTTATAACTGATAATGCATCCTTCTTCATATCCTTTTTGACAATATTTTATTACTTTTAAATTTTTAAGCAGCTGGTCTCTAAAGACAGTGCAGTCATAATATGAAGAAGAAGTTGGTTGTGTCCCTGCACCTGCTGCATCGTAAAAACATGTATTTGAAAATTCTAAGTCGGAAAGTGTTTTATAATAAGCCTGATATAATATGGAATAAGCTTTTTTAGCTCTATTTACCAAAACAAAGTGCTGATATTTGCCAATTAAGACAGGCATTGTTAAAGCAGCAACAACACCAATGATACCTAGTGTAATCAAAATCTCAGCAAGCGTAAATGCCTTACTACAGGAGCTTAAACGGTTGCCCCCCCCCCAACATTGCTAAATCTTTTCATTAATTGCTCCTTTCTATAATTTTTAATAATTATGCAAAACCTGATGTGACGGGTCCAGCGGCTACGCTGGTGCTCCTTTCATTTATTTGTAATTGCTATTATAACAAGGTTTTATATGTTAAGCAAGTAATTTACATAGCACATAGCTAGCCAAAATACTGATACATAAAAATTAAATGGGAATGAATTCTTTGTTTGTAATATAATATTTATATGATGAACGTTCAGAACATTATCGACAGAATAAGAGAAATCATGGACGATGAAACGCTTATTCAGCTGAAAGAGGAGCTGAACAGTTATCACGTTGCGGATTTAGCTGATATTTTTCAGGAATTGAAACCTGAAGAAAGATTACAATGCTTTAAACTCCTTGATTTAGACAAAGCAGCAGATTTAATGGAATATCTGCCACCGCAAATGCAGGTTGAATTACTCGGCGATATTGACGAAAACCTTGCATCGCAGATTTTAACACAATTACCGCATGATGCTGCTGCAGACGTTTTAGGGGATATGGAAGATGACGAAAGCGAAACTTATTTAGACAAACTTCCTCATAAGTTTTCGGAAGAAGTCAGAGAACTTTTAACATATAACGAAGATACTGCAGGCGGTATTATGAACCCTTCAGTACTGACAGTAAATTCTGATATGAGCGTTCAAGATGTTTTAAATCATATTAGAATTAAAGCAGAACAAGATAACATGGAACTTTATTATGTCTATGTAACAGATAAACAAAATCACCTTTTGGGTGTTGTTTCTCTAAGAAAGCTTTTAACATCGCCGACTAATCAAAAAGTCGAGGACATAATGATTTCAGATATAGTAAAACTTCATGTAGATGATTACAGTGACTTTATTATTGATGAATTTATGAAATACCAGTATAATGCACTGCCCGTTGTTGACCTTTATAACAGACTTAAAGGAATGATTACATGGGATGATGTTCATGATTTGTTCGAAGAAGAAACAACCGAAGAAATCTATCAATCTTCAGGTATTTCAACTGAAATTGTAGATGAGGATGAAATTCTTTCCGGTAATATTCTTAATGCGATAAGAGCCAGAACACCATGGCTTTTTATTACATTAATCGGCGAATTTATTGCCGTAAATGTTGGTCATCACTTTGATCATACATTACAGGCACTGCCGATAATTGCCATATTCATGCCCCTTTTAGCAGGGTTAGGCGGAAATATCGGCACACAGAGCATTACTCTTATGGTGCGCGGACTTTCAACAGGACAGGTTACTTTAAGCTCTGCAGTCCACCATATTTTCAGAGAAACATTCATTGGTTTAATTATCGGAACAATATTCGGTTCTCTCGTAACTGCGGTTACCTGGGGATGGCAGCATAATATGGAATTAGGTGCTGTAGTCGGAATTGCGATGGCAATAAATATGACTATGGCTACAATTATCGGTACATTTACACCGTTTGCTCTCAAAGCAATGAAAGTAGACCCTGCAGTCGCATCAGGTCCCGTTATTGCGACAACTATTGATGTTTTAGGGTTGGCAATATATTTTACACTGGTGTCAACTTTTTTAATTAAGGTTATGTAAAAAGGTAAGAAATATGACGGATCAAATGGAAAGAAACAGAAGAGATTTAGACAGAACACGCTCATTTATTAAACATGCCAAAGAAGCAAGAGAAGAACGCTCTTCTTTTGCTAAAGTTTTAATTGGTATGATTATTGTTTTTATAGGTATTATATTAAGTATTTTTGTACTTGCAGATAACGAAAACTTTCTTGAAGAACATTTTGGGGAAAATTCTTTTATAACAAAATTATTTGAAAAATTGTCTGTCAGCAATGACAATAAAGAGCATGCAGATTTTGCATTGCCTTTTGGATTAAGACGCCAGAATATATTATTTCTTGGAGTTGATGCCAGTAATAACCCAAATGATTTATGGACAGGAACAAGAACAGACACAATTATACTTGTAAATATTGACCCGAAAACAAAATCCGTAAATGCACTTTCTATCCCAAGAGACAGCAAAGTATATCTTCCCGGCGATAACGGAGTTAATAAGATTAATGCAGCTCATGCAATAGGCGGCATTGAAATGACTAAAAGAACTATTGAAGATACTTTAGGCGTGCACATCGACAGATATATTATGGTTCATGACAGTGCCGTTAAAGAAATAGTTGATGCTATGGACGGTTTAGACATTTATGTTGAAAAACCTATGCATTACAATGATTATTCAGGGAATCTTCATATTAATTTCAGCAAAGGAGATCATCACCTTGACGGACAACAGGCAGTAGAATATTTAAGGTTCAGACATGATGCACTTGGAGATATCGGAAGAACTCAAAGGCAGCAATGGCTTTTAAGAAGCCTGCTGAATAAACTTAAGCAGCCTGCAACAATTACAAAAATTCCCGATATAATCTCAGTTGCGAAAAAATATGTTAAAACCGATATGTCTTTTTATGAAATGTCCCAATATGCAGCCTTAGCTAAACATATTGATATGGATAAAATAGAAATTGCAATGCTTCCCGGTGCTCCAAATCAAAAAGGTTATATAAGCTATTGGATTTTAGATCCCGAAAAAACACAGGAAGTTGTTAACAGAGTAATTTACAGAGATAAAGAACAATTTGATGAAGCAGTTCCGATGACTGCAGCAGTTCTTGCATCAGAAACTTCAAGAGGAGAACAAATGGCTGAAAACCTTAAAACGGCAGGGATTGATGTAAAATGTACCGGCAGGGCAACAAGAGCACACTCACAATTTATTGCTCATTCAAGCAAAGTTACAAATGATTACTACAACTGGCTTAAGAAAAAAAATGAAGAATTCGGCGGTCTGCAATTTGTATATGATCCTGTAAATTACTATTGCGGAGAAACTGATTTTACAATAATATTATCAGGGAATTAGAGTCCCTGTTTTGTGCCTGTAGCTCAGCCGGATAGAGCGTTTCCCTCCGAAGGAAAAGGTCGTGCGTTCGAATCGCATCAGGCACGATTTTATAATTTAATTAAAATATTAGCAAAAAAAAATTTTTTTTCACTTTTATACTTTCTTATATTAATATTTAAGAAAAAAACAATTGCAGAAATGATGACAACAATAATTAAAACAACTTTTCCTGAGAAAAAAATAATTATGAAAGTATATTTATAGAGATTAAAAATTTTATTTCACAAAATATAAACATACTTGCAGATCAAGCTTTTATAAATAAAACTCAAAAAATATTTAAAAAAGTATTTATACGTGATGATATAAGTAGAGAAGAAACTGTGCAAATTTTAAATCACTATAAAAATATTGGGAAAATTAAAGATAAAGAAAAATATATCAAAGCACTATTTAATGAAACGAAAACAAACTATGGATTTGCAAAAGGTTCATTAGATATCAGATTATTCCTAAATATACACCTGAAGTAGATTCAAATGTAAATGGTATGGTTAACATATTTACACCATTTGTTAATATAAATAAAGATAGTGATAAATTAAAAATATTAAAAACAATTCATCACGAAATGCGCCATAAAAAGCAATTCTTTATGATGTTAAATCAGTGTGAGACATTAGAAAACTTTTTAAAAGCTGCTATTGGATTACATGAAGTAAAATCTGAAAAAAATATTGTAGAAACCATACAAAATGTTGCAGATGAAATTACAACAAAATTTCCAAATTGGTTGAAACAATTTGGAATAGATAAATTAGATAAAAAATATATAAATCCTAAAAATAATGATAATGTTGAACATTTACTTAAAGAAGTTCCAAAGTACAAAGAATACAAACAATTTGATGACAAAAACAATAATAAATATTTTAAAAGTTTTTGTGAAAAGGATGCTCGCCATAGCAGCAAAACAATACAAGAAATATTAACTTGGGTTATCCATTAAAATCAAATATTAATTATAAAACTCATAATAACAACAGTGAAATAGCTATGATTTTAAATTATAAAACGACCAATAGAACATAATTTATTTTTTAAATCTCGTCTTGTTGCACTTACCTTATTTGGATATATTTCATACATTTTTTTATGATAATCATCTGTAAGATTAGGCATAACAACATTAGCACCGCTTTGTAAAGCAAACAGACGTCCGTTAGGAGCTAATGTTTCCATCGCAGTCGTCGCAGGAATATTAATATCTTTTAATACAATTCTGGTTAAAGCCATTACTTTTATTGCAAGATTTAAATCTCCGCAAGGAGCGTCTTTCAAAGAAGTTTTGGGATGAGGGATAAAAGGTCCTATTCCAACCATGTCTGCATCAAGGTCTTTAAAAAAGCATATGTCATCAGCCAGAGATTTCAATGTTTGATTAGGGAGCCCGACAAGACACCCTGTGCCTGTTTCGAACCCAAGTCTTTTTAAGTCAAATAAACACCTTTTTCTGTTTTGAAAATCAGCATAAGGGTGCATTTGTTCATACAAATTCTCGTCTGTTGTTTCTATACGCAACAAATATCTGTCAGCACCTGCTTCTTTATATGCTTTATATTCTTCAAATGTTTTTTCACCTAAGCTTAATGTTACGGCGGCATCAAAATCTTTAATACCTGATATAATTTCGCACATAAGTTTTGTATCAAAAAAATCATCTTCTCCAGACTGCAATACAATAGTTTTAAAACCTTCATCAACACCTTTTTTAGCAATATTAAGAATTTCAGATTTAGAAAGTCTGTATCTTTTTACAGATTTATTTGATGACTGAAGCCCGCAATATAAACATCCTCTTTTGCAAATATTTGAAAATTCAATTAAACCTCTAAGATGAACACCATCCCCGACGAATTGTTTTCGGATTAAATCAGCTTCTTTAAAAACAGTATTATCTGGCGACTTTAAAATATCAATAATATCTTTTTTTGATAACATCATAATAACAAAAATATGGCGGCCCCG
>FR900447.1:0-3281 GCA_000438175.1 Fusobacterium sp. CAG:439 | reverse complement strand
GGCGCGATTCGAACGCGCGATCTTCGGTTTAGGAAACCGCTGCTCTATCCTGCTGAGCTACGAAGCCATATATTCAATTTATCACAAAAATAACATTAAATAAAATATCAAAAAATTTTTTGTTCAGTTTTAATATTATTATGAAGATTTCACCTTTAAATAATATAATTTTACCCCGACGCCGATATCAATATCGTCAGGCAGCTCCATCGTTTCAATCTTCTGATACTGTGGAATTTTCATCTTCGGTTTTACCAAAAAAATTAGAATTAACAGAATTTGAGGCAAAGTATAATGATGTTATGATACAAGTTAAAAGATTAGACAGTAATATATATGTTCAAAAAAATAATTTAAAGGATTATTATTCAGCTCACGACAAGTATGATTATCAAGAACTTCTGAAACAAAGACAAAATCTAAGAGCACGCCTGAGAAATATGGCAAAAAAATCAAATAATAATCAATTCGATTTAGAGTATAACATAACTGTGAAGAAAGAATATAACAGGTTTGCTCCCAAAATATATAAAGCTGGAACTAAACCGGAATTAAGGGGCATTGAAAAACTGATAAATGAATATGCTTTATATCCAAAAACAAAAGAACTACTCTTAACACTTATTGGACAGCGGATAAAAACACTTAAATTCAAAATAGGCTAAATAGTTCAGATTATTTCAAAATATTATAATTGCCAAAATTGCAAACAGAATTAAAGGTATATTATAATGAAGAAAAGTCGGGATACAAGTATCTTTTATATGTTCATGCTGTCCGTCAACATTTAATCCGGCGGTTGGCCCCAGAGTTGTTCCTGAAGCAGGCGAACCTGCATCACCTAATGCAGCAGCAGCGGCAAATACAACTATTGCTTCCATAGGATTAAATCCCAGCTTAATAAATACAGGCACAAACAGCACCGCAAGAATAGGAATAGTACCAAAAGAAGTTCCTATACCGATTGTTATAAATAATCCCACTACCAGCATTAAAAATGCAGCCAGAAGCTTTGACCCCATCATAAACGGTATAAGTCCCTGCACCAGTGTATCAATACCGCCCGTTGACTTTAAAACACCCGCAAATCCTGCGGCAACAAGCATTACAAAAGCAACATATCCCATAAGGCCAATACCTTCATTAATCAGTATATCCATTTTTTCGGGATTAATTGCACGCGTTCCAAAAATTATAGTCAAACCTATCAGCGCACCCAGAGGAAGAGATTTTGTCCATAGTTGAACAGCCAAAGTTGCAACAGCCGCAAGCAATGTTATATAGTGGCTTCCTGTAAACCTTAAAGAACGCCTTCTTTCTTCCCTGAAGGGGATATTTTCGTATTCTCGCGGCTTTCTGTAAGAAATAAACACAGCCCATAAAAGCCCGCATAACAGCCCGATACCTAATAACCAGACGGACTGCCACACATCGTTTACGGAAACTTTCATCCCGTTTAATGTCATGTTATCCGCAAGAAGTCTTTGAAATATAAGCCCGAAACCTGCAGGAAAAACAATGTAAGGCGTAACAAGCCCGAAAGCAAGGGCACAGGCAACAGCACGTCTGTCAAGCTTTAATTTATTCATAACAAAAATTAAAGGAGGAATTATAACAGGTATAAACGCAATATGAACAGGAATTAAGTTCTGTGAAGCACACGCAAGCAGTGTAAGAATTAAAAGCAAAATAAATTTATTGTTTTTAATCAAAAGACTTATTCTTTTAGCAAGAACATCTGCAAGCCCCGTATGCGCCATTGCAGCGGCAAAGGTTCCTAAAAGAATATAACTCAAAGCAGTTTCACTGTTTTGTCCCATGCCGTTAATAAAAACATCCATAATCTGCCCTGCATGCATCCCTGCAGCTTTGCCGGCTACAATAGCAGACACAATTAACGCTAATAAAACATTCACTCTGCACAAACAAAGTACGCAAAGTAATATAACTGCAATTATTATAGGGTTAAATAAAAATTCCATATAAAATTACACACCTGCTTTTGCAATTAAATCTTCAAATTTAGGTTTTCTGCCGCAGCATTTGTCTTCGTCACAGTAACCAAGCCGCTCACATTTAGGCACAAGATAAGGTTTCAGCCATGGTTCTTCTTTAACGAGTTCATCACACATCATTTTAACCATAGTCCTGATTTCATACTGTGCACGAGTACAAAGCCTTAAGTTTGCAACATGAATTAACTCTCTTAAATTCAAACTAACAACAAGAGAGCTTGCTGCAGCATTAGGAAGCACAAATCTTGCGTCTTCTGCCGGAATACCCGCTTCAACAAATTCCTGATACTGCTCGGAAATTTTACTCATAAACTGAACAAATTTTTCTTTTAATTCAGGATCTTTTTCAATAGTAGGAGGAATTATATAATCAAATTGCCCCTTTTCTTTAACATATCTTTGAGATTTTTGAGAAAAAGACATGTGTCTGTGTCTTACAAGCTGATGAGTACATGCTCTTGAAACATTTGCAATGGCAAAACTTACCTGAATATGTTCGATTGTTGAGTAATGCCCTGATGAAATAACTCTTTCAATAAGTTTAAGCATTTTTTCTTTATCATCTGTACTGTTATAAATATTAATCGGATAATCAGCACTGTAACAGGTTCTGCAGGCTGTGTAAACAGTCTTTAACATATTTTCAGGCTTTGAAATTAAATTTACAACAGGCTTGTTATTGTTTTCCATACATTTCCCCTTCTTAATTCTGTAAATACAATTATACCACTCTTAATAACAGAATGGCACAATGTAAATTTTTGTAGAGTAAATATTCTACCACGGATAATCCTTATTGATTTTCCATCCGTCATATTGAATAAGAGCTCCGCAAGTAAATGCATATCCGCCTTTATTACAATTATAATATTTACTACGGTCTGTAATTGCAGTCCTTGTCTGTCCGAAACCTTCAAAATATATTCCGGGTTTAACAATTACGGTATCGGCAATATCTTGATTTCCAACCAATGAATCTGTTAAAAGTAAAAGAGAAAAAATATCCTTACCGGTTCTATTAGGTCTTTTATTCCCGTTTAAATCCAGTATTATTCTTGATATAACATAATTATTATAAAGGCTTTGATAAACATAAAGCATTGACCCATCAGACATAACAACAATCCATGTATTATCTTTATCACCCGGGAGCTTATCTGTACCGTTAGGGCCTGCAGGCACAACATATTTATTGCCTTCAAGCCCGAAATGTATACCTTTATTTTCACATTCTCCAAGAATACAATAATCAACAATGTTCAAATA
>FR900446.1:17595-27477 GCA_000438175.1 Fusobacterium sp. CAG:439 | reverse complement strand
AGCCTTGACTTTACCGTCTTTAGTTGCCAAATATAAGGAAAAGCAATATGTTACAGCTTTAAAGAAAGCAGTTTCTATTTTGGATAATGCATACAGGCTTGCTATTTTTGAAAATGGCGGTGATAATGATTTCGGGTATAAGCCTGCAGAATACGATACTTTGCCATCGGAAGAAGGTAACGTTGTTTATGATAAAAATGGAAATTATAATTCTGATGTTTTATTTCAGATACTCAGCAAACATCTTAATATAATAAAGGATTGCGGCAGGAAAGGTGATACAGGATGTTTCCCTGAAGTTATTACTTCTCCTTTTAATGAAAAGACGTGGAAACTTTTGCAGATGCAAGGAAATTCAAGACGATTTTTTGTATTAAGCGACGGTATGAGCGTTGGGATTACTCCTGACTTTGCATATATTGATGTTAACGGTTTAAAGCGTCCTAATACTCTTGGAATAGATGTTTTTCAGGTTGCATTAAACAAAAACGGCATAGGTTATTACGATGATGGTTCCGAAGGGACATTAAAATGTTACACAAATGAATTTACCTGCTCTTCATGGGTAATTTTAAATGAAAATATTGATTATGTACACTGTAAGGATTTAAACTGGAAAGCCAAAACAAAGTGTAAATAATTAACTATTTCTTAATATTTTAAACGCATGTACCCACTTGATTAGTTTTTTTGTTAATGTTATAAGATACATGTTAAAGGTTTTACAAAAGAAAGGGAGTAAATACTTATGACAAAAAGAAAAGTTGCTATCAATGGTTTTGGTAGAATCGGCCGTAATACTTTAAGAGCCGCTATTAGAGAAGGTATTTTTGACAAAATTGATTATGTAGCTATCAATGACCCGGGTTTGAAACCTGCTGATGCTGCAAGAATTTTCAAATATGACTCTGTAATGGGCAAATTCGACGGCGAAGTTGAAGCTTATAATGAAGGTATTATCATCAATGGTAAAAAAATTAAATTCTTCGCAGAAAAAGATCCTGCTCAATTACCTTGGAAAGATTTAGGTGTTGAAGTTGTTGTTGAATCAACAGGTTTCTTCACTGATGCTGAAAAAGCTAAAGCTCACATCGCTGCAGGTGCTAAAAAAGTTATCATTTCAGCTCCTGCTACTAACGAAGACAAAACTATCGTTTTAGGCGTTAACGATAAAGAATACGATCCTGAAAAACACAATGTTATTTCAATGGCATCTTGTACAACTAACTGCTTGGCTCCTGTAGCTAAAGTTATTGATGAAAAATTCGGTATCGTTAAAGGTTTAATGACTACAGTTCACTCTTACACAGGTGACCAGAGAATTTTGGATGCAGGTCATAAAGATCCTCGTCGTGCCAGAGCTGGTGCTTTAAACATCGTTCCTACAAAAACTGGTGCTGCTAAAGCTGTTGCTCTTGTATTACCTCAATTAAAAGGTAAATTGGACGGTTTCGCTATGAGAGTTCCTACTCCTGACGTATCATTAGTTGACGTTGTATTTGAACTTTCAAAAGATGTTACTGTTGAAGAAGTTAACGCAGCATTAAAAGAAGGTGCTGACGGACATGTTCTTTGCTACACTGAAGAACCGTTAGTTTCTTCTGATTACATCGGTACATCTCAATCATCTACAGTTGACGCTTTATTAACCCGTGTAATGGGCGGAAACCAGGTTAAAATCATTTCTTGGTATGACAACGAAATGGGTTATTCAACTCGTTTAGCTGAAACTACTTTGATGGTTGCTGAAAAATTATAATTAACTGAAATTGTAATTTAAAAAAGTCCGACAGATGTCGGACTTTTTTTTGTATATTCGGCTGATTTATTTTCTCGCAAACTAACAAATAATATTATCGAAAGAGAGGTAAATTATGCAGGTTTTAAAAATTATAACTTATATATTGGTACTTATCGGTGCTATTAACTGGGGACTTGTCGGATTATTCAACATTGATCTGGTTGCAATGATTTTCGGCGATATGACTGTTCTTTCAAGAATAGTATATGCATTAGTCGGTATTAGTGCAATCATATACGCAATTTTATCTTATAAAGACGTATTTGAAAAGTATTAAGCAGAGGCTAATGTTTTAAAATAATCTTCATTATATTTCAGGGTATCTTCGGTTGCGACTACAGAGTAGGTCGGTTTGCCTGAGAAGATATAATTTGCCGCATTATAAATGTCATCTGCTGTAACTTTATCAATTTCTTCCAGAATTTGGTTTTCTCTTGATATTCCGTAAGGCGATTCCATACCCTGCATAAGGCTTATGGTTTTGCCGAACGGAGTATTGTTGGCATTTAAAACACTGTTTTTCAGGCTTAATTTGGCATTATTTAATTCTTCTTCGGTTACTTTTTCTTTTTTTATTTTTTGAATGTGATTGTTAAAACCTTCGATAGATTTGCGGACGTTGTCAAAACTTGTTTCACCTGTATCTTTATTATCGGTTGTTGTTCCTATTTTTAAAGTTAACAGCCCTATATCATTGTTTGTTTCGTAGTTTGATCTCACATGATAAGCAAGTTTTTGTTTTTCTCTTAAATCCGTAAACAGCCTTGATGACGGATTACCGCCGAGAATTGTGTTTAACAGCTGAAGTGTTACTCGGTCTTTAATATTTTGATTTATTTTAAATTTGTAAGCTTCGACTATTTCTGCCTGATTTTTAAAATCAGTATCAGTTAAAACTTTTGTTTGTTCAACGGGTTTATAAACTTCCTGTAATGTTCTTACCTCATGCGGCGTAACAGATTTAAATTCCGATAAAGCTTTGAAAAGTACATTATTTAATTCAGGTTTTTTATCAAAAGGTGCTGATATTGCAAGTTCGCCTTTTCCGTTTTTGACGGTATATTTGTATTGAGCTTTAACATCCTCAAGCGTTATAGTTTCAAGGTCTTTTAGAATTTCTTCTTTTGAATAACCTTCGTGCAGACCTTTAAATATTTCACTGTCCAGTTTGTCAAATGCTGATTTATCTGATGTTAGTATTGCTTCTTTAATATCAGCTTTTGCATGTTCAAATTGTTCGGGCGTAAATCTCGGATTTTCTATAACTTCCCGTAAAGTTTTCAATGCTTTTTGCAAATCGTCGCTGTCGCAGGTTACTGCCGCCGAAATTGTATCATAGCCTGCTCCTATAGAACTTGAAATCCCGTTCTTAGCCAAGTCGGTTTGATAATCTTGCTGATTTCTGAAAATTGATCCTTCACCAAGAATTTTATCGAGAATGAGCTGCGCAGAGGGTTTACCGTTAAATGTCCTGTCAGTCGCTATTCTGAAATGAATATTTGCATTATTTGTTTTCGAATTTATTGTTGCTATTCTATAATTATTTGGCATATTGTATTCTTTAACATTTGCCATATTTATTGCTTCTTTTTTTGCGCCTGTAAAAGAAACATTTTTATAATTTTGCCGGATACTTTCGGCGGTTGCGGATGACGGGTGGATTAAGGTTACTGAAGCTTTGTTTATATCCGTATATTTTTTAGCTGTATTTACAATATCTTGAGCCGTCATTGATTTTACAATATTCTCAAAATTGTTCAAATAATCTTCATTATTTTCTAAAATAGATGTTCCTATTGCATTGTTGGTATCAAATGATCGTTCAAACATATTTGAAAATGCGTTAAGCATTTTTTTCTTAACTATTTGCATTTCATCATCTGTTGGAGGATTATTTGCAATATTCCCTATTTCATTAAACATTGTTTTCAAAACTTTTTCAGAATTTTCATCGGAGCATTCGGACATTATCATTATAACTCTGCCGTCTTTAGGATTTGTGCTGATTTTTTCTTCTTCAGCCCAGGAACCGGTGTTATATTGTTTAACCTTTTTATCAATTCTTGAAGTTGCTGACATTGAGAGAATTCTTGTTAGTGCTTCGGTATAAATTCTGTCTTTTGTATTATCTGATGCCGGTCCGTTAAAACCGACAACAATTGTCGCTGCATTTGCTTTGTCAGAAATAAAATCTTCTCTTACAGTTTTTTGTGTCGGAATAAGTGCTTCAAAATGTCTTTGCCCCGAAGGTTGTTTTTTTGACGTAAAATATTTTGAAACAAGCTTCATGGTATCTTCCGGTTTTACATCACCTGTTATTACTGTAACCATGTTGGCAGGGTAGTAATTATTATTGTAATAATTTACAACGTCTTCTCTTGTTAAGTTTGTTATATTATCCGCTGTTCCGCCAATCAAATCCGTTGAAGTTGATTTAATTCCGTAAAGATTTTTAATCATTCTATTTACAGCAAGGTTTTCAGGATCTGATGTAATCATATTGATTTCGGAATTCACAATGCCTTTTTCTTTTTCAAGTTTTTTTTCTGCAAATATAGGAGTTTCAAGCATCGAGGCATGAATTTTTATTTTTGTTTCCAAATCGTCGGAATTTAATAAATTTGAGCTTATATAATAATTTGTTTCCGCAAAGCCTGTAGATGCGTTTGTGGAAGCTCCCATTTTATCAACCTGCTTAAAGAAATCACCATCTTCAAGCCCCTGAGAACCGTTGAACAAATTGTGTTCTATGTAGTGGCTTATTCCGCGGAGTTTATCAGGTTCGTTCATAGACCCTGTATTTACGTAAGTTCTCAGTACGGTTTCGCCATCCTGGGGAACAATAATAACTTTTTGACCGTTTGCAAGCTTATAGCAATAAGCTTTTGTGTCGTACGGAAAATTCATTTCTCCTGTTTTTTTATAAGCCATAGGAGTTTTTACCGTATAATCCGGCTGAACTTCTGGTAATTGCTCAATTTGCGGATTTGCTTGGGGCTTGTTCCCTTTGAATACGGTTTTATTATTTGTTTGGTAATTATTTACACTGTTAATTGAATTTATTCTAAACACACTTATATAAAAACATGAACAAATGAAAAATTGCTTTAAGATATTTTTTTATTTAAAAATAGTTTGTTCTCTGTCTGGTCCTACACTTACTATGGAGATAGGCACTTCAAGCAATTCTTCCAATCTTGCAAGGTATTTTTTTGCATTTTCGGGAAGTTTTTCGTATTCTTTGATACCCGTAATGTCTTGCCCCCAGCCTTTATGAGTTTCGTACACAGGCTCGAGATACTTGTGAATGAACACGTCTGTCGGATAGCTTGTGTAAATTTCTCCGTTACGCGTATCTTTGTAAGCAGTACAAACTTTTATTTCGTCAAAAGTATCAAATACATCAATTTTTGTTAAAGCAACTGATGTTAAACCTCCGACTAAAACGGCATATTTCATTGTAACTGCATCAAACCAGCCGCAGCGTCGTGGTCTTCCTGTTGTAACTCCATATTCATGTCCGATTTCTCGAATTTTGTCGCCTGTTTTGTCTGTTAATTCGGTCACAAAAGGTCCTTCACCTACTCTTGTTACATAGGCTTTTGCAACTCCGATAACTTCATCTATCATTGCAGGACCGTAGCCTGAACCTGTTGCAGCACCGCCGCCTATCGGATTGGATGATGTTACAAACGGATAAGTTCCATAGTCTATATCAAGCATTACACCCTGCGCTCCTTCAAAAAGCACTGCTTTTTTATCGCGTTTTGCATCTTCCAAAACTTTCTGCCAATCAAAACATACATAAGGTCTGAATATTTCAGCGTATTTTTCGCATAAATCAAGAACTTCTTCTTTTGTATAAGTTTTCAGTCCGTAAACTTCTTTTAAAGTCTTGTTTTTCAATGGCAAAATGATATCGAGTTTCTCGGAAAGTTCAGGAGAATACAAATCTTGAATTTTTAAACCTATTCTTGCCATTTTGTCGGTATAAGTCGGCCCGATCCCTTTTTTAGTAGTTCCGATTTTACCTTTTGTTGCTGTACTTTCGGAGTAGCCGTCAACTTCCGTGTGATACGGCATTGTAATTGATGCAAGAGGATTAATTTTAAGCCCTGTTACGTCAATGCCTTCTTTTATCAGTCCCTGAATTTCTTCTTCAAAATATTCCGGAAGTATTACCGTACCTGCACCGATAAAGCAAGTTTTACCTTTGTATAAAATTCCTGACGGAATTAAATGAAATTTAAAAGTTTTGTTGTGTGCAACAACTGTATGACCGGCATTGCAACCTCCTTGATATCTTATGATTAAATCTGCATTCTGTGCTAATAAATCAGTAATTTTTGCTTTACCTTCATCGCCCCATTGAGCTCCGACAACAACCTTATTCATATATCCCTTATTCCTTTCTTAAAAACAGGTCAATTACTTATTTATTTTAGCACAAACAAATTATAATCTGTAAGGATAATCATCTTTAAATTCCCAATTATCAAACATTAAAAGCGGTGTACATTGAAATGCATTATTTTTACAACGATTTAAAGCCTCTTCTCTTGTTTTTGTATTTTCTCCGTATGGTCCAAATGATTTGTTCTCTGAACCGTAATAATATAATCTGTTTGATTTTGTAAAACACATTAAAAATACAAATTTATCTCTGCCAAATTCGTTTGGTTTGCTATTCCCGTTTACATCAAAATAAAAATCCATGCATGCGCCGTTGTTAAACGAAAAACTTGAACCGTCTGCTAAGTATACTTCTGTTCTTGTACCTGTTCCGCTATCTAAATTTTTTCCTTCAGTTATGCTTGTGTATTTGAGATAAGGCGCAAGATATTGCATAAAAAACTCTTTTGTAATTTTTCCTTGAGCATTAAAATCAGTATTCCCGTCCTCATCAAATGCTGTTTCAACTTTTACCCAGTCTAAAGAATTCCCGTTAGCGAGTTCGCTCATTATTATAGCCTGTTCCATTAGTGAATAAAATTTTTTTAATCTTGCAGATGTTTCTGTTTTTTTAGAATTTTGAATTAGTGCAGGCATTGTTAAAGATGCAACTACTCCTATAATTCCTAAAGTTATGAGCACTTCAGCCAGAGTAAAACCATAAGTTTTTTTGTTATACATATAATCCTCCATGTGATATATTGATATTTAAAATAATTATATGTGTTAGATAGATTATTGTCAATATAATATATAGAGTTTTAATGTTTTATGGTGTTTTATATGGTTAAATAACTTTTTTGTTAATCGTAATTTATACAAAAAGGTTTAAATATGTTATTAAAGAAAGAATTAGGTAAAAGAATACAAAATATCAGAAAAGCTAAAAGTATTACTCAGGAAAGACTTGCTGAAATAATAGGGATTGATCCGAAAAATGTAAGCCGTATTGAAAACGGTAACAGTTATCCTTCTGCCGAAACTTTAACAGCCATAGCAGATGCGTTAGATGTAGAAATCTATGAGTTGTTCACGTTTAAAAATCGTATTCCGCTTAATCAAATGAAAAATGAAATAATTTCAGCACTCGAGGATGAAAAGACAGTTTTATATTTATACAAAGAACTTAAAGGGTTTTAAACATATCGGTAAGTTTTGGCAGAATCTCAAAAGCATCAGCTACAATTCCGCAGTCACTGTGTTCAAATATCGGCGCTTTTTCATCTGTATTAATTGCAATAATTTTATCGCTGTCCTGCATTCCAACAATGTGCTGAATAGCTCCTGAAATTCCGCAGGCTATATAAAGTTTGGGCGTAACAGTTTTTCCTGTCTGACCTATTTGAATATCCGCAGATGCAAGCCCCATATCAACAGCTCCTCTGCTAGCTGCAACACAGGCTCCTATACTTTCCGCAAAGTTTTTTAATAATTCAAAACCTGCCTCATTTTTCATGCCCTTGCCGCCCGCAACAATTATTTCTGCACTGTCAAGCTCGTTTATTGCAGTATTTAATCCCTTTACAAATTCAATAAACTCAACTTTTTTGGGGATATTATCAATTTCAGGTTTAATATAAACAAATTTTGTATCTTTAACAATATTTTCAGGTGCAGGCTTAAACACTTTCGGTCTGACCGTCGCCATTTGCGGTAAAGTTTTGCAAAGAATAGTTGCCATTAATTTTCCGCCGAATGTCGGACGCGTTGCGGCGAGCTGCCCTTTTTCGTTAATATCCAATCCTATACAGTCTGCAGTCAGTCCCGTATGCAGAGAAGCAGAAATCCTCGGCGCTAAATCACGCCCCTGTGTGGTTGCTCCAATCAGCATTATATCGGGATTTATCTCCTTTATAATATCCACGGCAGCTTTTGCGTACAATTCTGTTGAATAATCGGCAAAACTATCATCTTCTGCAATATAAACAGTGTCAAATCCTGAATTTATAAAAGCTTCTTTAAAACTCTCGGCAAGTCCTGTTTTACAAATCAAAAGAGCCGAAACATCTGCATTATTAAGCTTTTTTGAAAGCTCCTGAGCTTTGTAAGCAAGTTCAAAAAGTACGGTATGGAGATAATTTTCTTTTGTAACTTCTGCATATAACAAAATATTACTCATCGCCAATTCCTCCAAATTCTTTTATCTTTAATGCCAGTGTTTCACAATCATGGCAAAATTCGCATTCCCCCCTTGTTTTAGGCGGTCTGAACGCTTTACTTACGTAAGTCGGAGAGCCTTTTATACCGGCTTCTTCGGGGGCTAATCCGATATCTTCCAATGTATAAACGGTTATATCCGAATTTTGTGCTTTTATAATACCGTTAATTGTTGGTCGTGTCGGTTCTTCAAATCCTTTTAAAACACAGACAAGTGCAGGAAGTTCAACTTTAAAAGTTTCAAAGCCTTCTTCAATTTCTCTTGTTGCATAAATGCATTTCCCGTCACATTTGCTTAATTCTCTAACGTAGGTTATTTGGGGGATACCCAGCTGACATGCTATACTCGGTCCTGTCTGGGCTGTGTCACCGTCTACTGCAAACTGACCGCAGATAATTAGATCATAATCAGGCATTTTTGATTTTATTGCTGAAGCAATGGTTTTGCCTGTGGCATAAGTATCAGCACCCGCAAATTTTTTGTCAGATATTAAAACACCTTTGTCACATCCTATTGCTATAGTTTTTTTCAACATTTCTTCTGCCTGTAGCGGTCCCATTGTCAGAACTGTTATTTCAACATTTTCCATACTCTTTTTTAATTTAAGAGCTTCTTCAATGGCATATACATCAAAAGGGTTGATGACGCTTTCGACACCTTCCCTTTGTATGGTATTATTTTCGGTCCACTTGATATCTGTTGTATCAGGAACCTGTTTTATGCAAACAAGAATTTTCATATAAAAATTACCTTATCTGTGCTGTTGTGCTGCTCTTTGTCTTGCATTTGTTTCTAACAAGGCATTATATGCAAGCATATACATTGCGCATTTTTTTACACTCGGAACATACCAGGCGCAGCTTTCCAGTGTACAAACTTTATCAATGTCCGAGCCTGCACTCATAAGCGGGCAATATGGAATATCTTTAGCCATTAATTTCTCTCCTTATTTATTAGATATTTCTTTTGCTTGTTTAAGCAAGTTGCAATTTTCGTCGCGTTTTCTTTCCTGATCTTTGTAGATGCGTGTCCTGTTTATAACTTCATCAAAATCTATTTTATGGGCATCAAAATCAGGTCCGTCAACACACGCAAATTTAGTTTCACCGCCTACGGTAACACGGCATGCACCGCACATCCCTGTTCCGTCTACCATTATAGGGTTCATACTTGCTTCAGTATAAATTCCTTTATCGCGTGTTAAATCAGCCACTGCTCTCATCATTGGCATAGGACCGACGGCTATTGCATAATTAACTTCTTCTTGACTTATAATTCTTTCAAGTACCTGTGTTACGAAACCTTTTTCTCCGAGAGAGCCGTCATCTGTTGTTATAAATAACTCTGTACAGGCATCTTTCATTTTATCTTGCCAGAAAATTAAATCTTTATTTCTGGCACCCATAATCATATATACTTTATTGCCGGCTTCTTTAAACGCTTTTGCAATTAAGTAGCAGGGAGCCGCGCC
>FR900446.1:1259-17447 GCA_000438175.1 Fusobacterium sp. CAG:439 | reverse complement strand
CCTGCCATAAATACAAGAGTTAATTCACCTTTTTCTTTATTTACATCGGCAATAGTCAGCGGCACTCTTTCGCTGTCGGCTTTTGCTCTGAATATAATAAACTGGCCTGCTTTGGCATTTCTGACAACGTAGGGTGCATCTATTGTTATTTCATATTGGTTGGGACAAAGCTCTTTTTTGGATAATATTTTATATCCCATAATTTTCTCCTTCTTATATACAGATATTATACTATAAAATGTGAAAATAAGGGAAATTTTTTAAGGAATGTTATGGGAGATTTTTGAAGTAGTTGTCATCATTTAAGGCTTTATATGTACATGCTGCCCCGCTTGAACCATTTGAGTTATTGACACTACAGGCTTTGTTACTATTTTCATAGTATGAGCCTATTCCCCCTGCCGGTATTAATCTCCCGTTTTGTGGATTAATTTCAAACACAAAGAAGTCGTGTCCTAAAGCGTTCGGCTGCTTATTAATACCGTTTATATCAACAGTAAGAAGAAATCTGTCAGGAATACATGTTCCGTGATCAAATACTATAAGCATAGAATCTGTAACTGTTATAATTCCATCATCTAAGCAGCTTTTAAATGAACCTGTTCCTCCTATTGTATTATTTTTCGGGTAGTTACGATATTCTGCAATTACTTTCTCATAGTCTTCAAATCCGTTAATATTTAAACTTGAACATTCATATCTTAAGCAGTGTGCATTTCCCTTAAAGTATTTTGAATATATATCAAGAAAACTATTTTTCCCATCGTATGAAGCGGGATAATTTTCAGGTGTAGGCAGCTGTTCTTCATCGTTCTGAAATTGTTCCAGAGCCTGTGACATAACGGAGTATGCTTTTTTGAGTTGAGATTGTAAGACTTTGCCTCTTATGTCCTCGGTTATAGCAGGTAACGTTAAAGCAGCTATAACTCCTATAATTCCCAGTGTAATCAAGATTTCTGCCAGTGTGAAACCTTTATTGCATAAAAAGAATAATTTAGTTAACAATATTAATACCTCTTTTGTGAATTATTCTATTATATGTTGATATTAATGTCAAGGTATTAATATAGAGGTATTAATATAATGGACATAAATCATCGTGTCGCACAACGCATTAAAGAACTTAGAAAAGAGAAAAATTTGACAGCAGAAAAACTTGCATGGTATTCCGAACTTTCAAAGAGTTGTGTTACATACGCAGAGAAAGCTCAGAGAGATATTAAAATGTCTACTATTGAGGCTATTTGTCATGGTTTTGGCATAAGCATCAGTGAGTTTTTTAAAGATTTTGATTAGAGGCTTATCTATTGGTTATATAGCTAAGGGAAAAATTTTTTTTACATTTTACTATGTAATTATGTATAACTCACAAGATGAAAAGAAACTGTTTTTTGAGAGAATACGCTGTAAATCTTTGTGCCATAAATATAACGCTGTTTCTCCGGAAATGCTGGGCATCAGGCAAGACCTGATCAAGAACATTTTAGGCAGAACAAAGTCGTTATTTTTAATAGAACAGCCATTTATGTGCGATTACGGATATAATATAAAAATCGGTGAAAATTTTTACTCTAATCATAATCTGTTAATACTTGATGAAGCATCGGTTACTTTTGGCAATGATGTATTAGTAGGTCCGAATTGCTCTTTTTTTACGTCTGTCCATCCTCTCAATTCTGGGTTAAGAAGAAAGGGGATTAAGCGTGCCAAAGCGGTTAACATTGGAAATAACGTGTGGATTTGCGGAAATGTAACCGTTTTACCCGGTGTTACTATTGGTGACAACAGCGTTATAGGAGCCGGAAGTGTTGTTGCAAAAAATATTCCGTCAAATTCTCTGGCTGTCGGAATTCCATGTAAAGTTATAAAGACTTTATAATACCGTTGACAAAATCAAAACAGTTATTTTTAATTGCTTCAAGTACTTCAGCTGCTTTTAATTTTTTAATATCGCTTACATGTTTGTCAGGAGTAGAGTACGCAAAGTGTGCAAGAAACCTTTTACTTTCTTCTAAAGCGTTATACACAATTCCTTTTTTATTTTCAAGCATAGTATCAAGCAAGCCGTCAGGATTTTCGCGAAATCCTGCTTCAATCATTAAACGTACTTCTTTATAGGGTTTGTCATGTTTAGGATATGATATAAAATTATATTGATTATAATTTTCGCCTATAAATCCCACCAATGGTTTTGCGTCTGTGTTTGTAGCCGCTAAAAGTTCGGTTGCCGGCGTGTTCTCTTTGGGCAGAGTAAAAATTCCGGCGTAATCATAAACTTTAGAATTATCGCCGCGGAATTTGTAATCTGATTTATATTTGTTATCAATTGCTGTTTCTATTTGTTTTAATTCGTTATAAGGTCCTTTGATTGTATACAATCCTTTAAATGATATATTCATCAGGGGTGAAATCTCCTTTTAACGAATATAACATACGTGAAAAATTTATTTTGCTATTTGATATTTATAATCAGAATTTCCTTTTAATTTTTCTTCAATTTGCTCGAAAGTTAAAAGCCCTTGTGTTGCGCCGAATTCAGACACAACCCCTGCAGAATTTACGGATGCATACATTAAGGCTTTCCCGATATCGGTTTTTGTTCTGCCCAAAGCAGCACAGAATGTTGATGCAAATGCGTCACCTGCTCCCAGCGTTGACACAACGGGGCCGTCAAATACGGGACAGTAGTAATATTTTTGACCGTCAAAAGCATAAGCACCTTTACCGCCGTCAGTTATAACGATAATTTGATAGTCTCTGACCTTTAATTTTTCGAACATCTTTTTTATATCAGGATGAATAAGTTCTTCCGAAAATTTTTCATCTCTTGTGTCGGGTCTTACTTGTATTTGCGTTGCCATTGAGGCTTCTTCCTTGTTCATTACAACAATGTGTGCATTTTCAAGAATTTTTTTTATGTAATTAAATCCTCTTCTAATGCTTGATGTGCCGGCGTTAAAACAAACTTTTACATTATTGTCTTTTGCAAAATTTACAATCTCATCTAAAACTTTTGTACTGTCGCCGTTTAGTGGTGCGATATAAATAAGTTTCGCATTTTTTATAGCTTCAAAGTTAATATCTGATTTTTTTATTTGTGCGTTTGCTCCGCGGTGTGCAAGCACGGTTCTGTCACCTTGAAAACTTACAAGAATTATTGAAAATCCCGTACTTATTGCAGGATCCTGAATAATATTTGATAAATCGACATTTTTTTCTTTAAAAAAATCCAGAATGCCTTCCGAGTAAATATCGTTGCCGATTTTAAATATGGCACTTGTATTTAGACCTAAATTTGCGAAATTACATGCGGTGTTTACCCCGCCTCCTCCTACTTTTGAGGCAAAATCTGTTATCTCTACTTTTGCCCCGTAAGGGTAACTCATAAATTCAGACTTTTTGTTTTTTGTATAAACAGAAACAATATTTGCATCATCGCTTTCAACGAAAACATCCATTGTAGCGCTTCCGATAGTTATAACATCGCACATCTTTTCTTCCTCCGATTGATTTCAGCTTAGCACAAAAATTTTTATTTGTTAATTTATATTAACCGAAGGCAAAAAATATCTTGTTTTGTTTTAAAATAACAAGAGTATATACATTTTGGAAGATAATATGAAGATAGAAAAAATTACCCCGTTGAATTACGTAAATAAAAATTTAAAAAATTCTGACAACAAGAACTTGTTGTCACAGAATAATTATACTAATTATTCTTATAATCCTATTGCTTATAAAGACTATAACATTAACTTTACGGCACGTCTTTTCAGAACTCCAGCCAATTTCTTTGAGCAGGATTTTAACCGTAACGGAATGCCTGAAACAATGAAAAGTTATCTTTATGATGACTATGATGACAGACAAAATATGCCGCCGGCACAAATGATGAGGCTTGTGTTTGACGATATCAACGAAACAAAATCTCTTGAACAGGTTAAGCGTATTTTTCCTGATGAACCGTTATTCAAAAATTTGAAAGATAATCCTAACATAAAAGCAAGAACAGGAGTGATTGCCGAAATTAATTTAATGAAGCAGGAGAATAAATCTTTATTCAAAAACGGTCAGGATAATTTGGGGCTTTATATTCTTAAAAAGATTTATCTCGAAGGTAAAACATTAAAAGAAATTAATAAGGACTTTGAAAAAGATATTTCAATTCATTATAAAGGACTAAGCCCGATAAAATATGAAACTTTATCTGCTTACGGTATAAAATTTCCTGACAATGCGTTCTGGAAATCATTCACCGCAACCCGTGAAGATTTCCCTTATGAATATAAACCGAGAAAAGCTGTTTCTCCAAGAGTTTCTACAGATGAACACCGTATAGATAATCCTAAACCTAAAATGGAAAAGAAAAAGTTTGAAAATGTTAAAGATTGGGAAATAGATAAACTTGCTGACGGACTTATTAAAGGTATAGGAAGTAAACAGGAAACTGACAGACAGCTTAAAAAGTACAATGTACAGGATAAAGAAGCTTTAAGTTTTGTTGCAAAATATATGAGCGAAATAAATTCCGTTGTTCTGGAAAAAGTTCATGCATCTGATGAGATGAGGGAATTTTATGAAAATTATGATAATTTATCCGGTTCGCAGAGAAATATTTTCAAAGCATATTGGAACAGCAACCCTCAAATAAGAGAACAACGCTCAACTGCAATGAAAGATACAATAAAGTTATTTATGGATGCATACGGTGTTGACGGAAATAATGATGAATTCCGTGAGCTCATAGATTATGCGAGAGGAATTAAACCGACAAGATTACAACAGCTTGAAGAACACAATAAAATTCAGGCTGAGTATGATGAAATGTTTGCAAAACTTGATGAAGAGGCTGTAAAAGAAAATATTACTCAGGAAGAAATAGAGGAAGTACCGATTGACAAAGATAATAATTTATTATCTTATACTGTTTCGCCTAAAAAACATGAAATCAGGTTCAACGGTGATTTAACAGAGGAGTTTAAAAAAGTTATTCAATCTCAAATGGAACTTTTACCTCCATCTTTTTCAAAGAGGTATATACAATATTTTCTAGCTCATTCGACAGTTAATGATAAATATAAGTTAACAGTTCTGATTGACGATACTGTTCCAGAGGGGTATGAAGATTTAATATATAAAAAAGATGAGATGAACAAAATATCTCTAGGTGTTAATAAAGATTTTACGCTAAAATATCCGTATGTTATTGCAGCCTGTAACCAGGCTATGGTAGAATTAATTGCCTCTGCAAGACCTGCGGAAGCTCCTAAGATGCTGATATTGGATACGGATCAGTTGATTAAACTGGCAGAATTTGATTTTCATGACTTAACCGCGGAGCAAAAAGCCGAATTGGATGCTCATTATCAGGATTATATGAAACCTGTGACTTCAAAAGAAGAAATAAATAAAATTAATTCAATGCTTGTTGACTTTGTTTATAATTATGATAAAAGGTATTCTTATGACAAAGATACTCAAGTAACATGTTTAACAGAGCTTTTACATGCAAATATTAAGACTAATCCCGCTTTAAAGAAAGATTTATCAAGATTGATTAAGTATTCCAAATTTGTCGAAAAATACGGCGGTACTGCAAAAATTTTGTTAAATAATAATATTGGCGATGACATGAAAAAGGCAAAACTGGAATTGATGGTTGGAGATTTAATGTCTGTTAATGCCAGAGAAATGACTGATCTTCTTTCTGATAATAAGTATAATCTTGATACAATTTTAAAACCTGTTGACCCTGAATTGTATTATCTTTTAAAAGAAAAATATATGGTAAAGCAGCGTTAAAATATTTTGTATTAACTTGTGAAAATTGAACATAAAAAAGCACCTGTTTTTACAGGTGCTTTTTCTATTCTGGTTAAAGCTTAGTTAAGCTGAGCTTTTTCCTCTTCGGAAACCCCTTTAATCGTAAGGTTAACTCTGCCTTTATCGTCAATTTTAATTACTTTAACGATAACTTCGTCACCAATGTGTAAATGAGGTTCAATTGCATCAATTCTTTCGTTGCAAACCTGTGAAATATGCACCATACCGTCTTTACCAGGTGCAAGTTCAACAAATGCTCCGATAGGAATAATTCTTACAACTTTACCTTTTACTACCATTCCGGGTTCAGCTTTGAATGTTAATTCTTTAATCATTCTTTTTGCAATTTCAGCACCTTCCTGATCGTTTGAAGTAATTGTTACTACACCGCTGTCCTGAATATCGATTTCGGCACCTGATGCATCAATTATTGCTCTGATTTGTTTTCCGCCCGGTCCGATAACTGTTCCGATATCTTCTGTCGGGATAGTCATTGTTGTAATGCTTGGTGCATACGGTGACAAATGATCTGCAGGAGCGGAAATTACTTCTCTCATTTTTCCTAAGATATGCAATCTGCCTTCTTTGGCTTGAGCAAGTGCACGGCGTAAAGTCTCATTTGCAATGCCTTTTGCTTTCATATCCATTTGAAGGGCTGTAATTCCTGTATCATTACCGGTGACTTTAAAGTCCATATCGCCCAGGAAGTCTTCAATACCTTGAATATCTGTTAAAACAACCGGTTCTTTGCCTTCTTCGGTAATCATACCCATAGCAACGCCGCCTATCATACATTTAACGGGTACGCCTGCATTCATTAAAGCCATTGATGAACCGCAGGTTGATGCCATTGATGTTGAACCGTTAGATTCCAGTACATCTGATGTTACGCGGATTGTATATCCGAATTCTTCCTGAGAAGGAAGTGCGGGAACGTTTGCTCTTTCAGCTAATGCACCGTGACCGACTTCACGTCTGCCCGGACCTCTTAATGGTTTTACTTCTCCAACAGAGAAACCGGGGAAGATATATTTATGCATATATGTTTTTTCTGTTTCAGGATCAACCCCGTCGAGTTCCTGTTTCATTCCCGGACCTGCTAATGTTGCAACAGATAATACCTGAGTTTGTCCTCTTGTAAATACTGCAGACCCGTGAGCACGCGGAATAACGCCGACTTCGCACCAGATTGGGCGGACATCATGAGGTTTTCTTCCGTCAGCTCTTACGCCTTCATCCAAAATCATTGTACGCATAATTTTCTTTTCGGCGTTTTTAAATTCTTCCGCAACAAAGTCAATGCCTGTTTCTTCCATAATTTTCTTGCTGTAATCATCTTCGGGAAGCGCATCGATTTTTTCTTTAACAAGCTTTTTAGCTTCTTCAAGTTTTTCCTGTCTGTAAGCTCTGTCAAAGTTATGATATGCATCAAAAATCATATCGTGAGCTGTTTCATCAATAATTTTCTTAATTTCTGTTGTATCGTAAGGATTAACAAAAACTTCTTTTTCAACTCCGCATTCTTTAACAAATGCTTCTTGAGCTTCGCATTGTTTTCTTATTTCGCCTTGAGCAAATTCAACTGCGTTCATAATATCATCCTCAGTTACGAATTTGCATCCTGCTTCAACCATAATTACAGAGTCATGTGTACCTGCAACCACGATATCAAGATCAGATTTGTCAGCCTGCTGGTGAGTAGGGTTTGCAATCATATTGCCGTTTTCATCACGTGAAACTCGGACAGCACCTATAGGTCCTTCAAACGGAGCGCCTGAAAGCATTAATGCACAGGAAGCACCGAACATTGCAAGAGTGTCGGGCTGATTTTGCTGATCGTAGCTGAATAATTGAGCTACAATTTGAATATCATTTCTATATCCTTTTGGGAAAAGAGGTCTAATCGGTCTGTCAATAAGTCTTGATATTAAAATAGCTTTATCGCTAGCTTTCCCTTCGGAGCGGTTATAACCTCCGGGGATACGACCGATTGAAGACATTCTTTCTTCATAATCAATTAATAAAGGGAAAAAGTCTATTCCCACTCTCGGTTCTTTAGAAACGACACAGTGAACAAATAACATAGTATCACCGCATCTTACCGTAACAGAACCGTTTGTAGATTGAGCGTATTTACCTGTTTCAACTGTAACAGTTTTACCGCCGATTTCAATCTCAAATTTTTTAGTTTCCGGTACCATAATTACCTTTTCTTTCTGTGCCGCCTTCGGGCACCTTTTGTTATACACTTCTAATGTTCGTTATTATTATACCGCAAACAAGAAAAAGATGAGATTTTCTATAAAGTAATGTGACGAATTTACCATGGGTAATCTTTCGTAATTTTCCAACCGTCCATCATTATAAGTGCAGCGCACCACACTCCGTCTTTTCCTTTTTTACAGGCGCGTGCATTGGATGAATTTATTATTGTTTCTCTGTCCATTTTATCTCCGAACGAGCCGCCCGGGATTGCCGCGCCTAATCCGTATGGACGAAGCCCGCCTTCTGCCTGAATTGAAAAAGCAAACATATCTTTTCCCCATGTATTAGGCTTTTTGTATCCGTTTATATCAGTCAAGATAACTTCGTAATTATTACCCAGAAAGTCAAAAATAATCATTGAACCGTCATTTAAAATTATTTTCGGTACTGATTTGTTACTATATGAACCGTAAGTGTTACATATCCTTCCGTTTAGACATTTATAACTTATGTCAAACGGCGGGTCTGAATTTATAAATTCTTGTGAAACGGTAATATACGGTCTTATATATGTCTTGTAAAAATTCTCCGGCGATAAAGAAAAGTTCCAATACTTTATTTCTCCTTCACTAAGCTCTGACCGTTTAACAGCCTGACTAAGCACGGAATAAACTTTTTGTAATCTGCTGACAGTTTCCTGCTTTTGGTAATTTGCAATAACTGCAGGCATTGTCAAAGCTGCAACCATACCGATTATACCGAGTGTTATCAGTACCTCTGAGAGTGTAAATGCTTTTTTAAAGAAACTCATATATTCTTCCTCCTTATGCCCCGTATTCGGGACAATATATTAATCATTATACATTATAATTCCAAATACGGGACACTTTTGTTAAGAATTATGAATGAATTAGAAAAAAAGTACTGTATAGAGTTCGGTAGGGCTTTAAAAAAATTAAGGATTGAGCATACGCACAAATCTGCCCGTCTGTTTGCGTATGAAAATGATATTCCTAAATCAACATTATGGCGTGTGGAGAGCGGAGAAAACGAACCACAGCTGGTAACTTTGAAAAAAATAGCAGAAGGTTTCGGCTGGTCAATGACCGAATTTTTTAAAAACATAGAAGATAAATTGCCTAAAGATATTAAAATATTTGATGAAGAGCATTATTAACATTAAAAAAGCCCTTTAGGGGCTTTTCTATCAATATATAGACAAATAAGAGTTAGTAATAGTTTTAAAAATGCATATCAAAAGATGACGGCATTCCGTTAATTTTTTCATCTTCCATTCTCATTGCGGATCCGATTGTAAAACTTTCAGCATAAAGTTTGTTTATTTTGTAATTAATATCTCCTGTGAAAACTTCTTCATTTTCTTCCAAGAATTTAAACAATGGTTCCGCAGGACTTTTAACAATGCCGCTTAAAGTATCTCCGGCTTGTTTCAGAGTTCTTTCTCCTATTTCCGGAACTTTTACATTCATTCCGAAAGGTTTATATGGTCTGTTAAATGAAGCACCTGTATCTGCCATTTTATAATCCCTTTTATTAACTACATTTTAGTAATCGGCAGGAGATATATAAAAGTTTAGTTTTTTATGCGTTTTTTTTACAATTGTTAATATTTAAAAGTTCAGGCTTTAACTTTGATATATCTAAATTAAGTGTTTTACGGGACTGTCTGTAAATTGTATTTTTAAAATCTAAAATATATTTGACGTTAATATTGTGTTTGGCAAAAACTCCCGAGTTTGCGAGTTCAATCAGCTTATCAATATATTTCTGGCAATTTTCTTTTGTTTGCGGACATCTTTTTAACTGTTTCATAAAGTCTATATTTTGTCTCTCCGTGTTTTCTCTGCAGCAGGCTCCGCCGAAGTTATACATTAAATCAGGTCCGCCGCAGGATTTGGGATAAATATGCTCGACAGAAGCTATTGAAGGCCAGAGGAGCCTGTAACCTATTTTTTCTGATGAATCAGGTAAGACTTTCAAAATATATGCTGAAGTACTTTCTTTTGAAGTCGGAAGCTTTTGTGCGATAGAAATCATTTTTTCCTGAAGTTGTTGGTCAGGAATATCTTGTATAAGTTTGGATAAATCATAAATGAATGATTTTCTGTTGAAGGGAATAACTGTACTTTCTTTGTTTAAGCGGCTTTTAGAAGTATTAAACAGATTATTAAGAGCTGTATTTTCTTTAAGTACTGAATGTTTAAAAATTTTATATAAAAACGAGAGAGTATTTTTCTGTCTGCCTATTGTATTTGCGGTGGTGCTGTTAGTAAACTTATTTGCTTCTTTTATCAGCTTGTCCATAACTTTTATTGCTTTAATATCCTCACCTTTTTGAATATCTGCTTTTATTTTTTCAAGTTTGTACTTGAATTCGTAGGAACTGAAAGGTACTATAACAGGTTCATCATTTAATTTTTTATTTGTATTATCCATAAATTGTTTAAATTTATAGCGGTATTTATCGGGAAGTTTGTGTGAAGCTTCTGTGAGTTCCTCAAAAATAGGATTTTGTTTTTTTCTTAATCTCTTTTTAAATCTCGGAGCAATTTCCTGCATTAGTTCATGAAGATTTTTGTCAGGTGAATTTTGCGCGGCTTCTTTAATTATCTCAAACACTTTCGCTTCTGTGCCGGTTATACTTTTTTCATAAGGAGTTAAGACTTCTATAACCCGTGATGCAGGCTGCCGGAATGTGTTATTTTTTAGCATTTTGGTAACCATTTTGGGGTCAATCATTTCAATCCCGCTGTACATACAAGGAAGCCCGTAATGAAATAATGTTCTTAATTTCGCTGAATTCGCTATTGATGTAAACGGTACATAGTACACCGAACTTAATGAATTTATGTATGAGTGCAGAAAATATGTATTTTGATTTATTTTCTTTTTATTCTGATTGATATTTGTGAAATTATTTAATGTAATTGCAGGTACTCTCATATTATCCCGTTTTTTACCGTTATCGTCTTAATATATTTTTTACTGCCTTTTTATTTGCATAATGCTTTGCGTCGATAATGAACTTTTGTTTCTTTATTTTTTGTCTTTTTATCTTTAATTTTCTTGCTTCCCGTCTTTCTGCCTTTGTCGGAGTTGTGCCATTGTTAACATTTAAATATTTTGTATTTTTTTCTTTTACTTTTTTCTCGTGTTTCCATAAGCCGCTGACATCAATATCAATCAATCCTTTTGATAACTTATAATAAGTCATAGCTATTTCTGTAATATAGCTTTTGTCAACTTTGCCCTGCTTGCATAAATTAATGAGTTTATCAAAATGTTTCTGCATATTTTGGGGCATTTGCGGATATTCACGGATTTGTTGTATTACGTCGTCGTGTCGTCGGGCATGGTTATCACGTGCGCATTCATTAATAAGATTTGAAAATTTAGTTTTCCCGCCAAGACATTGCGGGAGTGCATGTTCAATTGTTGCTTCAGAACCGCTTAATATTCTTTCAGCAATATTTCTGTGGGTATATTTGTCTTTAGCATATTTCACGATAAATGCATGGACAGAATTGTAGGAAGTCGGCAAAGTATAAGCCGTTTCCAAAATTTTATTTAAAAAGTTTTTATACGGATTAGTTTTATATTTAGGTTCGCTGCTGTGTGAAATAATTTTTTCAGCGAAAGCTTCAAGTTCTCCAATAAATGTTTTTCTGCTGAAAGTTTTACTGTTATTTTTTGTAAGTATGTTTTGATAAGTTTTTTCAATTATTTTTGATAATTCGTTAAAATGTTCTTCGCATAATCTGTCCCGCCCGTATAAGCCTATATCACTAAGTATTGCGGTCTGCTGTAATACCAGTTGTCTTTCTGCTCGTTGATATTTTTTTCTTAAAATTTCGTGGAAATCTAAATTAGGATGTTTTTTGTTACTGCTTTCAAGAATTGTATAAATTTGCTTTTCAACAGGATGCATATAATTCTTAAAATTCTTTAAAAGAGTTATTGTATCTGAAGCATTGCCAGATATACTTGCTCTGATTTTATCCATCAGTTGCGGCGGCATCATTAAATCTCCGCAGCATGGGCAGGGCAGCATATATTTTGAATATTCTAAGATTTCTCTTTTCGGAAGTTCAGACGGAGTTATTAAACCTGCTTTAGCATCATCAAACGGTCTTGTGTAATGTATTTTAAACGGATATTCCGGTTTAGGCGTTTTTTTGTTTCCGGTAAAATTAACGCAGTCTGCGCTCAATACAGGTACCCTGTATTGAGAATAATCAGTATGATTATTCTCAAAATTTCTTCCTTGCTGAAAACTGTTTAATAATACAGGTGTAATCTTCACAATTTAAAAATACACCTGATTAAAAATTTTTGCTATTTTGTAACCAAAGTGTTACGTTATTCATCAAGTTTGCTTAAATCAAGGCATATTATTTTATCTGAAAGGCATTCAAGGACATCTTTCAGATTAGTTATATAATCCTTTTTACATAACCCCTTTTTGCAAAGAGAAATCAATTTATCTGCCTGAATTTGGGCATTTTGCGGCATAAACGGATTTTCTTCAATCTGTACCGATAACGGGTAATGGTGTCTGGAATTATTGCAATATGAGCATTCAAGAGCAAAGTTTAGAGAATTGTTCATTCCTTTCATGCATTTTGGTAAAAGATGTTCAAAGGTTCCGACAGATGGATGTATCAAATTAAGAGCGATTACAGACGGGCGTTTTCTTGCATTTTTTACGACAAAAGCACATACTTCATCGCTTGAACGCGGCAGCCGGCGTGCTATTTCAAGTATTTCATCTTTAAGCTTTTTGCTTTCGATATTTTTTAAAATGTTTTTAAGTTTATGAATAAAAATTCTTCTTGAAAACGGTTTATGCGGTTCTGGATCAAAGATAATATCATTTGTCTTAATCATAAGTTTTCTAAGCTGCCGTGCAGTTTTTTTAGGCAAAATTCTTCTGTAAAAACTTATTTTATTGAAAATTATGCTTTGTATTTTTACCAGTGCAAGTTCATGGACATCCTTTTTCATCTGTAAGAGTTCTTTAAAGTCTTTGTTCGGATACTTTGCCGACATGCTTTTGAACATATTAAACACCTGTCTTTCTACAGGGTGCATAATCCTTTCAAAAGGTTCCAGTATTTTTATTGCAGAAAAAGCGTTTTCGGATAATTCTTCCATATCAAGAAGTTTTGAATAAATATCGGGGTGAAGCATTTCCATACCGCAGCACAGGCATGGAATACGATAATTAAGTAAATTCTTTAATTCTTTTCTGGTAAGAGGAATTTCTTGAATTTTACACTTAAAAGATATATTCTCTTTTTTTACAATTTTTTTCTCCATACGCAGCTATCAGGATTAATGTTCAATAATATTATTCCCGTTTGCGTAAAATTTATACCCCCGGCGGCGGCTGAATATATAACGGTTTAAGTTTTCGCCAGTTCCCTTCATCATCTTTCTTTTCCGCTAAATCGGCAAGTATTTCCCCGAGAGGGTAAGCTTCTTCCTGATAAGATTTGCCGCCCAGCAGAGGTTTTAATTTATTATCGGTAATAACAGTATAATCTCCTGAATTAATAATCTTTTGGACGTCTTCAAGTTGTACTGCTCCTTTTATTTCTCCATCGCAATAAAGGTATGCGCAATTTTTTCGGGCATCAAGTGCTATAAGCGGATTTTTCGGAGCAATTTGCGCAAGTATTTCCAGAGAAGAAACTCCGACGGCTTTGCAGTTCAGCTGCTGTGCCATTACGCGGGCAACGGTTACACAGGCGCGTATGCCAGTAAAACTCCCCGGGCCTACGTTTACCGCAATAAGATTTACGTCTTGCGGTTTAATGTTATTTACAGACAAAATCTCCTGTAAAGTTGACATTAAAAATGCCGAATGATATTTGTTATCTTTATTTTCAACAATTCGTGATGCAAGAATATTTCCGTCACGTTTTAAAACGGCATACATTTTGTCAAGACAAGTATCAAATGCTAATGTTATCATTTTGATAAACCCTCAATTATTTCATCTTTTCCGACAGATTCGAATTCATATACTCTCGAATCATCGTCATTGTATTTCACATTAATTTTTATATGGTTAAACGGGGCTTCGTTTTGATTAAATTCAGCCCATTCAACAAAAGTTACCTGTTTACCTTCAGAGTATTCCCGTAACTCATCATAAATAGTTTTAATTCCTTCGTTTTCAAGCCTGTACAAGTCAAAATGATAAATCGGAATTGAACCCGTATGATATTCGTTAAGAATTACAAAACTGGGACTTGTTACTTTTTCTTTTACTTGCAGAGCATCTGCAACAAGCTTAACAAAAGCTGTTTTCCCCGCCCCTATTTCTCCGTAAAGGTTAATGAAGCACCCGTCTTTTATTAGGGATGCAAATTTATATGCAAGTTTTTTTGTATCATCAAGGTTATGACAAATTTGTTGAAACTTCTTCATATACTTCTGCCCTGTTCCTTCCGTTTTCTTTTGCCTTATATAAGGCTTTATCGGCTTTTTGTAATAATATTTTTTCGTTATCTCCATTTTTGTATTCAGATATGCCTAAACTAATTGTAACACCAATAAGATTTTCATTTATATCAGTGCTGACTTTCGAAATATCTATTTTTGTTTTTTCAACAGCTTTACGAAGCCTTTGTGCAACCATTTGCGCCTCTTCGATTTTTGTGTAAGGTAATATAATCGCAAATTCTTCACCGCCGTATCTTCCGGCTATATCATAATCTCTCAGCTGATGTTTGATAACTCCCGATACTGTTTTTAAAACCAGATCACCTGCGGCATGACCGTATGTATCATTAACATTTTTAAAGTAATCAATATCTGTCATTATTGCGCAAAGATTTCTTTTTTGTCGTTTTGCACTTGAGACTTCCTGTTTAATTCGTTCTTCAAGCTGGCGTCTGTTATAAAAACCTGTCAGAGCGTCGAGTGTTGCATGTTTCAGAATTTCCGCATAAACATTGGCTCTGTTAATAGTTGTTGCCGCTTGATTTGTAAGCTGTTCCAGATAACTTATTTCTTTTTCGCTAAGAATATTATCAGTACTCTTTGTAACAATGCATCCGAGAAGCCTGTTTTCACTTATAAGCGGGAATAAGCCTATTTTTTTATCAGGTGTTAATATATATTCCGATTTGTTATTAAGACATTTCAAAAGTTCAAAAATTTTATCATCTTTGCATGCACAAGGCCATACGAGTTTGTTATTTATAAAAATGTAAATCAAATGCTCGCATACAAATTTATCAATCATTTCTCCGATAATCGGTATAATGTAGCTTGTTTCATATTGAGTTTCAATAATTTTCGCAATATTTTTCATTGCATCATGAAAATCAATATTTTTTTGCATTCTGTCAGAAAGAATAACATTTTGAATTTTCAGAGAAATCAAATATGAGGCTACTTTTAAAAATTCAAGAGCCTGATTGTTGAGATTTTCGGCAAATTCAAGAATTCCTATGAGTTTTTGTCCTTGATAGAGTGCGTAATATAACTTGTTATCCTGCGAAGTATAATTATTATTTTTTAATTCGTCAAATATTTTGTATAATTTTTTAGCTTTCTCTTTGTTGCCGAATTCATCTATAGAAATCCAGCTTTTTGAAAAATCCCTTAAAGTTTCTGATGTGAAGTCATAAATATATATATTTACAGCAGAAAAAGTTTCCTCAAGAACACGTGTAATACCTGCTGCATTACACGTGTCATTAAGTTTGATTGATAAATTTTCAATATCTTTAAAGTTTTGCATTATGCTTCCAGTTTCTGCAAAATATCATCGGAAATATCAAAGTTGGCATAAACATTTTGAACATCATCATGTTCTTCCAGTTTGTCCAATAATTTCAGAATTTGATCAGCTGTTTTTTCGTCAGTGACTTCAACGGTATTTTGAGGAATTCTTGTAAGTTCAGAGGATATGCTTTTAAATCCTTCTGCTTCAAGCCCTTCTGCAACCGTCTGGAAATTCTCGGGTGAAGTAATTACTTTATATTGATCTTCTTCTTCCGTTACATCAAGTGCATCAAGGCTTATAGCCGCTTCAAACAATTTATCAAAATCAATACTTTCATCAAAAGTTATTACGCCGCGCTGATCGAACATCCAGCCTACACAGCCTGTTGCACCTAAACT
>FR900446.1:0-1250 GCA_000438175.1 Fusobacterium sp. CAG:439 | reverse complement strand
CAGCCTGTTGCACCTAAACTTCCGTTATATTTTGTAAAGAAACTTCTTATATCTCCCGCGGTTCTGTTTCTGTTATCGGTCATTGCTTCAATAACTACTGCAACACCGCCTGCCGCGTATCCTTCGTAAATTAACTCTTCGTAATTATCTGCAGATCCTGCACCTGCTCCTTTTTCTATAGCACGTTTAATATTATCATTCGGAAGACCTGCCGCTTTAGCTTTTTCAATAGCTGTTCTTAAACGGAAATTCCCTGCAGGATCAGGTCCGCCGAGCCTTGCTGATACAATTAATTCTCTTGAATATTTTTGAAAAACTACTGCACGCTGCGAATCAACTTTAGCTTTTTTATGTTTAATTGTTGACCATTTTGAGTGTCCTGACATATTTTTTTACCTCATTTAATCTTATACTTTATGCCATTATATTAACACAAAAAACAGTTAAAATTAATTACGGTTGAAATGTTTAAAAATCTTTGTTATAATTATAAGTGAGATTTTATAATAAAGGAGCAATTATATGAAAAAGATTATCAGCCGCATGTTTTGCGGGGGGGGGGGAGCCTAAAAGCTCCGACATCAAGGTTTTTGGGTTATACTCTGGCTGAAATAATTATAGTAATGTTAATTATTGCAGTTGTTGTTGCCGTAACAATCGGTATAACCAAGGCAAAGTTAGATAACATTGTATCTTATACCTATTACAATGCTTATTCCACTTTACGAAAGATATCGACCGAAATGCTTGCGGACTGGAAACCTCAAGATCCAGAGTATAAGCAGGCTCTTGTAAAAAAGAATTTATTTGCAATGTTTTCAAAGAACGTTCATGCAGCGTTTTATCCTGATGTTACCTGTCATATTGATAACTATTGTACGCAGGCAGGTACCTTTTTTCAACCAAGCTTCTGTGAAGATGCAGGCTTTCATTGGTGTAATGAAAATGAACATCGTCAAGGTGATGGTTGTTTTACCTGTTGTACCCCGAAATGTACTAAGACCTGTCAGTATGGAGAACATCAATTAGACAAATGTGATTGCTTTTGTAAATACCCCTGTTGGGATGGCAGCTTTGCAAACAGTGAAAGAGAAGCAGATTGCCCTGCATATAAATGTTGGGATGGTTCTTCTACCGTAAAAGGACCTGCAGGATGTCCGATAAAATATACTTGCTGGGACGGCAGCTATGTAACGGATAAGTCTAAATGTCCGCCGCAAGACGGCGGCAACCTTTGTAATAAAAGTTGC
>FR900445.1:11134-16802 GCA_000438175.1 Fusobacterium sp. CAG:439 | reverse complement strand
TATTTATTAATATAATAAATAATATAAATTTGATTGTTCAAAACTCAAAAAGTAAAGTTTTTGTATTATTTTATTTTATTTGAAATTTTAACATATATAATTTTATTATAGAATTAGTAATCGGGAGTAAATATTATGAAATTTGTCGTAAAAAAAGAAGATTTGTATAACGGTATTAAAATTGTTGAAAGAGCTACTTCAATGAAAGCTTTACAGCCTGTTCTTTTAAACATTTTAATCGAAACTATTGATAAAGGTACAATCAAACTTGTAGCAACAGATTTGGATTTGACTGTAATTGCCGAAGTAGATGCTCAAGTTGAAGAAGAAGGAAAAATTACATTACCTTCAAAAACTCTCAATGAGATAGTTTCGAAGCTTGGCGACAAACTTATAACTTTTGAAATGAACGAAGGTGAAACATCTGTAAACATTACCTGCCAGAACTCAAAGTTTGACATAATCGGTATTTCAGCTTCTGAATTTCCTCCCGAATTTGCATCTGTTGATGTTAAAGAAGAAGAAGGTTTTGAAATTGAAATAAGACCTTTTGTAAAAGCTGTAAGACAAGCGGGTTTTGCTGCTGCAAGTTATGAAACAAGCAATCTTCTGTCAGGTATTGTTTGTGATATTTCTGAAAATGTTATGGAAATTGCTTCCACTGACGGAAACCGTTTGGCAAGAGTTCGTGAAACTATTGATAATAAAGACAATCACTCTAAACAATTAATTATTCCTTCAAAGACTTTGAATGAATTTATTAAAATGAGCAGTTTTATAGATGAAGACGCTGTTAAAATTTACACGGAAAAATCAAAATTAATAATTAAATCAGAAAAAACAACAACTATTTCAAGATTATTGGAAGGTCAATTCCCGAAATACAATCAGCTTATTCCCGCTGAAAGCCCGAAGGAAGCTCTTGTTAATGTTTCACAAATGACTTCGGCTCTTGAACGTGTATCTATTATGGTTAACGAAAAAACAAGTATAGTTAAACTTGAGTTTAGCCATAATAATTTAAAACTTTCAGCTGATACTCCTGATTCCGGTAAGTCTGAAGAAAATATAGACATAGATTATGCAGGAGAAGAACTTGCAATTGCATTTAATTATAAATTTGTATTGGAAGCTTTGAAAAATATTGATTCCGATGAGGTTAAAATCGGACTAAATACACCGCTTTCGGCTACAATGTTTAAGCCTAACAGCGAAGAAGATTACGTCTGCCTGATTATGCCTGTACAAATCAGATAAAAACAGGGCTTAACCGTTTATTGCAAAGTAAACTTCTTTAAGACGCTTTTTGCTTATATGCGTGTAAAGCTGTGTTGTGGATACATTGCTGTGCCCGAGAAGTTCCTGCACAACTCTTAAATCTGCACCGTTTTCAAGAAGATGCGTTGCAAAGCTGTGCCTTAAAGTATGCGGGGAAATAGATTTGTGAAGCTTTTTTCCCTGCTCATGAATAAACGTATAAACTTCCTGACGTGTTACTCTTTTTCCTTTATCATTAATCAAAAGATATTTTGTTTGTAAATTAAATTTTTTCAACAAATAATCTCTTTCCGGAAGAAAATTTTTAATAGCCTGAATAGCTTTTTTTCCGAGCGGGACAATTCTGTCTTTTGAGCCTTTTCCGGTGCATTCAAGAAATTTACTTTTCAGGTCGTAATCCGTAATCTTCAAATTAACTAGTTCCGACACACGCAGTCCGCATCCGTACAAAAGTTCAGTTACTACCCTGTGAAGCTTTGATAAATCCTGATTTAACAGATTATTAATTTCTTCAACAGTAAGAACTTTCGGAAGTTTTTGCGGTACTTTCGGCTGTTCAAGTGTGAGCGCAGGATTTGTACAGGTAATTTCATTTACGCAGGTCCATTTGAAAAATCCTCGCAGCGATGCAATTTTTCTCATTATACTTGTTGCCGAAAATTGCTTTTCATGCAGGTTTCTGACGTATGAATTAATTTTTGCTCTCTGTATGGAGTTTATCTCAATATTACCGCAGAAGTTTAAAAAATCGCTCAAATCTCTCCTGTAAGCTTCAAGAGTATTTTCCGCAAGCCCCTTTTCAATTTCCAAAAAATCCAAATATTCCGATAAAATTTGCATATCCATAAACAATTTATACTACATATTTAGTTTAATGACATTCAACGTTTATATGATATAATTAAAATGAACAAAAATTTGACTTTTGTCGTTGTATAAACGTAGAAGGAGAAAAAAGATGAAAAAATTATTATCAATATTAATGGTATTTACAATGTTTATGGCTGCAGGTTTGAAAGCATTTGCCGATGACGCTCAGGAAGCTTTGAAATTTTTCAACAGCTACGTTGCGGCTGCAAACTCTTACAGTCCTGCCGTTGCGTCAATGTATGCGCCAAATGCTAAAATTATAAGACAGGTGGTTAAACCTGACGGAAAACTTGTGGATGTTACAACAGACACTGCAACTTATATAAGACAAATGAAAATCGGTCAGGCAGGTGCTAAATTAAGAGGTTACAAAAATAATTATACTAATGTTTCTGTAGCTTCTCTCGGAAACGGAGCTTATAAAGTCAGTTCTTTAAGACAGCCAACAGGAGAAAATTATAAATTAAAAACATACATGATTGTAAAAAAACAAAACGGCAGTTGGAAGATTACAGAGGAAATGATGCAGACTAAAGTGCAGACTTTCCTGAAATATGCAAATAAAAAATAGGAAATTATGCTTGATAAATTCAGATTTTTAACAGCCGGTGAAAGCCATGGCAAGTGCTTAACCGCAATAATAGAAGGAATTCCGTCAGGGTTTGATATAAACCCTGACTTTATCAATAGCGAATTGAAACGCCGTCAGGGCGGCTACGGACGCGGCGGAAGAATGAAAATTGAAACTGATACGGTGGAAATTACATCGGGTGTTCGTTTCGGCAAAACTTTAGGTTCGCCTGTTACACTGGTAATTAAAAACAGGGATTTTGAAAACTGGCAGAAGATTATGAGCACAAATGCCGAAGATTTTACTGATGAAAAATCTTTTTCAAAATACCGCCCGGGACATGCGGATTACGCGGGAAGTGTAAAATATAATCAAACTGATTTAAGAAATATTCTTGAGCGTTCAAGTGCCCGCAAAACTGCAATAGAAGTTGCTGTCGGTGCCGTGGCAAAACAAATTCTTTTACAATTTGATGTAAAATGCAGTTCAAGAATTATTCAAATAGGGCATGGAAAAACAGAAGAAGAATTTCATGCGGAAATTGATAAAGCAAAAGAAGCAGGCGACACTCTTGGCGGAAAATTTGAAGTTGTGTTTGAAAATCTTCCTGTAGGTTTAGGCTCTCATGTTCACTGGGACAGAATGCTTGACGGTAAAATAGCGCAGACTGTAATGAGTATTCCTTCTGTAAAATCGGTTTCTATAGAGTATTCCTGCTGTAAAATCGGTTTCTATAGGAAATCATCATGCTTATAAAATGTTTGGCAGCGAGTTTCATGACCAAATGTATCTTGAGGACGGAAAGATAGTCAGAAAAACAAATAATGCAGGCGGTATTGAAGGCGGAATGACAAACGGTGAACCCATTGTTGTTACTGCTGTTATGAAGCCTATTCCAACATTGCGTAAACCCTTGAATACCGTTGACTTAAAAAATTTGAGCGAAACTGAAGCGCATTTTGAACGTTCAGATACCTGTGCGGTTGAAGCTTGTTCTGTTGTTGCAGAGAGCAGAATAGCCTGTGTGCTTGTTGATGAATTCCTTTTAAAATTCGGCGGAGACAGTTTAAAAGAAATTAAGAACAGAGTTTGATTTTTCTTTACAATTATAATTCCCGCGTGTTAGTATTAGTCTATGCTCGAGCTATTTATTACAGGTGCTGACAATAATTCGGACAAAATTTTTGTTACTGCGGGACTTACGGCTACAATGCAAAGTTTGGGGTATTCCACAGGTGTTTACAAGCCTGTGGAAGTCGGAGCCGTAAAGATTAACGGGTTTGTACAGTCACATGATATAGCTTTTATAAAATTTATTGATCCGTATATTAAAACTTATTATTCATATCTGTTAAAGCAAAATGCTGCTCCTTTAATAGCTGCTGCCGCTGAAAATCTTATTATTGATAAAAATACTGTTTTGAAAGATTTTCAGAGTATTCAGGATGTTAATGAATGCCTGGTTGTTGACGGAGTTTCAGGGCTTGCAACCCCTCTCAGCAAAAATTTTCTTGAGGAGGATTTGATAAAAATACTGGATTTGCCGTTGTTAATGGTTGTTTCCGCCAAAACATCCACGATAAATAATGTGATTTTGTCAATAAACCATGCAAAAGAAACAGGAATAAAATTCCGCGGGGTAATTCTCGGTAGTTATCCTGAAAATACTGATGACGTGAATATTAAATTAATGCCGCGTTTGATAGAAGAATATACAGATGTAAAAATTCTCGGTGTTCTTCCGGCTTTTGACAGAAATTTAAATCCGAATGATCTTATTACGGAAATATTAAACGGTGTTGATATAGAAGCCGTTTTTGATGTTCAAATTGCAAAACTACAATTGTAACAATTTATTAAAAAAGCTTTTAATTAAGTATTTATGCGCTTATAATACTCAAAAATGCATTACACATGCATGTTTTAAGGCAAAATTTTAAATTCACGCGTTTTTATTATAATGTGTGTAAAGTGAAAGGTTAAATTTTTTAAAATGATAGAAAAAGTAGCATTTACTTCTAATACAGGTATTTCGACAGATATAAAACCCCAAAATATTTCTGATAAAAAACAAAAGGAAAAAGCTGATAAGGGACAGGAATATATCTTGTGGGGTTCATTAGCGGCTCTTGCAGGACTTGGTGTCTATATGCTGCTAAGAAAAAATCCTAAAGCTGTTAAAGAAACTGCAGAAGAAGCTGCTTCTCAAACTAAAACCGCTTTGGATAAAGCAAAAGGTAAAAATTGGGATATTCCTTCCGTGTCCAAAAAGAAAAGGATAAAAAATACTTCTGCTAATCGCAACCCAAAACCTGTATCAAACGAACGTGAAGCTCAAATAATTCAAAATTTGAATACTCAACATGCTGATACAAAAAGCAGAAGTTTAGTTGAAAATTCTTCACAAAATATAGTTACGCCTGAACATCAGACAGCTTACGACAGAAGCATTTCATATCAGCCTTTAAATACACAGCAAAAAAATAAACTGGCTGAATTACAAATGAAGAATAAGGCTGAACGTGAACTTAAAAATTCTGTTGAAGCTAATATTGAAGAAATCATGGTAAAACCTAAAGAAGTTAAGCCTCAGCTTTCGCAACAGGAAGCTGATGGGAAAGCTATAGACGGCACAATCAAAGATCTTGAAAGACGAATTGCAGGTGCTAAACGTTTCGGAAAGAATACAAATGAGCTTGAAAAACAACTGGCAGCACTTATAGATAAGAAAAATTCGGTTACTGCCTCATAGTTTTATGTAGTTACAAATTGTAACATTATATACTTTTTATATAAGAAAAAGTCAATTTTTTCTTAACAAACTTTTTTATACATATATAAAGAGGTATAATTATTTTATGGATAAAAGAGAGTTTACCGTAATTGAAAATGAAACTAAAACAGAAGAAAAGGTTCAAAAGAAAACCGTTCTTCAAACAAATCCTATTG
>FR900445.1:0-11078 GCA_000438175.1 Fusobacterium sp. CAG:439 | reverse complement strand
GAAAATATCGGTAAATTCAGTGTGAAAGATTTATTTAAGAAATAATGTACCGGATTAAAAATCAAATTTATCAGGAAATGACAAAAACACAGAAATCTGCTCTGTGTAATTTTTTGCGTGCACTGGTTAAAAAATCTCCGCAATTTAGCGTAGAGGATATTTTAGATAAATTTCTGGAAGATGAAAAATATTATTTAGAGATTAACAATCCGCATTTTGAATTTCTTCAAAACTATCTTGACGATAATAAATTTCTTGATGAAACATTGCTTTATTTGGAAGAGTGCCGCAAATATTATGATTATAAGAAAAAGCAGGAGCCTTTAATTCAAGCTCAGAAAGAATTTGAAAAGAAAAAACGAAACTTCCTCAAAGAAGTTAAAATGTCAAAGGAAACTCCTACAAAAAAACAGCTTTATTATTACGACCGTTTGTGCAAAAAATATAATATAGAGAAAAAAGAGTTAACCTCAAAATTAGAGGCTAGAAACGAAATAGAAAGTATATTAAATGAGTATTCAAGAGATTTTGAAAATATTGACAGATAGCGGAATAGAACCTAATGAAGCAAATGTTGAAGTTAAGATGCTGCTCGAGCATTTTGCCGATTACGGAATTAAAGATATAATTTCTGGTAACAAACTTACGGCTGAAAAACTTGAGTTAGTAAGAGAAAAAGCTGAACTTCGTGCAAAAACAAGACAGCCAGTTCAGCATATAATAGGGTTTGCCGACTTTATGGGCGAGAAGTTTATCGTAAACCCGTCTGTTTTAATTCCCCGCGATGAAACTGAAATTCTTGTAAGAAAAGCTGTTGAAATAATTAATAAAAACAATTTTAAAACAGCTCTTGATGTCGGAACAGGTTCCGGATGTATTGCCTGCATGATTGCAAAAAATACCGAATGTCAGATTATCGGGGTTGATATTTCGACAGATGCGCTGAATACTGCCCTTGATAACGCTTCAAGGCTGAATTTATTTAATAAGGCTATTTTCAGAAAATCCGATGTTTTTTCAAACGTTAAACCAGGTGAAAGCTTTGATATTATTATCTCAAATCCTCCTTATATTCCGCCCTGTGAAAAAGAAAATATTCAAATTGAGGTTAAGTTTGACCCTCAAGAGGCGCTTTTTACAAAAGATGAAAAAGGTTTGGAATTCTATGAAAAGATTACAGGCGATGCTCATAAAGTATTAAACAAAGGCGGATATTTAATGTTTGAACTAGGAATAGGGCAATCGCAGGACGTAAAATCTTTAATGGAAAAAAACGGATTTAAAGAGATTGAAATCATAAAAGACCTTGCAGGAATTGACAGGGTAATTATTGGTAATTTGTAGTTGTAAGATGTATTTACGCACGTAGTGTAACAGATGCGAGGGATAAGGTTTGAAATATTGAAACAAGTTTAAATCTAACACCCGAGTGCAATAGTCGAAAAAAGCGCAATCGAAAAAGTATAATAAGTAACACAATTTTGATGAAAGCGGCTTGTAAATCGTTGTAGGCTTTGTCTACGCACGTAGTGTAAAGAAATGCCGGCAATAGTGAGGCTTGCCGGCACATTACTTTAATTGGATTAAAGTAAAGAGGTGATGATTATATGTGAATTTAGTTTACATAGTTTTTTACCAAATTTGATGACATTAGTATAGCTCCGGTATTAATTTACATAGTCATACGGTTTGCTTCCTGTTGCTTTGTACAAGCCGATTGCATCTACCATACATTCAACTTTTTGCTGTGCAACGAGTTTGTCTATAGTTAGCAGATTTTCATGATATTGAATTAAATCAAGTTTGGAAATCGTTCCTTCATTGAATTTATGTTCGTTGTACTTATAATCCGCTTTTTCCAAATTTGCCTGAGTTAATGTCTGATCCATTTTCTCTTTATCCATTCTTGAAGCCACAAGTGCATCGTTAACTTCCTGAATAGCTGTCAAATTTGTTTTGTAGTAGTCTTGCAAAATTCTTTCATAAGTTGCTTTTTTCAATCTGATGTTTGCAAGTCTTCTTCCGCCCGTGAACAAAGGTAATATTGCACCTCCTGCAAGTCCCATTAATGCGTTTTTGGTTGTCAAAATGCTTCCCAGATCACCTGCATTAAACAGTGCAAATCCTGAAATATTAATTGTCGGAAGAAGTTCTTTTTTAGCAACTCTAACATCAAGACCTGCTTTTTCAACCATTAATTCAGCTCTCATATAGTCAGGTCTTTGCATAATTATTTCTGACGGAATACTTGAAGGAATATTTAAATCATATACAAGCTGATCTAATGAAGTTCTTTCAATTGAATTTGCATTTTCAGGACTTTCTCCGATAAGTACGCAGAACTGATGTAATAATTTCTCTCTCTGTTTTTTAAGCTCAATTAAATCGGTTTGGCCTTGAACTAAAGCTTTATTAGCTTTTACAGTATCTGCGGTTGATGTTAAACCTTCTTTGTTTCTTGCAAGCATAAGATTATAAATATCTTGTCTTTGCTTAACTATTTGTTCTTGAAGTTCAATTGTTTTGTCGAGTTTAACAATATTCAAATAAGTTGTTCCGACAGCAGATGCTATTGAAATATATGCAGCTCTTTCATCAAGCTTTGAACCTTCATAAAGTTTTTTAACCGCTTTTGTTTTATCTCTGTTTTTCAGAAAAATATCAACTTCGTAGTTAATCATTGCAGGTGCAATAAATGACCAGTCAGTGCTGGTTGTGTTCAAGCCTTTAAGGTAAGCAGGAGAAAATCCGACGCCTGCCTGCGGAAGTTCGTTTGCAAACTGAATTTTAACATTCTGGTAATATTCCTGAACATTTAAAGATGCCATTTTTAAATCGTAATTATTTAATATAGCTTTTTGAATATATGAAGTTAAAACATCATCATTGAAATTATCCCACCAATTCATATTTACATAAGCAAATTTATAATCATCACTATTCTTTTTATTTTTCTTAATCATGCTTTTAAACTGTTTTGGGGCTGCCGTAGATGCATTGTTATTTTCAAGCGCAAATACAGGCATGACATTCATACTTATAAAACTTGCCAATAATGCTATTGATATTATCTTTCTCACTTTTTTAAATTCCTTATTTTTGCTGCTTGCATTTTTGATAATGATATGTTAGCATAATATTGTTGTAAATGCAACATATTTTTTTTACAACATATATTAATATAATAATTTAAATTATAATAAACTTATGATGGATTCAAAATTACAACATTATACAGACAGCATACATTATGAACTTGAACAGACTGCAAGATTAATGCGTATACTTACGCTCCAGCTGTTTGAAAAACTTGAGATTTCCATATCTCCCGATGAATATTTTGCACTTGATACAGTGTCGATTAATGCGGGGATATGTCAGAGAGATCTGGCAAAACTACTTTTGAAAGATAGAGCAAATACCGGTAGAATTTTAAATTCTCTGGAAGAAAAAGGATTTATTACAAGATTTATTGACACGAAAAACAACAGACTTGTAAAAAAAATGGGGATTACCGAAGCAGGCTTGAGAGAACTCGGTTCAATAAACAAAAAAATTAAAAGATACTTTGACGGTATTACCAAAAAGATTTCAACCGAAGAAGTAGACAGGGTTCATGAAGCTCTGAAAAAATTCAGGCTCGATTTGGAAAAAAATGTTAATATGAATATATAATATAATTGATAACATGAGGTAGAAAATGGAAGAACAAAATACAATTACTGAAGAACAAGATGTAAAAAAAGAACATAAACCGTTTAAAAGATATATTGCTCTGGGAGTGGGGCTTGTTGTGGCAATTGCCGGAGCTTTTGTAATTCATGATGCATTAATGTATCAGTCAACAGATGATGCCTATGTCGAAACAACAACCGTTCAGGTTGCTCCTCGTGTAAGCGGTCAAATTACCGATGTTTATATCACGGATAACCAGAAGGTTAAAGAAGGCGACCTTGTTGCAAAAATTGACCCGGCTGACTATGAAGTCGCTCTTGCACAGGCAGAGGCTAAATATGAAAGAACTCTTTTAAACCAGAAAAATGCAAAAGCTAACTTTAAAGCTATGCAGACAAATATTGATGTTGCAAAAAAAGATTTGGACAGATATAAAAATTTGTATGCGCAAGGTGCAGTTTCAAAACAAACCCTTGATACTGCTCAGGCAAAATACGATTCTGCTCAGGCTAACCTGACACAATCAGAAGAAGCTTTGCTTTCAGAAGGCGGAAATAAAGTTGCCGATGCAGACTTAAAAGAAATTAAGGCATTGAGAGATAAGGCAAAATTAAATCTCGGATACACAAAAATTTATGCACCTCAGACTGGAACTGTTTCTTCAAGACGTGTTGAAAAAGGTATGTACGTAAATGTAGGTTCTCCTCTTTTCGTAATTGTTCCCGAAGATGTATGGGTAGTTGCAAACTTTAAAGAAAATCAACTTCGCCACATGAAACCGGGTCAGGAAGTTGATATTAAAGTTGACACTTATCCGAATAAAGTATTTAAAGGAAAAATTGACAGTATTCAGCGTGCATCAGGCGCAAAATCAAGTTTATTCCCGCCTGAAAATGCCGTAGGTTCATTCGTTAAGATTGTACAAAGAATACCTGTAAAAATCGTATTTACTGAAAAAATTGACCCGAATGAATATAATATTGTTCCCGGCATGTCAGTTGTTCCTAAAGTAAGGGTTAAATAGCAAACAAGGAGCCTTAATTAAAGGCTCCTTACAAATATAAAACGCGGGGAAGTATGTCTACACAAGAACAAGTTCAGGAGTGGAAACCTAAAACCAATCCATGGTTAATAATTTTACCCGTAATGCTTGCAACATTTATGTATGCATTGGATGAAACAGTTGCAAACGTTGCGTTGCCTCATATTGCAGGGTCATATTCCGTCAGCAGTCAGGAATCTATTTGGGTTTTGACAAGTTACCTTATGGCAAGCAGTATTGTAATTCCTATGATTGATTTTTTCTGTAAATTTTTGGGAAGAAAGAATTTCTTTATGCTTGGTGTTTTTATATTTACTATAGCATCGTTTTTATGCGGAATTTCAAATTCTATAGGTATGATTGTATTAGCGCGTGCAATGCAGGGTTTTGGCGGGGGCTGTCTAATGCCGATGGCTCAGGCGGTTTGTATGGAGTGTTTTTCAGGAGAAGCAAGAAATAAAGCAATGGCTGTTTTTGGTCTTGTTGTAATTGTTGCACCTATTTTAGGTCCTGTTATGGGCGGTTATATTACTGAAAACTGGTCGTGGCCTTATATCTTTTTTATAAATGTCCCTGTTGGTTTTTTCTGTATTGCTCTTGCTAAAAGATTTCTTGAAGATCCTCCGTATGCTTCAAAGCAAGACAATATTCATTTGGATAAGTGGGGATTTTTATGGCTTTGTGTTTGGCTTGTTCCATTACAAATAGTTTTTGATAAGGGTAATGATGCTGACTGGTTTAATGCACCGTGGATATGCTGGTTAAGTGCCGTTGCAGTTTGTGGAGCTGTATTGTTTTTCTATTCACAGGTTAAGGGCAAAAATCCTCTTGTGAAACTTGAAGTTCTAAAAGATTCAAATTATGTTTTCGGCACAGTTATGTTGATCTTAATTAATGCAGTATTACTTGCATCACTTGCTATTTTACCCCAGATGCTTCAATATATGCTCGGGTATGATTCTTTTTTAAGCGGTTTGGCAATAATGCCGCGAGGTTTAGGGTGTCTTACCGCATTATTAATTTTCGGAGGTCTCGGAGGAAAAATCAGTTACAAAACATACGGGATTATGGGGTTGTGTGCTTTAGGGATAGGAGGATGGATGTTAAGTCTTTTAAATCTTGAAATTAATCCTCTTAATATTGCGATTCCGAATTATATTTTTGGAATAGGGCTTGTATTTTCATTTATGCCCATAACAACTCTGTCTTGTATAACACTGAGAAATGACCAGATGACAAATGCTTCCGGCTTGCAAAACCTTTTAAAAACAATCGGCGGAGCAATCGGGACTTCTCTTGTTGCAACAATGATTTCGCGATTTTCACAAATTCACCAGAACGCTCTTGTAAAAAATTTAAGTATTTCGAATTCCGTATTTATGGAAAAATTAAGTACATATGCAGGTTCATTTGTTCATCATGCAGGTGATATGATGAACGCAACTTATATGGCAGGTAAAATGCTTTATAACGAGCTAATCCAGCAGTCTACCCTATGTGCCTATATGACTACTTTTAAAGTATTCGCTTTGGCTTGTTTTATTTTAATTCCTTTTATGTTTTTATTAAAAGGAGAGAGGAAAGCAGAGAATTAAAGATATATGTCAAATCAGGAAATAAAAGAACAATGGACCCCGTCAGTCAATCCGTGGATAATGATTATACCGGTAATGCTTTCGGTATTCATATACGTGTTGGACGGAACAATCGGAAACGTTGCATTGCCGCATATGGCGGGAAGTTTTTCGGCAACGCGCGATGAGTCAATGTGGATTTTAACAAGTTATTTAATCGCTGCAGGTATTGTAATTCCTGCCGTAGATTTTTTTGGTAAGGTTTTCGGGCGCAAAAACTTTTTTATAATAAGTATTTTAACATTTACAATTGCTTCAATGCTTTGCGGTATGGCGAAAAATATTGAATTTATGATTCTTGCAAGAATAATGCAGGGATTTGGCGGCGGCGGAATTCTGCCGATTTCGCAGGCAATAATTATTGAAAGTTTTCCGAAAGAAAAGCGCGGAATTGCTATGTCCGTTTTCGGTATGGGCGTAATCCTTGCTCCTATTATCGGTCCTGTTTTAGGCGGCTGGATTACGGATAACTGGACCTGGCCGTGGATTTTTTATATAAACGTTCCTTTTGGATGCGCTGCTGCAATTCTTTCGCAAAAACTTGTCGAAGATCCTCCGTATGCCAGAAAACAAAAGAATGTAAAAATTGATAAAAAAGGTTTTTTCTATCTTACTATATGGCTTGTAACTTTACAGACCGTTCTTGATAAGGGAAATAATGCGGATTGGTTTAATGCGGCATGGATATGCTGGACTTTTGCTGTGTCAGTTATTGCATGTGTTTTGTTTTTTCATTCACAGTTAACCAATAAAGAGTCTTTAATTGACCTGTCTGTTTTTAAGGATAAAAATTTTTCTGCCGGAACTATAATTTCCGTTGTAATTCAAGCAGTTTTGTATGCCTCTCTTGCAATTCTTCCACAATTTTTGCAGAGCATGCTCGGATATACGGCATTTTTAAGCGGTGCAACAATGATGCCGAGAGGCTTAGGCAGTATGACAGCGATGCTTATGACTGCAACATTGTCAAATAGAATTGATAACAGAATTCTTGTTGCTGTAGGTTTAAGTTTACTGGGCGGCTCAACATTGATATTCGGTTCATTAAACTTACAGATTTCAAATATGAATATTGCAATTCCTAACTTTGTAATGGGTATCGGTATGGGGCTTTCTATGGTTCCGATTATGAATTTATCAGTTGATACATTGAGAAACGAGCAGATGACAAACGCAACAGGTATTCAAAACCTTTTGAAAAATATCGGAAGTGCAATCGGGACATCACTTGTAGCAACAATGCTGACAAGATTTGCACAGGTTCACCAGTATATGATGGTCGGCAAGACAAGCGAGTTAAATCCTGCTTTTATAGAAAGAGTACAATCGACAGCGGCTGCTCTTGCAGGTTATGCCGAACATTCGGTTGCGCAGTATATGGCACAATATTCGTATTACGGACAGCTTATAAAGCAATCAACTTTATGGGCATTTATAGATTCATTTAGAATATTCGGTGCTTTGTGCTTTGCGGTAATCCCTCTGCTTCTTTTGATGAAGAAACTGAAAAGAGCGTAAATATGTGCTGAATTTTGATAACTACGAATATATCGTACTATGTACGATATGATTTGATTGAAATTTGTTATTAATTTTATAAACTTAGAATATGTGGTTACGCTCTAAAAAAGAGTTTATGAAAAAATTTGGTAAAAGGGTTAAAATGTTTAGACTTTTAACCAATTTGACCCAGGAACAATTGGCGGAAAAGTGTGATTGTTCTGCGCAAACAATTTCAGGTATAGAAACAGGATATAGTTTTCCTTCTTCCAATATTCTTTTCAAACTTGCTGAGATTTTAGAAGTTTCTCCTGCTGAATTTTTTAAATTTGAAAATGTTTCGGGAAAAGAGATAAATTCTATGGTTCAACAGTTATCGGAAGAATTTGTTAATTTAAGTGAAGAGCAGCAAAAAATTATGATAAAAATTATGAAAGTATTGTAAGACGTTTATTTAGAATAGGAGTTAAAAATGAATAAAGAGTTATTGACCGAGCAGGAACATAAAATGCTTCAACTGTTTGCAAAAAGCTACAATAGAAAAAATATTGCAGATGAATTAAATATTTCATATTCAAGCTGCAGAAAACTTGTAAATGCTTTATTAAAGAAATTTGAAGCAGATAATCTTACTTCTTGTCTGATTAAAGCTTACGATGAAGGTTTCATAAAACTGTAATACAGAAAACCGGTATCTTATTTTTAAGATACCGGTTTTCTCAGGCTTCGAACAAATTAATTACTGTTTGTTTTAATGGTGTTCGGCTGATTTTGATTTTACTCGCTGCAGCCAAACGCAATAGTAATGTGTTCTCTTGGATTTACAGCAGATATCTTATATCCGCGCGGGTCAACAAGGTAAGCAAATTCGTCGCCTGTAGTTTGGAATAAGCCCATTGTACCTGATAATGCAGTTCTTGTAACATCTACAGGAGCTTTAACAGTTTCCCATAAGCCGTCGCCGAGGTTACGTGCAGCAGCACCGAATTGTCCCTGGAATGCGTGGCCTAACATGTAACCTGCATCGTTAGATACGTTTTCTGCGGCGTTACCGACGTTTGTGATGATACCGCCGACTGTTCTGCCTGTTACACCGATTAATGAACCGGCAAGTGTAAACGGTGCTTCTACCAATCTTGCTACAGGGTTAACCTGTTTTGATTTATTAACCTGTGCCTGCAAGATTTGTTTAGGTAATTTTGTTTTGCATTTACCGCTTTTGATTTCGGTGAAAGACAATTTTAAAGCACCTTTATCACAGCCTGAAGGTCTGATAACTTCTACAACCTGACCTGTTACTGTAGAACCGCAGGGATAAGTTACACCGTTAATTGTTACGTCTTCAAGAGTGTTTGCTCTGAAGTACTGGCCTACGTGAGAGGATTTTGCTGTTAACTGGTCAATCATTTTTACTTTTAATGTAGGAATTTTAACGATTTCTTCCTGTTCTACAAAAGCGTTTTTGTTAACAGGGCAAGCAGGGCAGATGTTGTTCGCTGTTTTCGGGTTTGTATCGTAACCCAATGCCACACGAACCGTTTGCATCATTGATGCAACTTCTGCACGGGATGCTTCTTTATTAGGCATAATCATGTTCGGATTAGGCATATCTTTTAAAGCACCGCTTTCAAGTGATTTTGCAACAGGTATTTTTGCCCAGTTAGGAATTGAGCAGCCGTCTGCATATTTGCTTAAGATTTCGTCCGCTTTGCATTCGTCGATATCGCAAGTCATACCTTTAGCAATTGTTGTTAAAGCTTCAACCCTTGTTACAGGATGGTTAGGCTTGAAGTTTCCGTCAGGATATCCTTTTAACAGATCTTCATCAACTGCTTTTGCAATTGCTGCATTAGCCCAGTTGCTTTTCGGAACGTCTTTGAATAATCCTTCACGGGGCATGTCGCACTGGTCAAGGTTAAAGCCTTTAACTAACATTGTAGCGAATTCTGCACGTGAAATATTTCTGTTAGGTTTGAAATAACCGTCAGGATAACCTACTACTACGTCATTAATAGCTAATTTATCGATGTCGCATGCTGCCCAGAAGCCGTTTGGGACATCGGGAAATTGACATCCGCCGAGGTTTGCTGCAGCACCTGTTGTCTGCATAATTTGGTTAGGAATTTCGTAAGGAACGAAAGATTTCCTTACTGCATCAATTGAGTTTGTTGACTGGAAGTCAATCGGGCAATTGTTGCCGTCCATTAGTCTGTCATTTCTGTCAATAGGAATACCGTTATGTCTTGTCGGTGCTTCGTTCAGGCAAGGCATCTGGGTAGCTGCACCGGTAACCTGACCTTGAGATGCTACAGTTGTACCATTAACTGTTGAAGACAAAGTTCTCGGTGTTCCTGCTAAGGGTGTGTCTGTTGAAAAGATAGAGTTTGCAGGCTGGCCTACATAGTTGTTTGTACCGTAAATTGCATTCGGATAGCCGTAAACTTGTTTCATATCTTTTCTGTCAGGTTTACCTGTTTGAGGGCAGATAGCACATGCAGGTTCTGCAGGCTGGTCGCAGCTTATTTCATCAGGACAGCCGCAATCTGATTTTTTCTGTGTTTCGCAAGGGTCACACGGATCTTTGCAAGGGTCTTCGCACGGATCCGGTTTCTGACAGTCACAGTCAGGTAATGCTTTTTTACACTTTGTACAAGTGTTTGGTTTTGCAGTTTCACACGGACATGCAGGCCCTGTTACCACAGGTAACGGTTCAGCGCAAGGTGCCGGAGTTTCCGGTACTTCGCAGGGACAAGCCGCCATTGCTTGATTCAAGGAACACGTTGCTATTCCAACGGCAATTGCAGCTGCCACAGTAAGTTTTTTAATAGTCATTTTTACCTCCTTGTGTTATGGGCTTTTTACTAAAAACCCCAAAAATATTTTTAAAAAACAAACTAATACTAGATTATGTACTTTATTCTTCTTTATAAACATTACCGTAAGCGGTTATTCGGTCGGGCTATTTGATTATGGGGGACATGTAATGTAAATATATATGTTGCAAAATTCAAAAAAAGGGTTATAATGGTATTACAAGGAATGAAAGAATAAAATATAAAAAATACAGTCGCTATTTTAATAAAATAGTCAGTTTTCTGTATTGAGAAAGGGTAATTTATGAGGAAATTTTGTAAACTGCCGCAAAGGTATGTTTCTGCGTTTACATTAGCAGAAATGATGGTCGTCATGCTTATAATGAGCATCATTTTGGCAGCTATGGCGCCCGT
>FR900444.1 GCA_000438175.1 Fusobacterium sp. CAG:439 | reverse complement strand
TTGTTACATTTGTTGTCATAATTGCTCCTTTCACTCAATTGGGTCCAGCGGCTACGCTGGCTCCTTTCTTTTAAATGTATCATATTTCGAAGTAAATGTAAATTTGTCTTCATAAAATAGCAAAAAAATATTTGATGTTTTTTTACAAATAGTGTATTATTGGCAATGAGGTATGTGTGTATGAAAAATATTAAATATGTTCTTCCGCAAAAATCCGATTTAAAACAAATTAAGGTTAGTGAAATAAACTTTACTTTGCCTGATTTAAAAAATATAACGGAATCAAAAGCTGTTGCAATCGCAAAATGGCTTATGCACTGGATTGACAGCGATAAAACAGTTAGACCAAATACACTATTACCTTCAAAGCCTGATTTAGCATATCTTCTCGGGGTAAGCATAGGCACTATACAGAATTCTCTCAGATATATTGAAGATATGGGTTATGTGGAATCCAAACAATGTATAGGTACAATTATTCGCGACAGATCCAAATCTGACAGTTTTATGAGAAAGCTTACTTCTAAACGTGAAATCGCAATCAGCGAAATAAAAAAATATATTTTAGATAAAAAAATAGCCGAAGGTCAGACTTTACCGTCATCAAGACATATTTCTGCACATATCGGTTGTTCTGCTAATACAACAAGGCTTGCTCTTGAATATCTGGGAACAGTTAACATACTTGAACATAAGTTTAAAAACTCGAACGAAACAGGATGGGTTGTTAAGTCACTTGATTTTACGGTTGAAAATGTTACTAATGAAAATAACACGCTTGTAAAAAAAGTTGAAAACGATTTAAAAAATTATATTACAAAAAATTTGAAAGTAGGCGGGAGAATTCCTGCACATGCAGAACTTTCCAAAGAGTTATCGGTAAGTATAAAAACAATACACGATGCCTTAAAAGTTCTTATTAATGAGGGAATTTTACTTGCCAGACGAGGTCGTTACGGTACAACTGTTATAAAAATGCCTGATGATAGAAATATTTCAATAAAAAAAGAAACCTCTATTTTTGCTCCTGCGCCGGAAACAGCTTTTTATTACTATGAAAGAACTCAAAATCATATAAAGAAAATGATTGCCGAAAATTATGAAATAGGTTCAAAACTTCCGTCAATCATTGAACTTTCAAAGCAGCTTGATTTAAGCCCTAATACTGTAAGAAAAGCTTTTCATAACCTTGCAAAAGAAGGTTATCTTGCATTTTCACGCGGCCGCTACGGCGGGACATTTGTAATTGATATTCCGGATACAGACGAGCAGGCATTCAAATGGCTCGCTGTTAATCCGAAATATGCCGAAGTTTATAAGAACTAAGGCAAAGTATCCCAATACTTTTTCTTTTCATCATGCGGCCAGGTATTTGTTAATGCAAATTGAGCACAGGCAACACCTGTATCTTGAGGGACAGTACAGGTATTAGCTTTTTCAAAGTTGCAGCAAGCCACTTTCTTGGCATCAGTTGTCGCAAACATATAATCACCGGCATCCGGATACAGTTTATTATCATTACCGAATTGGAAATAAAATAAATCATATCCAAACTTGTTAGGTCCCTTAGTACCGTTGGTATCAACAATGAAATCAATACCTGTTCCCCCATCCTGCCACCAACAGCCGCTTGACGCAATCATCATACCGTTGCTTAAAATAATTGCACCGTTATCATGTGAATCTGGATTAAAATTATTATGCCCCGGTGCAGATTGATTAAAGTAAGAATTTTTGTAACCTAACTTAGTTAAATCAGCTGTACTTCCATATTCACTTTTAATAACTTTAAAATATTTTGCAAAATCACGTATAAATATATTCTCTGTAGAATCACGTCTGCTTGCGCCGCAATACATTTTTGTCATATCAATGTTCTCACTTCCCATCTGCGTCAATACCTGAGAAATCATTGAATGAGCAGTATTAAATTGAGCTTCTAAAGCTTTGTTCCTTTGATCATTAATCAAAGTCGGCATAGTCATTGCCGCAACAACTCCGATAATCCCCAAAGTAACCAAAACCTCAGCTAAAGTAAAAGCTTTTTTCATTTTAACAACCCCATTATAATTGTGAATATCCACATCACCATTATAACAGATTTTTTGAATTTCACAACCCCCAAATACAGAGATAAAAAGCCTTAAAACG
>FR900443.1 GCA_000438175.1 Fusobacterium sp. CAG:439 | reverse complement strand
TTGATACCTCTGTGCCTGTTTTGATGGTAAATACAGTATTTTCATCAACAAGCTTTGAAGTGTTTAGCTGATCTTTAACATCATATAACTGGCGACCGTACTGATCTTCCTTTGAAACACCTTTCATCATATCCATGAAATATGTCAAATAAGCTTTAAGAATATTAGTTACACTTATGGACACAACAGATTGGCAATTATTTTTATCATCATGACCTGAATCTGAGTTCCCTTGAGCAACCATACCTATATAACCATCTCCTGATGAACTCACGTTATTATTAGCCCAATTAATAACATTACCGATATATTCTTTAGAATGGGTTTCCCTGTGGACGACATTAGGCATGCGATCTTCTGTGGCAGTATCAAAAAAGTACCATTTATCATTCTTATCAGCATTACCATTACCTTTCAAATCCGTACGATCATCCTGAGGGCACTGATTAGTAACCAATTGCATTGTCATATGTCTGGCGTATTCTAATGCAGCCCGGGTTTCACTGGTTCCGGTGTCTAATAACGAATCGATAACATCAAACATATTTTCCCAGGCTGTTGAATTACAAATCGCACTTATCGCGCCGCCTTCAAAGCCTATTGAACTTGTTCTGTTACCCCAACCAATTGCTAATAATGTATAGTCTTTGGTTAATATATCTCCTATAGAAATATCTCCATTTGGAGCTTGCGAATATCCGCTAGTAAAATAATCATGTTCTGAACTGCCTGCCGCAAATTTATATTCTTGATCTGTATTATTATATAAAATTACAGCATCTGTTAACGGACTTGAACTTGTTTTACCCTCAAAAGTTGTATCTGTAGGATCTACACTATAATCGCTTAAAATTGTTGCAAGTTCTGAAAGAGTTACTTCTTTTGTTTGCACTGCAACTGTTGGTCCTCCGCCGAAACCTGCCTTCTGGTTATACGGTAAACCCAAAATTGTTTCTGATAA
>FR900442.1 GCA_000438175.1 Fusobacterium sp. CAG:439 | reverse complement strand
ATTCTGTTGTATATATTGACTATCTATTACATTTTATTTATTTTGTTGTAAGTTTTTTTATTACTATAAAATAAAATGTGTATAACTTTCATCAATTTTATCTTGTTCTATGCCGATATATCTTAGTGTAATCTGAGGGGTTGAATGGTTAAATATTTTTTGAAGCATAACAATATCTTTATACATTTTATAGTAATGATAGCCAAATGTTTTTCTTAAAGTATGGGTCCCGATTTTCTCTTCCAAACCTGCTTTTGCACATACATCATTTATAATCCTATATGCAGCTATTCGATCAAGTCTGTTTTTAAATATAGTCTTAAACAGAGGTTCATTGGGATTTTTTCCTTTTGTGTATTTCGCCAGCATAGGTTTTAATTTCGAATTAATAGGTATTCTTTTGAATTTACCTGTTTTCTTCTCTTTTAATTGAATATAATTTTTTCCTTTTACATCACCTATATTCAATGCAAGAATATCTGAGATCCTTAAACCGCAATTTGTTCCGATAGTAAACAATACTAAATTACGCATGCTTTGAGCAGCTAAAATTTTTTCAATCTTTCTTAAATCTGACATTTTTCTGATTGGCTCAACTGTTGTCATAAAAAATCATCCTTTCATAAATTATAAGCTCACATTTTATATGCGAACTTTTACATCACAGCAGTAAAAAAAATAAACATGAATATTTTTTATCAGAATTTTTAATTATGACAACAAAAAAGATATGCCGCAACTCGGAATTGAACCAAGGACACAGGGATTTTCAGTCCCTTGCTCTACCAACTGAGCTATTGCGGCATATCTTTTATTTTATTTTCAATTTAATAAACTTCTTGAGAAGGTTGAGGCAATGAAATATTCTTTGGAGTAAATGGTGTTAAATATTTAATTGCCACGTTTTTTATTATACAGGCTGAAAATTTTCAGTCAAGAACTTTTTTAAGAATTGTGCGGAGCTATATATAAAGTAACGTTACGCCCTTCAAGCTGCGGTTTCTTTTCTATAACTACCGGCATGTTTTCCAAATCTTTTACAAACTTATTTGCAAGGTCAAATGCAAGATTTGAATGCTGCATTTCACGACCGCGAAGCATGACTACAATCTTAACCTTATTGCCTTGAGCAATAAATTTTTCAATACTTTTTATTCTGACCTGATAGTCATGAGTGTCAATTTTATAACGAATTTTAATTTCTTTAACATCTACGGTATGCTGTTTTTTCTTAGCTTCCTTAGCACGTTTTTCAAGTTCGTATTTATATTTGCCGTAATTTAGAATTTTAGCTACCGGCGGATCCTGGTTTGGATTAATAAGGACTAAATCTAAATCTTCGTCGTAAGCCATCTGTAAAGCCTTTGATGTCGGAACTACTCCTTTATTTTCACCATTCTGGTCAATTAATCTGACTTCTTTTGAACGAATTCTTTCATTCATAATTGCTTGATTTCTGTTGTTTCTGTTATCGTTGGTAGCTATTGTTCTATCTCCTATGTTGTTTTTACCTGTTTTACAAGTGTCATGGTAGCACAAAATTCTATTTTTGCCACATTTATTAACAAAAAAACATTGTAACAAAATGTAAATATGAATTTTAAACAAGCTTTTTATATGCGAGATAAGGCTTTCAGAGGATTTATTTAAATGCACGGGGTTAAAGATAAAAAAATTTATGCCGATATCTTAATCACAAGATAAACAGGTTGAAAGAACAATATAAGGAGTATTTTATGAAGAATGAAGCAGCAGCCGAAAATGCAGCAACAGAAGTGTTTGTAGACTTAAATAACGGAGAATATCTGCAATTTGACATGACACTTCCAATTCAAATTCTATTTGACGATGTTATGAATTTTGTGTCCAAAACAGATTTCGAATGATCAGATGAAAGTTTAGCAAAAAAGAATCGGTTAAAATTTTAGCCGGTTCTTTTTTTATTATAAAATATAGTAAAATGTCGATGTTCATGTAATAATAATTCTATTAAAATTGTTTGCGAAGAGGGATATTATATGAAAAAACTTATAAAATTAATGTGTGTTTTTACACTCGGTTTTTACAGTATATCTCCGGTTTATGCGGGGTTTAAGGAACATTTTGATCTGGGACAGCAGTATTTATCGAATTATCAATATTCCGGAGCTATTACCGAATTTAAAAGTGCATTGAGAATAAATTATTTGGATAATTCAGCAAGAATAGGGCTTATTAATTCTTATCTGGCGCGTGGAACATACTATGCAAACACGGACAAAGATTATAAGAAAGCCGCTGATGACTATCGTGCCGCATTATTTTATTTAGTTTATTATCCTAATGCAAATCAGGTTAAAAATTCTTCGCAGGCAATTGTTCAGGTTACATCAAATTTAAACCAGTGTTTAAATACTACAGGGTTTGATACATCTGCACAAAACAGGTTTTCAACAGCAAAGCAGTTGCGTGCTGAGGGAAATTTTGCCGCCGCGGCTTACGAATTCAATCAGGCATTAGCTGATAAAAGCCTGATTAAAGAGAGTTTTCAGCAGACAGGCGATATTATGAAGCTTCTCGGCAATAATCAAAAAGCAGCTGAATATTACCGTAAAGCAGTAGCGGTTGCTCCATCCGATATTGATTTAAGACTGTCTTATGCAAAAATGCTTGATAAGCTTGATCAGGAAGATGCTGCTGTTGAAGAATACAATTATATTTTGTCTAAAACAAGCGACAACAAAGACGTTTTATATTCACTGGAAAGAATATACAAAAGAAAGCTTGAAGAATCACCCAATGACGCCGCAGTGACAGCAAATTTAGGTGCAATTATGCAGAAAGCAGGCAATTTTGATGAGGCATTAAGATATTATTCCAAAGCTGAATATCTTGATCCTTCAAATGTAAATACAAGACTTAACGTCGGGACATTATACCAGCAGAAAGGTGATTATAAAACGGCAATAACCGCTTACGATTCTGTTCTGATAATTTACCCGGATAACGCACTTGCAAATCTGTACAAAGCACAATCTCTTGCCGCAACCGGCGATAAAAAAGGAGCTCTTGAACTTTACAAAAAGGTTCTTTCTATTGAGCCGAATAACGAAGTTGCTCAGGCTGACATGTTGAATATGGTTAAAGATACAATGACAACGGCGCAATTTGTGGATTATATTAAGAAAAATAATCCGAATAATGCGGCTAATATTTTATATACTTACGCGCTTGATTTGCATAAGCAGAATAAATTGAATGACTCGATAGCGATTTATAACGAAGTTATCAAGCTGACGCCGACAAATCCCGAAGTCTATGTAAATCTCGCAATTGCACAGGGACAAAATAAAAACTATGATGCGGCACTCGCGACATTGAATACCGCTAATACAAAGTTTCCTAACAATGCAGAAGTTTCGAATGCGATAAAATCAATAAATGCGCAATCAACAGATGAAAAACTTGAAATTGCGGCAAATTATTACAATAATAAGGATTATCAAAATGCCATAAACGAATATTTAAAAATTAAACCGGCAACTTCAGATACAATGCTTGGTGTCGCATCTGCCTATCAGAATATGGGTGATACTGATAAAGCAATAGAATATTATAAGCAAGCCTTAAATCTTGCACCGTCAAACTCTGATATAGCTTACTATATTGCGGCATTATATGCAGAAAAAGAAGATACCGCAAATGCTAAAATATTCGCACAAAAAGCCATTTCGCTGAACAAAACAAACAAGCAAGCCCAAGAATTACTTGAAAGCCTGAATGCACAAATAGCATCGCAAGACCTTGAAAAAGCAATTTCACTATTTGATGCGGAAAAATATACGGAAAGTTTAACCTTATTAAATAAAATTCTCACAGCAGAACCAAATGATGCCTATGCTCTATATTACAGAGGAATGATTTACGACACGCAAAAGAAATATAATCAGGCAATAGCCGATTACAAAAAAGCAATAGGAATTAACCCTGATTTAACAATTGTAAATTATTTAATCGGTGTTGATTACGATATGCTTGAACAATATAAAAATGCCGCATCACATTATAAAGCATTTACAAGTACATATTCAGAAAATGACGACTTCTTGAAATATGCACAAACACGATTAGGCGAATTAAAACAATATGACAAATAACAGAGTTTCACATTTAATCCAAAGCAAAGTATCCCTTGCCCCTATGGCAGGAATAACAGATTATGTTCTAAGAACTTTGGTAAGAAAATATTCAAAGAACTGCCTCTTAACAACAGAAATGATTAGTTCCGAATACCTTGCACAGACAATGAATGGTCGAAGCGGTACAGAAATACTAAAACGCAATAATGACCATTCTCCTATTTCCTATCAAATAAGCGGTCATAAGCCTCATATGATGAAACAGGCTGCAGAATTTTTAACCAATTATGCAGATATGATTGATATAAATATGGGCTGTCCCGTAAAAAAAGTCGTAGGCGGGCAAGACGGTGCGGCATTAATGAGAAACCCATCGCTTGCAGCAGATCTGGTTAAAGCGGTTAAAGACGGAACAGATAAGCCTGTGAGTGTTAAATTCCGTTTGGGCTACACAGCAGATGAAATGAACTACGTTGAATTCGGGCAGGCAATGCAGGAAGCAGGAGCAGAATTTATTACAATCCATGGAAGAACACGTTCCCAAATGTATTCAGGTAATGCAGACTGGGCAAAAATCAGAGCATTAAAAGAAAATGTAGATATCCCGGTATTTGCAAACGGTGACATAACTTCTGTCGATAAAGCTATAGAATGTCTTGAACTTTCTTGTGCTGACGGAGTTGCCATAGGCCGCGGGGCAATAGGAGATCCGACTCTTATTGCAAGAATTGAACACTGCCTGCATACAGGGGAAAAATTACCAATCCCGCCGCTAGAAGAACGAATTGAGATGCTAAAATATCATCTTGCTGAAGAAATAAAGCTTCGCGGAGAAAATGTCGGCATAAAATTTATGCGAAAATTTTATCCGTATTATCTTGCAGGCTTTAAAAATGCAAAAGTACTGCGTACAAAACTTGTTACGGAAGAAAGTTTGGATAATATTTTAACCCTTCTTAACTCAACTTATTCTTTTACTGATTGTTAAACATTTCAACAAGAGCTTTAGCTCTGACATCATAACTTCTTATATATTCTTCAGTTTCCGACTTCTTCACTGAAGGAATAGGAAAATATTTGTTCATTTTATTTATAAAGTTTAAAAATACATTTTTATCAGTACTTAATCCCACTTTTTTAGCAGCCTTAAAAGACTTATTTTCAATTGTTTTTAAGTATTGAATAAGCTTTTTCTGCTGTTCTGTGTTAAGATGATCGTAATATTCAGGATATAGTGTAAAATCACTTATTACAGCTACCATATCCATATAAGAGTTTTGATAAAGAGCATTATCTTTTGCAAAGTAGTCTATAATACCAAGTTTATTTTTTTCAAAATCAACTAGCAGGTTGTTCGGGTTAACAGAATCGGTTTTAAAGCCGGGAGTAACATCACCATGATATTTAGAAGTAATATCTAATACTTTTATTTGGTTTGCCAAATCATCAAATACCTCTTGGTCCATCTGCGAAATTTTAGAAATCTTATCAAAATACTCATTAGCTTGTTCCTGCGTAACTGAACGCGGCAATTTAACATTTTCGTCAAAAATAGTACAAGACCAGTTTTTTATTGAATTCGGTTCCCCTGAGACTTTTTTTAATATTAAAATACCTTTTTTGTCGGGATGCTCCCAGACAGGCTGACCTAAATTAATATTTTCAGGAAACAAACCTATCGGTATTCTGTTAGGATCAGCTTTTTTATTAGCATTTAAAACTTTAAGCACATAATCATCCAGAAAATCAATATTATAAACAACCGAATTAGCACCGCTGCCTGCGATTTTTGTACTATCAGGAGTTAAAAGCAGCTGTTTAAACTTTTCATAATTATTACCAACCGAAAGCTTTGCAACAAGTTCTTGAGGTAATGATTTTGCTAATTTTTCATCAGGAAGCTTTGTTATTTTAATTTCAGGTTTGGGCTGTATTTTTGGAGCATTATGAATTTCCTGCGGTTTAATAACAGCATTTTTAACAGGCGGTCTACGTTTTGAGATATAAATTCCTACACCCGCCAGACATAAAGCACCTGCAATAATCAGCG
>FR900441.1 GCA_000438175.1 Fusobacterium sp. CAG:439 | reverse complement strand
TAAAAAGACACTTTTAAAAAGTGTCTTTTTTTATAATGTCTTTTTACAAAAAACTATTTAAGTCTTACACTAACTGAAGCACCTTTTTTAGAGATTTCAACTTTGTCTTCTCTTGCTAACCAGCCAAGACCCAAATCTGCAAAATTACCTTTAAGGTCTAATTCTTTTTTCATTTTAGAGAAAGTAGATTCTCCGTTACTGTTCAAGTAATTGTAAATTTGACCTGCTGATTGTCCGATTTGTTCTTGTAATTCTTGCATAACTAACCTCCATGCATTTTTATTTTGTTACCTTCTCTCCGTTTATGGTTATATAATAGACTAACGGCTAAAAAAATGCAATAGTTCAGAAGGATGAGGACAAAATAATTTTTTTATTGTTCATGATACAATTATTATTAAAGGAGTATGAATGCTATTTTGCGCTGATTTATCTACAAATAAAACCGATTTTCTGATAAATGCATACCTCGGATTACTGAATTCCGGCGTAAAATCTTCTGAAATTTTAGTGCTTGTACAAAACTCAAGCCTTAAACAAAACTTCATAAATAAAACTTTGGAAAAACTGGAAGTAAACTGTATTGAAAAATTAGAGGTACATTCGTTTTTCTCGCTTGTTTACAATACAATTAATGATAACTGGGCGCTTATTGAAAACATTAACCCTTTCAACAATCCGGCAATTCTCCCGAATCTTGCAGGTCTGGAAGTTTCGCAATTTATTTTAAAAGATATTTTGCATGAAGTTCCCTTTAAGGGTTATAATTCTAAAAAATCTCTTTTGCATCAAATTTTCAGAAGATATTCATTGATTGTTCAAAATAACTTAACCGATGAAGAAGTGGAGTGGCGATCAAGAATTTTAGGAGAAAGCTTTGCCGAAGATGCAAAAAACGTCTTAAAAAAGTTACTTTCAAAAACTCTTGCTCTAAGAGATTTTGATTACTTAAGACAGGTTCTTGTTTTTAACTATGTCTATAAAAATTCTGATTATTTCAAAAATATTAAATATTTAATTCTTGATGACGGTGACGAAATTACTCCCGTCTGCTTTGATTTTATTTCGTATCTTGCCCCGCAATTAAATGATGTTTTTATTGCCTTTGATGAAAAAGGGGCAAGCCGTACGGGATATTTAAGTGCCGACAGAACAGCAGTATGGAAATTTGAAGAACTGTTTAATCAAAATGCTGAAAAAATTACATCCGAAAATCGTCTTGCAAAAGATGCCGAAACTTTATTTTCAAATATTACGAAAAACAAAACCGATACTCTTGAGAATTTTTCACTGCAGTCTCCTTCAAAAAGAGCTTCCATGATAGATGAAGCAATAAAACAAATTAAAGAACTTTTAGCGAAAAACGTTCTCCCGAGCGAAATTTCGATAATAACTCCCGTAATAGATGATATGCTTAAATTTTCGCTGAAAGAAAATATTCACACAAATCTGATGTTTTTATCCGGCAGCGAAAAGCTTATACAAAACAGACTTGTAAAAGCAGTTCTTACAATTCTTAAACTTAACAGCGGAATTAAATTAAGCGAATTTGATTTACGCGTTGTACTCTCTGAATTTTTAGGAATTCCCGTGAAATATTGCAGAGATATACTTGAAAATTTTGAAAAAAACGGGGAACTTGCAGAACACGAATTTAAGCTTGAGGAATATACAGAAAAATATAAAAAATTTCTTGACGTAATAAAAAAACTCTCAGAGAGCAGCGGCAAACTTTCGGAAAAAGTTTACGATATTTATTATGAGCTTGCGGAATTTTATTATGTTAATCCTGTAGAATTAAATAAATTCAACTTTTTTGTAAAACAGCTTCAGGATTTTGAAAATATTTTCGGAAAAGATTTTGAAACCCGCAAGAATGAAATTATCAATCAAATTGAAAATTCTATCATTGCTGAAAATCCGTATTCAACTCTCGAAATTGCAGAAAATGATCTTGTAATTTCAACACCGCAAAAGATTATTGATAATCAGATTAAAAGCAAATATCAATTCTGGCTTGATATTTCAAGCGATGAATGGATTAAAAGCGATACAGGACCTTTATATAATGCCTGGGTTTTCCAGCGTGGATGGGCTAAAGATGAATTTACGATTGATGACAATATTGAACTTTCAAAAGAGAAAACTGCCAGAATTTTAAGGAAATTAACCCTTTGCGCATCAGGACATGTTTATACATATTCGAGCCTTTTTGACGGAAACGGGATTGAAAATTTCGGCGGGATTGAAGAATATATAAAAATCAAAGAACAAATTCATACCGAAGAAACTAAAAAAGCTTTTAAGATTATACCTCGTGATGACCAAAAACCCGTTCTTGAATATGAAACGGGCAAAATGGCAATTTCAGCAGTTCCTGGGGCAGGGAAAACAACTATTTTACTTGCTCTAATCCTCAAACTTCTTGATAATGGAGTAAATCCCGAAAACATATTTGTTATGACATATATGGAAAGTGCCGCGCGAAACTTCCGCGACAGGATTAAAAATATAAGACAGAATTCGTCTCAGCTTCCGAATATAAGCACAATTCACGGGCTCGCGCTCAGAATATTAAAAGAAAACGGAAATTTTGAAAGGCTCGGACTTTCATCAGATTTTGAAATTTGTGATGACACACAGCGTTCAAGAATTATCAGAGAAATTGCGAATAAATTAAAGCTCAAAAAAACAGAAACTGACGAATTTGACAGAGGTATTTCTGTTTTTAAAATCGGCAACGGGCAGTTTCAAAGCGGAATGGATAAAAAACTCGAAAAATTCCAAATATTTTTTGAAGAATATCAGCGAATTTTAAAAGAAGCAAATTTAATTGATTATGATGACATGCTTACTTCTTCGGTTAAACTCCTTGAAGATAATGCCGATATTAGGGCATACTATCAGGATATATGTCATTACATAATCGAAGATGAAGCACAGGACAGCTCATCAATTCAGCAAAGACTTATTAATCTTTTGAGTGCAAAACACAAAAATTTAATCAGATGCGGAGATATAAATCAGGCGATTACAACTACATTTTCTAATGCTGATGTGGAAGGTTTCAGAAAATTCATATCTGAAAGCAATAATGTAAGTATGAATTGTTCCCAGCGCTGCACAAAAGATGTATGGACACTTGCAAATAACCTTGTAAAATGGGCTGATACACAACAGGAAACTAAAAATGCATTTTTTGAAATATTTATGCAGCCTGTTGAAGGCAGAAACCCTGTGTCAGAAAATGCATTGCATGCAGTAATTTTTGAAAAACCATTAGAAGAAAGAAATTATATTCTCAAAGAAATTAAATCAGCCCTGAAAAAAAATCCCAAATGCACAATAGGAATTCTTTTAAGAAGCAATTATCAGGTTGCGCAATGGATTAACTTTATTAATAACAGCGGCTTAAAAAGTATTACAAGAAGCGAAAGCCTTGAACAAAAATCAATTTTCAGAACAATATTTGCCGTAATGCAAATGATTTTACATCCGTTTGACAACAATGTTATTGCAGATAATTACGAAATTCTTGCAGAGATGGGATTATATAAGCAAAGACTCGGGCTTGAAATCAGAAAATACGAAAATCCATTTATACAAATTGACTGTGATAATATTGAAAATATATACCTTGCACAGTTCTACTGGGATTTAACTTACTGGCTGTCATTCCCGCACCTCGCAGCAGAAGAACTTGCAATAAAAATCGGACTGCATTATTTTAATTCGGAAATTGAAAAATCAAATGTATATTTGATTTCTACACTTATTAAACGTTTAAGCCTGAATTACAAAGATTTTCCGACACTTATCGAACGATTGGGCGAGCTGGCTAAAAAGCCGTCATTAAGCGGTTTTAAATTTTTCTCGGAAGAAGATGAAAGTGATAAAGAATTTCTTGCGGGTAAAGTGCAGATTATGACACTGCATAAATCAAAAGGCGATGAATTTGATTACGTATTTATTCCTGAAATGGCAGAAAAAAATCTTACGCTTGATTTTGAACAAATTAAGCTTAAAAATTCAGACTTTAATGAAAATCTCAAACGCCTTAATCCCGATTACAAACCTAAAACAGAATTTGATATGAAACAGGAACTGGTTTCGGAAAATTTAAGACTGCTTTATGTTGCAATAACAAGAGCAAAGAAACATTTGTATTTTTCAACAAGCAGAAAGGTTAAATCTTTTGAAAAAATTATTGAACAGGAACCGAGCCTGATATTTACGGACATTTTAGACTGCACGGAGGTGTGTGATGAATAGTTTTTCTCCAAATATGCTGAAAACTTTTGAAGCTTGCCCGAAAAAATATTATTTTAAATATGTTCAAAAAATTTCAGTCCCGCAAAAAAGCAGTCTTTTTGAAAAAGGTAAAAAGGTTCACGCTCTGGCAAATTACTATCTTCGCGGCGATGATATTTCAAAAATGGAAAAGGCGTTAGGTTCAGATGAAAAGTTGACCTGGAAAATCTTAAAACAAAATGAATTTTTTCAAAAAAGTTATGTAAATTCGGAATACAACCTGTCCTGTAAAGTCAGGGATTATTGGATTGGCGGACGGCTTGATGCTTTGATGAAAGACGAAAATAATTATTACATTCTTGATTACAAAACAGGCTCAATTCCTAAAAATCCGGAATATGATTTCCAAACAATGGTTTATCTTTTGTGCGCGGCAAAAATGTATGGAAATAATTTGAAATTTGTATATATAGATTTGAAAAATAATCAAAATTGTATAATTGACTTTAATTTAGAAAAAGCACAAGATTATGAAATAAAACTCATTGACATTTGCGAAAAAATAACAAATGCCCAATTCCCTGAAGAAATTGAGCATTATAAAATTTGTGAATTCTGTGAATACAATAAAATTTGTCTCTAATTTCCCATACTTTTTACCATTTCCTTAGTAGGTTTACCGCCCTGTTCGTAAATACTTAGAGGATGCGGAGCTAAATATACAGGTTTCGAAGAAAGCCCCTGCAGTCTGAAATTAAAAAGATCATACCCCCATTTATTAGGACCTTTTTTACCGTTAATATCAATGGCAAATATATTCATATTATTTAAATCAATTAAAACACTTCCGTCCGAAAAAACATACCCCGGTTTAGCATATAAATTTGCTTTTTGAAGATACACATAACCTTTTTTATTAATATCAACATCAGTCAGACTATCATCTGTCTCTCTCAAAATATCCTCATAGCCTTTATATGCAGGAATACATCCGTCATCATATACTTTTTTACAAGTCTTTATTATATTCAAGTTTTTTAAAAATGCAGTTGTAAAAACAGAACATTCCCCCAAAGGTCCGTTCACATCAGCTGGGACAGAACCTCCGTCATTTGTTTCGTACCTTTTACAAGTACCGTTCGAATTATATTCCGCACAATGATGAGGAACTGACGCACCTGTTTCATAATAATAACAATCCGGAACATAACCTAAATCTGCCTGTGTTTTTACAATTGCCTGAGATAACATTGAATATGTTTTTTTAAATTGATTTTTTAAAACATTCTTTTGATAACCGGCAATTAATACGGGCATTGTCATTGCAGCAACTATACCAATAATCCCTAAAGTTATCACAACTTCTGCAAGGGTAAAAGCTCCCATCTCATCTTTAAAAATCATAACGTTATTGTGATGTATTATATCACTATTATAACATGTATTTATTCTTTTACAACC
>FR900440.1 GCA_000438175.1 Fusobacterium sp. CAG:439 | reverse complement strand
TTGATACCTCTGTGCCTGTTTTGATGGTAAATTCAAATGACAGATCATCTGTAACAAGCCTGTTTTCTGACAAGTTCCCAACTTGAACATTATATTTAGGACGTCCAAATTCATCTTTTTTTGACGGTCCTTCCCATGCTTGAGCAAAAAATGTTAAAAAAGCTTTGGCAATATTATTTAAATTAATACCGGCTGTACAGTGGTCGTTACCATCGTCATCTTTGCCTTTATTAGCTGCTGCATATACAAAACCCATATAGTTACTGCCTTGCTTAACAACATTTGGATCGTAATTTTCTACGCCGCCGCTGATGTTAGAACCAACAGGAGATAAAAATCCGTTTACATCGCCGTTTTTCCATTCGGTATCTTCATCCCAATCACTGTTACCTGTTGCTGTAAACCATTTATTCTGCCAGTTTTTATATTCTTCGGTATCAGGACCGTTAATAAGCTTTTTAGTTTCAGAACGTGCATACTCTAAAGCATCTAAAGCTTCATCATTAACGCCAAGTACAGCAGAAAATTCTTCATATAACCAATCTACAAAACCACCTTCATCGGTTAAATATCTTTGCATCATTGCAGTTGCTGTTACCGGACTCTGTTCACTACGTACAGAACCATAGTAATCAAGATTATATTGCTTATCATCAGATAATAAATCAGCTAGTGTAAAACTGGCAGAAGCAGTATCCTGAGTGCTGCCGTCACTTGAAACAACTTTAGTCCGAATTTTACAGTTATTCATATCATCTTTTGAACCTTGAATTTGCTGAGATGATATAAGTTCAGTCGTTGAAAATTCTCCGGTCGAGTTTTCATCCAGATATTCAATAAGTGAATCTATATTGCCGGTTTCAGTTGTAACAGCAACAGTCGGTCCGCCGCCGAAACCTGCCTGCTGATTATACGGTAAACCCAAAATTGTTTCTGATAA
>FR900439.1:18595-25249 GCA_000438175.1 Fusobacterium sp. CAG:439 | reverse complement strand
TTAATGTCAACATTTTTCTACCTCCTGTTTTTATTTATTATAAACTATTTATTAAAATTTTTCTAGCTTTTTTTTGCTGATTTATCGGCAAGCTCTGAATCAAGCCTTAAAAATACGGGTTTAATATCTTCTTTAGATATTAGTTTTCCGCATTGAATGTTGTCTGCTGTTAAATCATCCAGTTTAGTGCTTAAATCAAATGAAAGCTGTCTTGCCATATCACGCGCAATATTAGGGCAATACGGATAAATCAATGATGCGATTATACACATAATGTCAAGCACATTTACAAGGACCTGTCCGCATTCTGTCATTTTTTCTTCTTTAGCAAGCGTCCATGGTGCAGTGTCTTGAACATATTTGTTTGCCGCATCAACTAATGATGTAATTTCAAGTCCTGCTTCGGCTATTTCAAAATTATCGAAGTGGTTTTTAACAATTTGAACTGTTCCTAATGCTTTTTTAGCTAAAGGATTTTCACCTTTAAATTCAGGTTTAACTTCTCCGTCAAAGTATTTAACGAGCATTGATAATGTTCTGTTTAAAAGGTTTCCCATGCTGTTAGCGAGGTGTGCGTTAACCTTTTCTTTAAAATCTTCATCCGAATAATTTCCGTCACGTCCGCAAGGAGCTGATGTTGCCATGTAATATCTGAATGCATCGGGATGTTCGAGATTAAAGCTTTCAAGAACAGATGTCGGAGAAATTACGTTGCCTAAAGATTTTGACATCTTAGATTCGTCAATTGTAATCCAGCCGTGAGCCAAAATGTGTTTTGGCAATGGTAAATCCAATGCCATTAAAAATGCAGGCCAGTAAATGCTGTGGAATTTCAAAATATCTTTTCCTATTACCTGAACATTAGCAGGCCAGTATTTTTTGAAAGTTTCCGACGGGGTTTCCGTATCGTATCCTAAAGCTGTAATATAGTTAGAAAGTGCATCAATCCATACATAAATTGATTGTTCATCATCGCCTAAAACATCAATACCCCATTCAACATTTGATTTTGCACGGGATACTGAGATATCCTGAATGTCTTCGAGCTGGTTAATAACTTCGTTTGCTCTGAATTCAGGTACGATAAAATCAGGATGTTCTTTAATATACTTGATTATTGCATCTTTGTATTTAGTTAATTTAAAGAAATAGTTTTCTTCTTTAACAACTTCCGGTTTTTTAAGGTGGTCAGGGCAAAGTCCGTCTTCTGTCAAATCTTTCGGGTTTAAGAAGCATTCACATCCCTGACAGTAAAGTCCTTCGTATGAATGTTTATAGATATCACCTTGTTTTAGTAATTTATCAAAGATGTGTTGAACAATTTTTTCGTGATCTTCATCAGTTGTTCTGATAAATTTTGTATAATCAACATCTAACGCTTTCCATGCATCTTTAAATTTTTGAGCATTTTCATCACACAGCTCTTTTGGTGTAATTCCTTTAGCAGCAGCAGTTTTTTGAATTTTAATACCGTGTTCATCAGTTCCTGTAAGGAAATACACATCATCGCATCGTTGTGTATAGTGTCTTGCGATTATATCAGTTAGAATTTTTTCGTAAGCGTGTCCGATATGCGGAGCACCGTTAACGTAATCTATTGCAGTTGTTAAATAAAACTTTTCCATTCTTTACCTCTCTTATAGGTTTAATTTTAGCATAAACATTATTTGTGTTTAAAGATTATATATCTGAAGCCTTCATCGATAACCGCTACAGGTTTGTAATTTTCCTGTACAAAGCCGCAGAATGAAAGAGCATAATCCTGACAGATGTAATTAAAATAATAATCTTTCATATTAAGGTTGTTGAAAATAATGTATTCAGGCATTGTTTTTTTGTAATGTTTTATGATTTTGTTTTCACCGAAACTTTCGATATACAGGGGCAGAAGCGAATTATAGAAGTCATCAGACTTACGCTCTGCCAGAAAATTAACCGTCATTCCTTCAGGAAAAATTACAACTCTGTCTTTTTTATCTGTAGAATTTAAAAATTCTATAAGCTTATTTGTACTGTCTGATAAATTTTTTACTGTGTATATAGTTCCTTTATTGGTTCGAATTTTTCCGTCCGTAAACGTTCTTAAATAAAAGTTCTGACACATTAAAATTACGGAAACTGCAATTAAACATATTCCCGCAGTTTTTTCGCTTTTTGAGGGTATATACTTGAACAGAAGCGCAAAAACTGCAATAAGCGCAATTGAAATATAGTAGTTCCCGTAACTTCCGAGAAGCAATACCCAGAATACTTTTGCACATGCGGCAAGTACTGAAATAATTAATATTGCAAGACTTGAGTTAATCTTTTTATACCCTGCACAGGCAAATATAAGTAAAAACAACGGTAAAAATCCGAACATGGTTTTTGTATCAAGCAGTAATAAAAACAAAATACAGGAAATCACCGTAATAATTTTTTTGTTTTTACTTACCCCGAAAAGTATGCCGCCGAAAGGAACTGCTGTCTTTAAAAAGATTATGAAATCCGTAAGCAGTGCTTTGGGGTGAAAATAAATTCCGCTGTTCTGGTAAAAATACGTCAAAGTCTTACTTTTAGCCATTGAGACAGTTATTCCGAGCTGATTAATTAAATCTTCAAGCCTCATTCCCTGAATAAACAGTGTCCCGAAACTCAATATCGGCACAGAAATGAAAACTAAAAAAGCTTTCCAGTCTTTCGCCTTAAATATAAAAAACAAAACAATAAATGAATACGGCAGAAAATCATATTTGCATGCAGCAGAAATTCCTGCCAGAAAAGCGCTTATGCAAAGAAAAGAAGATTTTTTCTCCCCGTCATATTTCAAAAGAAAATACAATGAGAACAAAAAAGCACTTAACCCGTAAAGCATTGCCCATGAATAAGGAAAATGAAAGTTAAAAATATTCGTTGCAGTTACTCCGACGGCTATTGTAAAAACTCCGATACAGAAACTTAAAAATCTGCTCAAAAATCTTTTTGCAATAAGATAAATTCCGCTTACAGTTAAGATTGAGCAAATGCAGCCCGAGGCGTAAAGCGTTGAGAGTTTTGCCCTGAAAATTTTATACAATATTGCATTAATCTGGTATGCAAGAGGTCCGTAGATATTGAACAAATCTTTGTATAAAATTTTTCCTTCCAAAATCTGTTGCGGATAATAAACCTCACGTCCGAAGTCAATTAAAATTCCCGAATAGTGACCGCAAAAAAATATTAATCCCGCAATACACAATATCCACAAAATAAGCAGATATTTGTTTTCCCTTAAAATCTCTTTCATATTACAAAATTTAACAAATAATCGTATAAAAAGCAATTTTTGAGAAAAAAAACATTTTATATACATGTGTAGAAAGGGAAAAACTATGACCTATAACTGGGCGGCGAATTTGGATATGTTAGCGCAAAACGGTGTATTAGATTATGATGCGCCTTCATATATTACCGGTCAAAAACCTCGTTATGTAGGCTCTCCCGATATAATCCCTTCACCTTACGGCGGTCCTGCCTCTGTTCCGAAGATACCATATCTTAGAGAACCTGATGTGGATGAATTTCTTCACGAAAAACCCGATAAAAAAGATATAGTTGCAAATCCTTCGTGGAAAAAATGGGCTTTCGGTCTTATAACAGCAGGAGCACTAATTTTCGGCGGCTATAAGTTTAAGTCTAAAATAATTCCGAAGCTTAAAAATCTTCCTAAAACTTTAAAATTAGATAAATTCGGGAATTTCTTAAAAAACGGCTGGAATAAATTTACAGGAATTTTTAAAAGCAAGAAAACGTAATTTAAATTTCTATATTTTCTAATGACAATTTTAATTTCTGTTCGGTTATAATAGCTGCAAGTGTTTTGTCGTGGATAGTTGAAGCAAGAGCGTTAATATCTTCTGGCATAATTTCAAAATCTCTTGCAGCCCCTGTAGCATTAGCGAGAAGTTTAACATGTGAAAGCAACTCTGGAAAACATGGCTATACTGTTGATATGGTTATAGTAAATCTTTACAAAGTTGTATGGAAAAAGAAATATACCGGAAAGGAAATTTCTGACATAACAGGAATTAGCCAAACTACAATTACCAAGCTCACAAAAGGCGAACACGTTGATTTGAAATTAAGTACTTTGGAAAATATTGCTAAATTCTTTAATTGCAGTGTTCTTGATATTTTAGAAGAAGTTCAGGATTAATTTTAAAAATATTGCATTTTTTATTGCTTTGTTATATTATTTCTGCGGGTAAGCCCATATGTCATTAACTTACCTTTGAGGAGCAAACTCTAAATTTGTATAACCGCAAAGGAGGGAGGTGATAATGTGGAATTCAGTGTAACTGAAAAAGCGTTAGTGCTTATCTTACTGATATTACTAACGCTTAAATTTAACCACTAAACGGGGCTTTTAATGGGGCAAGCGGTAACTTGTCCCGCCCTTATTTATATTATAACTTATTTTTTTTATAAATTCAACCCTGCTGTATTACATAAGTTCTTCCGGCTGTAATTCAAATGCCTTGACTGTTGAATAATCAACAGGCAATATAAACACAATACTTTTTGATGTTGCTTTTTTATCCATTTGCATTAATTCAATCATTTTTTCGCGATTAAATTTCGGAATTTCACGGAAATTGTATTTTTTCATTACGTCTTGCGCAAGAAACTTATAGTTTTTATCTATAAGATTTCTCTTAACGGCAAGGTTAAATGCAAATTTCATGCCCTCAACTATTGCTTCGCCATGGGTGTATTTTTTGTATTTCGTTATTTTTTCTATTGCGTGACCGTATGTGTGACCGAAGTTCAAAATTCTTCTTAATCCGTTTTCTTTTTCGTCCTTTTCAATAACGGAAATCTTTAGTTTTACGCAGATTTCAATGAGTTTTAATAATGTTTTTTCGTCGCGGTTAAGGATTTCGGCTGTTTTTTCGCTTAAAAAGTTTGTCAAATTTAATTCTTCTTCGCATTTGCAGCTTTTTTCGATAAACGAATATTTTACAACTTCGCCTAAACCTGTTTTAAACTGTCTTTCATCTAGTGTTTTTAAAAATTTCGGGTTAATAAAAACAATTTTAGGCTGATAAAAAGCCCCGACGAGATTTTTCCCGTAATCCGTATCAATTGCAACTTTGCCGCCAACGGAACTGTCAACACACGCCAGTAAAGTTGTCGGAATCTGTATAAAATCAATTCCGCGCATATAAGTCGATGCGGCAAAACCTGCTAAATCCCCCACAACTCCGCCTCCAATTGCGATTATTGCATCATTTCTTGTAAGCTTCATTTTCAGGGCGCGGTCTGTGATATTTTTGTAATTTTTAAAGTTCTTTTCTTTTTCCCCGTCTTTCAAAACAAATTTATTTTCTTTCGGAATATTAAGCTGCTTTCCGTAAAGCTTTTCAACTTTTTCGGATATTACGGCAAGATAATTCTGCCCTTTTACAAATGATATAAGCTTTTCTGATAAATCTGTAATTTCTTCATTTTTTATAATAATAGGATAACTTTTTTCATCTTGTTTTATTTTTACGGACAAATCAGCCATTTAATACCCCTATAATTTCTTTTACAATATCGTAAGGTGTTTTCCCTGTTGTGTCAATCGTGAAGTGAGCTTTTTCGTAATTTTTTGCACGAAGCTGCATTATAGATGCAATTTTTTCTACCGAAAAATTTTTCTTTAAAAGCGGACGGTGATTTTCCTGTTTAATTCTGTCATAAATTTCCTGCGGTGTTGCTTTGAGATAGATTACGTCTGCATTTTCAAGCATGATTTTCCGGTTTTGCTCACTTTCAAAAGCTCCGCCGCCTGCTGAAATTATGTAATTTTTTTCCTTGCAAAATTTTCTGATTTTTTCTTCTTCAAGCATTCTGAAAAAAGGCTCTCCATGTTTGAGAAAAATATCTGAAATTTTTTTTTGAGTACTTTTTTCTATCTCCGCATCTATGTCTGTATAGCGGAAGTCCGGAAGAGCTTTGCTTAATTCCGCGCCTACTGTAGTTTTTCCGCTGCCCATCATACCGATTAATACAATATTGTTTTTCATAACTGATATTTTACAATAAAAAAAGACTTGCTGTTATAAAGCAAGTCTTTTTTCTTTTTTACTAATTTTTTATTGAGCTGCTATTTCCTGTCCGTTAGTCATTTTTGTAAGTACTTCAATAGCTTTTTTCAATTGTAAGTCATTTTTGTTCTTGACGTCTTCTTCTGATAATTTAACTTCAATATCAGGAGTAATACCTTTTTTGTTAATATCTGTTCCGTTAGGTGTGAGGTATTTTTGGATTGTGATATTAATACCTGATTCGTACGGAAGTTTGTTAATTTCCTGTACAAGACCTTTCCCGAATGACTGTTCACCGATAATAACGGCTCTGTGGTTGTCTTTCATTGCTCCGGAGAAGATTTCTGAAGCTGATGCGGATCCTTTGTTAATAAGAACAACAATCGGTTTTTTTGTATAAACTCCTGCGGAAGCTCTTTGTGTTTCTTTGTATCCGTCCCTGTCAACCGTGCTTACGATTGTACCGCCGTCAAGAAACATATCCGAAATGTAGATTGCGTTTGTCAAAAGACCGCCGGGGTTTGAACGAAGGTCAATGATAAATCCTTTTTTATCTTTGTTGTTATTTAAAATTGTACCGAATTCCGTTGCCGCATTCCTGCTT
>FR900439.1:4862-18580 GCA_000438175.1 Fusobacterium sp. CAG:439 | reverse complement strand
TTCCTGCTTATAAATGAGCTTAATCTTATATAGCACAGGTCATCAGGAAGTTTCATATCGGTCGGAAGTTTTTGTGATATAGATTTTACCTCAATTTCTTCACGTGTAATAACATATTTTTTAGGGGCGGTGTCTTTGCGTTTGACAAGCAAAGTAACCTGTGTTCCTTCTTTACCTCTGATTTTATCTGCTGCTTTATCAACAGTAATACCTTTGGTGCTCATGCCGTCAATTTCAAGAATTTCGTCATCGGCCTGCAATCCTGCCTTTTCTGCGGGAGTATCTTCAATCGGAGCAATTACCGTTAACTTTCCGTCTTTAACTGCGATTTGAATACCGATACCCTTCAAAGAGCCCTTAATTGAACTTGTTTCATCTGCAAATTCTTTAGGGTCCAAAAATTTCGTGTAAGGGTCGTTTAAACTTGCAACCATAGTATTTATGGCAACATATGCATCTTCATTTGTATGAATTTTGCTGTCATATTTGTGCCGCCATTTAGCCCAATCCTGCCGGTTGTTTGACTGGTCTACAAATTTGTTGTTGATTAATCTCCATACATTGTCGTATAAATCAGTCGGACTGTATGCAAATACATTATCTCTGATTACCCAGCCTGAGAGGAACAAAAATGCTCCCAAAAATATAATGCTTTTTTTCATAATGTTTCTCATTCTTTAACTGTTTCCCTCCAAATACTCTTAACCTTTTTGTGCACAACTTAATTATTAAGATGTAAATTTAATAAAAAAGTTTCCTGAGTGACGGCAAGAATTAAAAGTGTTTTTATTACATAATATCATAATTTTTTTAAAATAGGAAATTTTCATTACACTTTAAAACTATTTTTTGTCTTCCGTCATGAGCAAATAGGTTAACATTTCAAGCCTTGAGAGAATTTCGATGTAGCATTCCAGGGTAATGTCGAGATTGTTTTTTGCTGCTTCTTTGCTGATTTCGATTGTTTTCAAAATTTCTTTTTTCAAGTTTTGGTTCATCATATTTTATTCCTCATTTTTTCTTACAAAAGCATTATATAATGCAACAAAAAATAAATCAAGAAAAACAGGAAATAAAATTAAAATAATTAAATTTTGAGCAGAAAAATGTCAATATGGCTGATTTTCAGAAGTGTCAATATAGTTGATAATAAGGGCATGGATAATGAATATCTGAAGAAATTTGCACAGCATTTAAAAAAAATCAGGAAAGAGAAAAATATTAAGCAGGATGACTTTTTAGATGTAAACGGAATTTCGAGATCAACCATTGCAATGGTTGAAACTGCCAAGACGGATATCACTCTCTCAAAATTAAAAATTATAGCAGATGTTCTGGGGGTAAACCTCAAAGAATTGCTTGATTTTGACTAATCAAAGGTTATTACGGTTATTTCCGGCGGACAATAAAATCTTACGGGCAGAATACTTGTTCCGAGACCGAATGTTGTATATATTTTTTTTCCGTTATCATCCAAAAAGCCGTTTGCGTATTTTGTACCGAACTTTGACGGTACTGTTATTGCATCAAACAGTCTTACCTGTCCGCCGTGAAGATGTCCGGCAAGAGTAAGATTTACGCTGTTGGGGACATCAGGCATTATGTCAGGTGTGTGACTTATTAATATAACAGGTTTGCCGTTTAAAGGGAGTGCTTTTTTAATGTCAGGTGAGCCTGTCTGCATGTCGTCAACACCTGCAACGCAGAATTTATCAAAACATACATTGTTATTGAATAAAACTTTTATATTATGTTTTTCAAGCTCTGATATAATTTCTTCTTTACCCTGCCAGCCGTCGTGATTGCCTATAACTGCGTATGTTCCGTACTTTGAGTGTATGTTTGAGAATTCTTTTGCAATTTTATCAATCGTCATTGATGCCCCTTTTTTATGACCGCTGACATAATCTCCGCCTAATAAGACGGTATCGGCGTTTTGTTTGTTTATTGTCCTTATGATGCGTTTAAGCCTGAACATTTCATACGGTTTTATATGAAAATCGCTTGCAAAAACAATTTTTAGGCCTTTAAGTGTTCTGTCATTAATTTTTATATGTTTGACGGTTAAAATATTGGGTTCGATAAAAACCGCCCAAATAGTAATACAAATTAAAATTAAAATAATAAATTTCATAATATTTATTATAACATATAGGATTATAATATACCCGAACGGGTATCTTAATAAATACGGGAAATATAATTAATTATATTCGGGCAAATATATAATATACATATAATATAAAAAAACTCCCTTTTGGGAGTTTTTATGTTTAAGATTCCACGTATTCTCTTAAGCGTTTGCTTCTGTTCGGGTGGCGTAATTTTCTCAGAGCTTTTGCTTCAATTTGTCTGATACGTTCACGGGTTACGCCGAACAATTGTCCGACTTCTTCAAGAGTTCTCTGGCGGCCGTCATCCATGCCGAAACGAAGTCTTAATACATCACGTTCTCTCGGTGAAAGTGTACAGAGTACTTCTGCCAGATCTTCTCTCAAAAGTTCTGAAGCAACTGTTTTAATAGGAGCGTCAGCTTCTTTATCTTCAATAAAATCTCCTAAGCGTGAATCTTCTTCTTTACCTATAGGAGTTTCCAGTGATAAAGGTTCTTGTGCAATTTTGATTATTTCACGAAGTTTCGGAATTGAAACATTCATTTCAATAGCAAGTTCGTCTTCGGTCGGTTTTCTTGAAAGTTCCTGTGCAAGGCGTCTTGTAACTTTTTTCAATTTGTTAATTGTTTCAACCATGTGAACAGGGATACGAATAGTTCTTGCCTGATCTGCGATTGCTCTTGTAATTGCCTGTCTTATCCACCATGTTGCGTAAGTTGAGAATTTAAAACCTCTTTCATGGTCAAATTTTTCTGCGGCGCGGATAAGACCTAAGTTACCTTCCTGAATAAGGTCTAAGAAAAGCATGCCTCGTCCGACATATTTTTTTGCAATACTTACAACTAATCTTAGGTTGGCTTGAACGAGTTTTCTTTTAGCAATTGCACCCGGGGTTCCGCCTTCAAGAATTTTTCTTGCAAGTTCGATTTCTTCATTTGCAGATAAAAGTTTAATTCTTCCGATTTCTCTTAAATATAATCTTACGGGGTCATCAACGGCAATTCCTTTGGGTACTTCAAAATCAGCTTCCGAGCCTTCCTCATGGCTGTTCATCATATATATATCGTCTAAATTGACTTTACTTTCCATTTTTTCGGTGACGATATCTTCGATGTTGTCGGTGCTTATGTCCATGTTCATGTAGTTAACACCGTCGGCATCGCCTGAAAGGGCGCCGTCTTCATCTATTTCATGCAAGTCAAGATTATCTTCATCCATAATGCTTACGATAGAGGAGCTGCTTTGTCTTTTTTTACTCATTCATTTTCTCCAATTTTAATCTGTTATTTATCTTATCTCTTAGCTGCATTTGAATTTTCAGGGCTTCTGTTTCATTATCATTTGCGCTTTTATATAAATTCCGTATTTGTTCTTGTTCTTTTTTAGCCTGACATTCTTTGATTTTGTTAATATTTTCAATTATAACTGTCGCAAAATCGTTGTCGTCAAGGTTTTGGAAAGTTTCGGAAATACTTATCAAATCCGTTATGATTTTTTGTGTTTCCGGTTCATTAACGAAGGCTGTGTAGAGCTTTTCAATTAATTCTTTCACATTATTTACGGTACATGTTAATTTGTCAATTGTAGATTTTACATTTATTAACGTTTCGTCCGTAAACGGGGCATCGCCTATCATTTGCCTGATTTGTTCAAACGAGAAATGATTGTCGGTTACAAGAAAAACGCTCAATAAATTTTTTTGCGCTTTTTCCGAAATTGATATATTTTTCTTAACAATTTTTTCAACGCTTTTTTCAGGTGAGGATGAAATCCGGTGTGATTTTTTTATTTCGCGCATAAGAGCGTTTTCATCAATATTAAGTGTATTTGCAATCATCCTTACATATTCTGACTGAACGATTTCGTTGTTAATTTCCTGCAAAAGCGGGATAATTTCTTTTACGGTTTTTGTTTTTTCGATAGGTGTTTGCGGTTTATCTTTCATTATGCTGTTAAGCTGAAAATCCAGTAATAACGGAGCATGCTCCATATATTCTCTGTAGCTTTCTGCGCCCACAGATCGGATAAACTCATCGGGGTCTTTGCCTTCGGGGGGTGCTATAACCCTTATTTCGCAAGAATATTTATCATTTGAGGTTGAAATATAACTTTCGTCAAACTGTTTTATATTGCCAAGCCCCGTGAAAGCTTCTTTAATAAGTTCTGCATTTCTGTTTGTAGCTTTTTGTCCTGCCGCGTCGGTATCAAAAGAAAGATAAATTCTTCTTGAGGGTGTATATCTGGAAAGCAGTTTAATATGGTCGGCAGTTAATGATGTTCCGCATGAAGCGACTGCATTTTCAATTCCGTGCGCCTGAGCCGAGATTACGTCAAAATATCCTTCCATTAACACAACACTGTCATCATTTTTTATTGAATCTTTTGCCGTATAAAGCCCGTATAACAGTTTGCTTTTATTATATATTAATGAATCCGAGGAATTTAAATACTTGGGCTGCTGGTCTTTTTCAATTGCTCTTGCTCCGAATGCGACGTATTCTCCAAATTCGTTTTGAATTGGTATAATAATACGGTTGCGAAATCTGTCGATGTATTCGCCTTCTCTTGTTTTAATTATCAGCCCTGCTTTTTCCATAACTTCTTCGGAAAATTCGTTTCTGAATTTTTTGTAAAACATCGCAAAAGCTTTCGGTGCAACGCCTATAGTGAATTTTTGTATAATATCTCTGGTTATTCCCCTGCCTGTTAAGTATTCTATAACTTCGGTTGTTTCGGGTTCTTTATCTTTCAAAAGTCTTAAATTATAAAATTCCGCCGCTTTTGCACATGCCTTAATCATTTCTTCTTTAAGTCCTTTGGGTTCGGACTTATTGAAGCTTTTCGGCATTTCAAGCCCGTATTTTTGTGCAAGTTCTCTTATTACTTCAATAAATTCTTTGTTTTGTGTTTTCATCATGAAGGTAAGAGCATCTCCGCCTTCTCCGCAGCCGAAGCATTTGTAAATTCCTAAATTAGGATTTACCGAAAAAGAAGGGGTTTTTTCTTTATGAAACGGGCATAATCCCCAGTAATGACCGCCGTTTTTCTTTAGTATAACCTGTTCGGAAACGACTTCAACAATATCAAGACGGTCTTTAATTTGTGATACTAATTCTTCGATAGTGCTTGCCATAATTTCAGTTTATCATTAACATAAACATAAATCAAAAATATACCTATTAGGGTAATTGATTATGAAAATTCCCTGACTATCATTAATTTTGTTATGAAAAATCTGTTATCCTCGGCAGAAAATCAAGATATTATTTTTGTAAACAACGTTAAAGAGCTTAAAAATAATAAGGGTCTTATAAATAAAAGACTTTGTATAATTAAAACAGATTTTAAAGATATTGATAAGATAAAAAAAATTTGCAAAACCTTCCCCAAACTTGAAGTGTGGCTTGCAACCCGTAATATGTCCAGACATAATATTTTAACGGCAAATTCCTGCGGTGTTAAAAACGTTATTGAATATCCGATTAAAAAAGAAGTTTTAAAAGACCTGTTAAAAGATAACAGCCAAAAAAATTTTGCGCGAAATTCCGAAAAAGACGAAAAAAAGTTTGCCTGCTTAAAAGGACAAAAAGTTATGATTGTTGACGACAATCCCTTTAACATAGAGCTTTTAGAGGAAACTTTAAAAACATTAAATCTTAATTTGACGTCCTGCCAAAAACCTAAAGATGCTGCGAAAATTGTTGACAGTGAAAAATTTGATTTGTTTCTGCTTGACATTATGATGCCTGAATTGTCAGGTTTTGAGCTTGCGGAAAAAATTCAGAGTACAAAATTAAATTCGGAAACTCCGATTGTATTTATTTCGGCGCTGTCGGATGCGGAAAATAAAGTTAAAAGTTTTGATTTAGGCTCTTATGCATATATTGAAAAACCGTTTAATATTAAAGTTGTTAAATCACAAATATGTAATCTTTTAAAAACAACTTCTGAAAGAGAAAATCATACAAAACAACAGGATTCATACTGGGCAATGGTAACACACGATATGAAAGGACCTGTTCAGGCAGAGCTTTCCGCTTTGAAATTTTTGTTAAATAATAATGACGGTAATTTTAAGGAATGGCAGATTGAAATTCTTAATGATATGGTCAGTTCCGCAAAATATCTTCAAACTCTCATAGCAAATGTTTTACAGAAATTTAAATGTGACAACGGGACCGTAGTTATTACCAAACAGCCGAATTCATTTAAAAAACTTATAACCGAATGCTGCGACGAGCTTCAATATATAGCTTCGGAAAGAGATATAATAATAAAAGCATTTTACGACAGCGGTATTGAAGAATTTCTGTTTGACTATGACGAGATAAAGCGTGTTTTGCATAACCTTTTGACAAATGCTTTAAAATACAGCTATAAACACAGAGAAATTTTAATTACGGTTAAAGATGACAAAAATAATATTATAGTATCGATTAAGAATTACGGTACGGGCATAGATCTTGAAAATCCTGATGATGTTTTTGATAAATTTACTTCTTACTGTGAAAAATATAAAAGTATAAGTACCGGTTTGGGATTGTATATTGCAAAGGAAATAGTTTCCGCTCACGGAGGCGGCATACACTTTAAAAGTGCCTTGAATGATAAAACAACTGTTACATTTAATTTGCCCGTAAAAGCATAAACTTGATGTTATCCTTTTTTCTCATATAATAATAATTATGAAGTATAAAGATAATGTAAGAAATTTTTGTATAATTGCCCACATTGACCATGGAAAATCAACCCTTGCTGACCGCCTGCTTGAAAAAACAGGCACTGTTGCCCAGCGTGATATGCAAAACCAAATTATGGATTCAATGGATATCGAAAGGGAACGCGGTATTACCATTAAGCTTAATTCTGCAAGAATGAATTACAAAGCCAAAGACGGAAAAGATTATATTCTTAATCTTATTGATACCCCCGGGCACGTTGATTTTTCTTATGAAGTTTCACGTTCTCTTGCAGCCTGCGAAGGTGCTTTGCTTATTGTTGATGCAACTCAGGGTGTCGAAGCACAAACGCTTGCAAATGTGTATCTGGCAATTGAACAAAATCTTGAAATTATCCCCGTAATTAATAAGATTGATTTGCCTTCTGCAGATGTGGAACGGGTTAAGGAAGAAATTGAAGAAGTTTTGGGGATTGACGCCTCTCTTGCAATTCCCGTAAGTGCAAAAGCAGGCATTGGAATTGAAGAAGTTTTGGAAGCCGTCGTCGGCTTAATTCCGCCTCCCGTTGATAACTCTGATAAACCGTTAAGGGCAATGGTATTTGATAGTGCTTATGACCAGTATTTAGGCACATTGTGTTTCTTCAAAATAATGGACGGAAAAATTAAACTCGGTGATAAAGTTAAATTTATGGCATCAGGTAAAGAATATGATGTTGTGGAATTAGGATATCAAACTCCCGCAAGAGTTCAGGTTGATGAGCTTGTTTGCGGTGATGTAGGGTATTTTGCCGGTTCTATTAAGGAGTTAACAAGATTTGTAGGTGACACTGTAACGAATGTTGAAAATCCTGCAAAAGAACCTTTGCCGGGGTATAAAGAAGCTTTACCTATGGTGTTTTCAGGTATGTACCCTGTTGATAATGATGATTATGCTGATTTAAAAGAGGCTCTGGAAAAACTTAAACTCAATGACAGCAGTATTACGTTTGAACCTGAAACATCTACTGCTTTAGGTTTCGGTTTCAGATGCGGATTTTTGGGAATGCTTCATATGGAAATTGCGCAGGAACGATTGGAGCGTGAATACGGGCTTTCAATCGTAACTACCGCACCTTCCGTTGTTTATCATGTCTATAAAACCAACGGAGAAATGGTCGAGATTGACAACCCTGCAAATCTTCCGCCCGCACAGCTCAGAGATTATATTGAAGAACCTTACGTAAAAGTCCAGATTATCGCTCCGAATGATTATGTAGGAACATTAATGGATCTGGCGCAGACAAAACGCGGTATTTTCAAAAATATGTCTCATATTGACAAAGTCCGTGCAAGCCTTGAATATGAAATTCCTTTGAGTGAAGTTATTACGGATTTTTATGACCAGCTAAAATCACGTACCAAGGGTTACGCAAGCATGGATTACGAATTTAAAGATTACAAGCGTTCAAAACTTGTAAAACTGGATATTATGCTTGCAGGCGAAGTTGTAGATGCACTTTCTGTTATATGCCACGAGGACAGTGCGTTTTATATCGGTCAGAAGTTAACCGCTAAATTAAAAGATATTATTCCCCGCCAGCTCTTTGAAGTTCCTATTCAGGCGGCAGTCGGCGGACGTGTTATCGCAAGAACAAATATTAAGGCAATGCGCAAAAACGTGCTGGATAAGTGTTACGGCGGTGATATTTCACGTAAGCGAAAGCTTTTGGAAAAACAAAAGAAGGGCAAAAAACGTATGAAGTCCGTCGGTCGTGTTGAAGTTCCGCAAGAAGCCTTTATGGCTGTTCTAAGTCTTGAGGAGGAATAATATTATCATCTTTGGCTTTAATTGCTGCTGCTGTCCGATTTGTAACTCCGAGTTTTTTGTAAGTATGTGTAAGATGTGCTTTTACTGTGTGGTCAGTGATGCATAATTTTTCTGCAATTTCCTGATTACTATCTCCATGTACAACTAAGGTTAATACCTCAATCTCTCTTCCGGTTAATTCATCTTTTTTCTTTTTCATTGTTCTATACTACTCTTTTTTTATTTGAGCTTCCCAACATAATTACAATATTAACAAAACTAAATATTATTACTATTAGCCAAAAGTATATATTTCAGTCATACTGCAGAAATCCACGATATCGGTTAAATTTTTAAATATTAAGTTTTGTTAAAACTTATGTATTTAATATATACCATGTGCGCAATTTTTAAATACCAAATTACTTTATATAAATATGGAAATCAATTAAAAAGGATTAAGCAATCTATTAAGAGAATGTGAGTAAAGAAAACGGAGAATGGAATTATGACAAGTATCGGTAAAAATTTCGGATTATTTGGCAACAATGGCATAGGAGTAAATACTAAAAAAACAAAGGATGTAAAAACTGATGTACCTGTTGCTAAACCTCAAGTTACGGAGCATAAAGAACTCGGTGACGAATTATTAACCGCAAATACTTTTTATCCTGGTGTAAGCCTGAGTAAAACCAAACATACTGCACAAAAGGCAGATTTGGACGATTTAACTGCAACAGTACAAAATTTAAATCTTTCAAATGTAAGCAGAGCTGATAAAAAAGAAGCATTTAATGCAGTACAGGATCCTTTGGTAAAAGCATATATGTACGGCAATATCAATAACAGCACTATGAATGCGCTTGCAAATTTGGACGGATTAGGCAGTTTTACCGAATATATGGCTGATGATTTACTGGCTGATGTTGAAATAGGTTAAAATTTATATAAGTTTGATTTTTTACTCACAAAGTATGGAGAACCGATGTTTAAATCGGTTCTTTTTTTATGTTAAAATTTGTTACAAATAATGATTTTTTATCAAAGATTATTAAATAATATGCCGTCATACATTCTGTGAGTAAATGAACCGATTTTCGGTTATAAGGAGAAACGGAAATGACAAAAGTTAACGGAAATGGCGGCAATAATCAAAATTTAGAAGCCTTAAAAGCTTATTATGAAGCTTTAAATACGAAGAAAGCAGATAAAGAAACAAAAGCAGCCGAAACAAAATCAGCAGGTGCTAAAGCTCCTCAAAAAGTTCAGGCAAGTGCACTTGATGCGGCAGCAGCTCAAATTTGGGGCATTCAATTAACAAAAGGTGTTGATAAATCAGAAGCTGCTACGGCTAAAAGATTGGAACAGGCTTTTGTAAGTTCGTCTTTTATGGCTTCACTAAATGACCTCCAGGGTATAGAAGAAGATTTTACGGCTTATGCTATGGCTAATATTAAAGGCGTTGACCGCGAAAAGCTTGCAAAGTATATGTCTAAGCCTTTGAGTGCCGAAACAGCGGCAGGAGTCTGCGAGCTTGCTGATAAATTAACTGTTTAACTTATAAATATACACATTTACTCACACAAATTTAAAGACCGATTAAATATCGGTCTTTTATTTTTATTTTCCTACAAAATTTAAAACTTTAAATCCTCGTTTTTTCTTTTCGAGTTCGACATCCGGAAGCTCGTAACATTTTATGCATCGTGCTTCATAAGTTTCGTCGCCGCCTATCATAATCAGCGGGGAATTTTTATCCGCAGGTTTGCCGTCAATAAGTCTTTGCGTGCGTGTTGCGTTTTCACAGCCGCATTTCATGCATACTGCATGGAGCTTATGGACTTCTGTTGCAATACACATTAATTCGGGCATGCTGCCGAAAGGTTCAGCCTTAAAATCCAGTTCTAAACCTGTTCCGATAACTTTTTTACCTTCATCCATAAGTTTAGAAATAACTTTAACAATATTGCTGTCAAAAAATTGAAGTTCATCAATTGCCACGACTTCATCTTCAGGCTTGACAACGCTCATAATCTGTACTGCATGCTTAACTTTGATTGCATCAAGCCATAAACCGTTTCTTGATTCTATGTAATCCCCTTTTGCGCGTGTGTCTATATCGGGGGAAATAACTTTAACTTTTCTTTTTGCAATAATAGAACGTCTTACACGTCTTAACAATTCTTCCGTTTTGCCGCAGCTCATCGGACCTGTAATTAATTCAAAACTATACCCGTACATTTCTTTTCCCAAAATCTCTTTTAACATGTTAAATTATACATCCCGAAAAACCGTTTGAAAAGTAAATTAATGTAAAATTTTGTCGCGCAGTTTTTTCAAACCTGCACCGTAGAAGTAGCGAAGCTGTTCGGGGAAATTATCTTCAATATCAATCATATACATATCATGGACTGTAAATGCTTTTATAAGGAAAACTATTTCGGTATTTTTTGTCCAAATAACCTCGGGAGTTCCGTTTTTTGCGGGCTGTGTAATCCCGAATAAGCCTTCATTGTTATCTGCAGCAAGGAATACAAATTTTCCGTTGAAATAGTGTTCAAGCATTGGAATTCCCGAATGCTGGAAGGATTTTCCGAAATTGCAGATAAAATTGTCATATTTAACTATTTTTACATCAAGCCCTCTGTTATATGCGTCAAGAAGATGGGTTTCAAGATATTTGTAATCTTGTGAAAAAAGTGCAATAAATATTGTTTTTTGTGCATTTTTTATAATTTCAGTTATTTTGTCAACAATTTTGGTTCTTCCTGAAACCGAAAGTACAGGTTCGGTATAATTATCTTCTTTTATATCAGGTAATTTTTTTTCAAGAAAATTAATTGTAGAATCAATTTTTCTTTTATATCGTTTAGTGAGTTCCCTGGGTTTTATCGGGGTGTAGGTAACGGGTTTTGTGTTCGACGGAATTGCTATATGCAATGTTTCAAGAGTTTTCAAAGTATCATAAGCCCTTGATTGCGGGATGTTTGCAAGTTTGCTTATTTCGTAGCCCGTTGCGGGAAACTTTTTCAAAAGCGCAATGTAAACCTTTGACTGGTATTCGTTTAACCCGATTTCTTTTAATTTTTCAACAATTTCGTCCATAAATTGAGTTTAGCAAAATTTTTAAACAAGGGCAATAAATTTATGCTCTCGGGTGTGCCTCGTTGTAAACATCTTTTAAGTGTTGTGTTGATACGTGAGTATAAATTTGTGTATTTGATATGCTGGCGTGTCCCAAAAGTTCCTGAACAACTCTTAAATCCGCTCCGTTTTCAATCAAATGTGTTGCAAAGCTGTGGCGGAATACGTGGGGTGTAACATGTTTGGGCAGATTAATTTTTTCAACAACTTCATTTATGACATTTCTTACAGTTCTTGTCTGAAGCCTGTAACCTGTGTTATTTATGAAAACAGGCGAGTTTTCGCTTGTATCAGGTGCCGGAAAACCTTTAGGTATCAATGCTCTTGCGCTTTCAATGTAGCGTTCGAGAAAATTTTTTGCCCTGTCTGTCACAAGAATAATTCTTTCTTTTGAACCTTTTCCGAAAACTCTGATTTCGTTATGCTCAAGATTTAAATCTCCGAAGTTTAAGCCCGAAAGCTCGGAAATTCTCATCCCCGTAGCCCAGAGAAGTTCCAGAATAGTTCTGTTTCTGTATCCCGCAGGAGTTTCGATTTTTGTGTTGTTTAAAATCTGTTCGACCTCATCAGGGGTTAAAAATTTCGGCAAGGATTTCGGACGTTTGGGATTTGTAAGGTTCATCGCAGGGTTTGAATCAACTTTACGCTCCCTGTAAAGATATTTGTAAAAAGTTCTTAAAGATGCAATTTTACGTGCCACTGTTGTCTTTTTATAGTTAAACTTTTGTATGAAATGCAGATATTCACGAACCCTTGAAAAATTTACATCTTCACAGGACTGCTCGTCCATCCATACAAGAAAACTTAAAATGTCCGAACAATAAGCCTTTGCAGTATGTGAAGAAAAATTCTTTTCCGCAATTATGTAAGATTTAAAATCTTCTAAATCCTGTTTTGAATCCTTATTTATGCTCATCTTTCTAATTCGTTTATATTATTGCTTTTTTCTACAGACTATTATACAATATTTTTAGAAGAATTTAAATACCTGCAGGAGATAAAATGAATTTAAAAAAATTATTAATATCATCTATTGTCGTTATGGCTGCACTGTCAACACAGGTTTATGCAAAAGAATTACAGGCACAGGTTCAGAAAAATACGGCTAATGCAAATAAAGCCGTTAAAACTTCACCTGTTCAGGCTCCTTCCGCTACTCAGGCTTATCCTGAAATATCAAAACTTATTGAATATAACCACTGTGCGGAAGCTGATGTTAAAATCAGACAGCTGCTTAATATGAAACCTAATGATATTAATCTTTTGGCTTTAAGGGCTGTTTCTCTTGCAAAACAGTTTAAATTAGACCCTGCACAAAAAGAATTGGATAAACTGTTAAAACAATATCCGAAAAATCCTACACTGCATTATGCACAAGGTCTTGTATTTCTTCAGAGAACAACATCATCGGATGTTGATTACATTAAAAATACAAGAGGGTTGATTAACAGTGCCATTAAAGAATTTGTAACCGCTGTTACATTGAACACAAAATATTATGAAGCTTATAATGCAATGGGTGTTGCAACTTTAAAACTCGGCAACAGAAACGATGCATTGGATTTATTTAATACCGCAATTAAAGTTAATCCTTCATTTGCAACTTCGTACGATAACATCGGCGTTGTTCAAATGATGAACGGAAACCTTGATTCTGCGGAAAGCTATTTTATGAAAGCTATGAAGTATAATACTCATAACCCTACGGCATGGTATCACATGGCACAGGTGGAAACACGAAGAGGAAATTACTCAAAAGCTTTAACATGGGTTAATCACTCCGTTCACGTAAATCCGAATTCAGCTCCCGCATTGACTTTGCAGGGTGAGTTATACTTGAAACAGGGCAATCAGGCAGCAGCAATTAATTCTTTCAAAAAAGCACAGGTGGTTAAACCCGAAAACTCAAGAGCTTACTTAAATCTTGCTGCAATATACGAAAACCGTGCAGATGAAGAGTTTGCAATGGAACAGTTGAAAACCGCTCTTGCTA
>FR900439.1:0-4834 GCA_000438175.1 Fusobacterium sp. CAG:439 | reverse complement strand
TTAACCCTAACTATCAGGAAGGCAAGCTGAGAATTGCAAATATGGCTTTGCATACAAGAAAATATGATCAGGCACTTGATTATTACTCAAAACTTATCGGGGATGAAAATTATAATGAAGATGCTATAATCGGGCTTGCAAATACATACTATGAAATGGCAAAAGACCGCGGCGGCAAAGAAGGTATAACTACAAATAAAGAAGTTTACCTTGCTTATGACTACATAAATAAAGCAATTGAAAAATGTCCCGAAGATTTGGAACTTCACCTTGCAAAATTAAAACTTGCAAGACTTGTTCATCAGGAACCGTTATCACAGGACAGTTTGAATTACATTGTTCAGGCCGCAGGAAACAATCTTATGGATACTGTTATAAAGGGTGAAGCTTTTCTTGCTCTCGGCAGAGAAAAAGATGCGGTTTACACTTTCGAAAATGCCGTAAACTTCTCAAACTCTGTTGATGATGACCTGTATCTTGCAGAAATTCTTGTTCATAATAAACAGTTCAGAACTGCAAGACTTGCTTTGCAAAAAGCTTTAACAAAAGATCCCGATAATGTAATCGCTAAAAACGGTATTGAATACATTAATCTTTGCGAAACAAAATCAAATGAATTCTTTGATATTGCTCAAAGAGAATATGAAGAAGAAAATTATGCTACAGCAATTGAATATTGCAACCGTGCAATCGACTTCTATCATAACAGTCCTCAAATTGCAAAATTAAAAGCAATGTCTTATGAAAAAGAATTGAATTACAGAGGCGCAATAAAATATTACCAGCAATATCTGGCAATGAACCCTAACGCAGCCGATAAACAACAAATTACCAAAAAAATAGAAAAATTTAAAAACAAAGCTAAATAGTAAAAACCGGACATGAAAAAGAAATTCGATATTCGAAAGTCATTTGAAATATTTTTGAGAGAGCCCATCAGTGTATTAACTGAGGGGCTGTTTCAACTTGTGAATATTGAAAATAACATTTTCAGCCAGAAACCTTACGTTAATGTTGACTTTGTGAATAAAAAAACGCAGATTACCGTCGTAAACAGCGACAAGATGTATAATCTTTTCCAAAAAGTTCTTTTTAAACAGAAGCTCAAAGAACAGAAAGAAAAGGTATTGTCTAAATGATAAAATATATGCAGGCAAAGTTTTTAATAAGCGCCGAAAAATTGCCGCAGTGTCCGCCTTATACACTGCCCGAATTCCCGCTTCTCGGACGTTCAAATGTCGGGAAATCCTCGTTTATAAACGGGCTTGCAAACCAGAAAAAACTTGCAAAAACTTCCAATACTCCGGGAAAAACAAGATTAATAAACTTTTTTCAATTTGCCGATAAATTTATGATAGCTGATTTGCCGGGTTACGGGTATGCAAAAGTTTCAAAAGAGGCGCAAAACAGATGGCAGAAGTATCTGGAAGAATATCTGCTTAAACGTGAACAGATTACGTCGCTTGTACAGCTTGTTGACGGCAGGCATGATATTCAAAAAAATGATTTTCAGATGAGAGAGTGGGTTGAGGCTTACAACCTTCCGATTTTTACGGTTGTGACTAAAATGGATTACGTGCCGAAATCAAAGGCTTTGAATGTTATAAAAAATGTTGAAAAACAATTTGGCGGAGTTGTCCTGCCTTTTAGTGCTGTTGATAACAGATATAACGAGAAGATTTTCGAGCATATTTTGAGTTTTAATAATTAAATGAACAAGGCTTATTTACAAAAATTAGCAAATCGTATAAAAGAACTTCGTTCTCAAAAGGGCTTGACACAGGACGATTTAGCTTCAGAATCTGTATCACGCGGAATGATAAGCTTGTTGGAAACTGTTAGGACTGATATTACAGTTTCAAAATTAAAAAATATTGCTGATAATCTTGGCGTTTCGATGAAAGATTTATTTGATTTTGATTAATTTAAATCCATTCAGGATAATAATTAATCTCTATAATTTTGTTTGTTTTTAATCTGGCATGACCGCCTTTTATAAAATTAGTCAAAGACCCTGTAGGGGGCAGAATTGTAAGCGCCCATTTCAGAGGAAATACCCACAGGCTTCTGTCCTGACCGAAACGCTCGTATGTATAATCAATTTTATTTGCGTCAATATTTTCAAATTCAAAGCTGCCGAAAATTATGCTCGCTGGAATTCCGTTCATACCGCTGGAAATTACGGTTTCAATCTTAGCGGGGACAATTGTGCCCTGTTTAATTATTATTTCTCCGTTATAAAAAACATCGCGTACTACACGAAAATTTACTGGCTGACCTTCATAGACATGGTTTTCGTCCTTTATATTTTCCGTAATCTGCATTTTTATAGGGATTTTTGTCGTGCTTTCGTAGTTGTAATTTAAGTGAGCTTCGGGTTTTTCGGCAGGAATGTCCGCAAAACATGGAGCTGAGATTAAAAATAGAACAATAAAAGCAGCAATAATTTTATTCATACTTTAGTTTTTCCTTTGATCCGCTTTTAATTTTTTCTTCCAGTAATCTTCTGTTTTCAACGGAATTCAGAAGAAAGTTTTGATAGTACGGATTTTGTAAATACTCGTTATTTGTAATAAAATACGGATATTTTGTATAAATATATTCATAAATATGTGCAAGCCGTTTGGATGTAAGATTTTTATTGGAGATTAAATCCTGATAATGCTGCGGGAAAGCTTTGTTAATGAATGTGATAAGCGCAAGAGGATTGTAACCTGCTTTTACCATATAGTCGACGGCCCTTTTATCTGCTACCATTTCGAATTTTTTCGGTGCAGCTTTAATTTGAACTGCTGTAAGCCATCCGTTTCCTATGCCGTCAAAAGTTCTCTGTGCATTTGAGATTTCTCTTGCAAGGTATGCCGCAAGCTCGTTATCATCAGATATAAATTTGTAATATTCACGGAACATTACAATCTGTCTGCTTGTAACTGTCGTATCCATTTTTAAGAGAGTGTCTTTTGCGTCTTTGTCGTAAACAAATATAATTCTTCCGCCGATTTTATTAGCATTCAATATCTGTGTACCGGTTTCATTAATCCTGTTTTGGATACTTTGTTCTTTTATAATTTGTTCGTCTGAAACAGCAAAAGCCGCAGATGTTAACATAAACAAACATAGAATACCCGCTATAAAATTTTTCATACTTAACTCCAGATTATTTACCTTAATAATATATTAACTTTCAATATTAGTCAAAAAATACATTATATAAAGGATTAAATAGATATACATACGGGTTAAAATATAAACGGGTTAAGTAATATCTTTAGGAGCGGCTTTATGGAGGAAGTTTTTTATCCCCAGAATAACGGGGAAATTTCAGGTTCAATTACGCAGAGTTGGACGGAGCAGGCGTTAGAGTGTTATTCGATTAATTGTGACTGTTCAAAGTGTTCTTTGAAAAACGGCAATTACTCGTTTAAGTGCCAGATGCCGAAAGTTATTGATATATTAATTAACGTTGCAGGGCGTCCGCAGACAATTTGATAATTTTTATAGTATAATATCAGTGATGAAAAAGATTTTAGTTCTTTTAATTACTTTAATAATTACAGTTTTACCCTCAAATGCAGAAATAGAAAAGATTTCCGCAGACGGTGCCGTTCGTCTTGCGCTTCAGCATAACCTTGCTCTGCAGGCTAAACGCAAAGAAATTGAGGTTCTGCGTCAGGAAGTCAAAATGGCAAATGCGCTTAAAAATCCTCAAATTCAATCGAGTATTCTGATGGGACCTATCGGAAAATCTAATGCAAGTCAGGCAGGGCTTGCCGTTCCTGTTGAAATTGCCAAAAGAGGGGTTCGGAAAAAAGCCGCAATCGCTAATATGAAACTTCTTGAAAATCAAATAAGACAGGAAGAATTAAATTTAAAGCTCGAAGTTATGAGCGCTTATTTTGATGTTGTTTACATGAAATCGGTTGTTGCGATTTTGCAGGAAAGAGAAGAATTATTTAAAAATATGAAACTTCTTGCGGAAAGCAAACCAAAAAATTCTCAAAATTATGAAATTGAAAAGCTTCAATCTGATATTAAGCATAAAAAACAGATTATATTATTAAATAAAGCAAAAGCAGATCTTCTGTATGCTCAATTTCATTTCAATAAAATTCTTAACCTGAAAGATACCGACACAATGTATGATACCCGTGAAAATTCATTGTTTCAGGAACATATTTCTTTATTGGATATTCAGCTTCCCGAGTATAACACGATTGAAGAAGTTGCAATGAAATACAGTTATTCAATCAGAATTGCATACGATTATATTGATAAATCAGAACGGGAACTTGCCGTTGCAAAACATAAAGTAATCCCCGATTTAACAGTAATCGGCGGTTATGCTTTTTCGGGCGATGGTCAGGCTCATGGCGGTTATGCGGGCGGGTATCTTGATTTGCCGGTTTTTTATACTTACAGACCAGAAGTTACGAGAGCAAAAGTTGTGCTTGAAAGAGCTAAAATTGATGCCGTATCATTTGAAAATAAGTTAAAGTTTGCATTAAAAGAAGATTACAACCGCTTTAAATATGCAAAAGAGAATATGGCTTACTATAAGGATATTTTGAAAGAGTCTGAAAATATTGTTAAGATGTCCGAAAAAAGTTATGCGGATAACAAAACTTCTTTATTAAATATGTTTATCATAGAAAACGCCTATCAGGAAACTTTAAACGAATACATAAGCGCAATGCAGGTTTATTATAATGCATATCTTGATTTGATGCATAATATGGGGCATGATATTCTGCTTGATGAAAATGCGCTTGATGATTTATAATTTACGCGCACAAAAAAAATCGTTGAATTATGTTCAACGATAATTTATGTATTG
>FR900438.1 GCA_000438175.1 Fusobacterium sp. CAG:439 | reverse complement strand
TTGGTTTTTTCAAAGGGAGTGACACGTCACATAAAAAAATTAAACTTCATTATATGTTCTGAAATGCGCTTTACAAACTTCTTTCAATCTATCTTTTCCGTATTTTTGAATAAACTCGGAAGCCGCCGATTTAACCAGTCCCGAACATCCTTTCGGGAATTTTATACCGTAAGTTTCTTCCAACGCCTGCATTTTTTGAACAAATGTCGCACGTGCAAGAACCGATGCAGCAGCAACCGCAATGTCGCTTTCGGCTTTACACATTTGCTCAAGTCTTATACTTCTGCCGTTTTTCATAAGCGCGGTTTTTATAAGACTTTCATCTCCGAATTTATCTGAAAGTGCATATTCGCAATGACTGCTGTTTAAAATATTTTCAATCGCTCTTGCATGCCCCCAGGCAAGCAGCTTGTTCAAATTTTTTATATTGGCATAAAGTTCGTTATATTTAGAATTTGAAATTGCAATAATTGCATGCGGCGCCGCTTTTTTTATTTCGACAGACAATGTAAGCATTTTTTTATCCGACAACTTTTTACTGTCTTTAATACCAAGGTTAAGAAAGTGCTGTGCATTTTTTTCATCAACCAGAACGCCTGCAATAACCAGAGGTCCGAAAAAATCTCCCTTGCCTGATTCGTCTGTACCTATATGGGGTATAAATTCTGTCATATTTTTTACTCCTTTAATGTAAACTCTGCGGAACTGCCATCGGTACAGGTATAGGAGCTGCTGTTTCTTTTACCGGAACAGGTTTTTGAACGGCGGGTGCAGGTGCCGGAGCAGGTTTAGCTTGTTCCGTATTTTTAACAGATTCGGGAAGTTTTACAGGCTCTGCTGTTTCTGGAGTTGCTGCAGGCTTTTCTTCTTCTCTGGGCTTATTTTGCTCATCCTGTTCTCCGATAATTTTAACATTACTTCCTGCCGCAAAAGGCATTAATTCAACTTCAGGGTAGTTAAATTCAGCTTTTCCGTAAGGTTCGGTAGCAACTTTCATAATATCTTTCCATATTAAAGCGGGAACGGTACCACCTTGAATTGATTTATTCAAAGCCGTATTATCATCATTTCCGACCCACACACCCGCAACGATGTTAGGCGTGTAACCCATAAAGTATGCATCTTTGTTATCATCGGTTGTACCTGTTTTCCCTGCCGCGGGTTTTCCGAAGTTAGCCGCTCTGCCTGTACCATGAGTAATAACTGTTTTCATCATTGCGGTCATTTCTGTTGCCGTATTCATGCTTAACTGATGAGTAATCTTTGTTTTCGGAGCCTTATAAACTACTTTGCCGCGTGAAGTTTCGACACGTTCTACTGCATACGGCTGAACAACAAAACCACCGTTTGCAAATGCGCCGTAAGCTCTTGTAAACTCAAAAAGTTTAACGCCGTTTGAGCCTAAAGCAATTGTGTAATCGTATTCAAGAGGAGTTTCAATGCCAAGAACCCTTGCGGTCTGTATAACGGGACGAATTCCGACTTCTTTAATCAATCTTGCGGCACAGACATTTGATGATACCATCAAGGCTGTATAGACAGGAATTTTTCCTCTGTATTTATTTCCGTAGTTGTGAGGCGACCACTGACCGATTGTAATAGGTCTGTCCTCAATCATATCATTTGGGCTTATACCTTTTTCCATTGCCGCCGCATAAACTATAGGTTTAAAAGACGATCCCGGCGGTCTTACGGCTTGCGTAACCCTGTCATACTGGCTTTTTGTGTAATCTTTTCCACCCGAATAAACAAGGATTTTACCGTCAATCGGGCTGTAGGCAAATACTGCAGCTTGATTTTTATCACCGCTCAGCCCCCAATTTTTAAGGTTTTTCAGAATCGCTTCATTTGCGGCTTTTTGTGCCTTATAATCAAGAGTTGTAACAACTTTATAACCGCCTTGAGAAATTTCTGTTTCATCAAAGCCCAATTTTTCAAGTTCTTTCATTACATAATCGCAGAAATACGGGGCTTTGTTGGTTGTGTAGAATTGAGGCGTTTTTGCCAGATGAACTTTTTCTTCTTTAGCTTTTTCGTATTCATCACGCGTAATGTATCTCATTTTATACATTCTTGTGAGAACCTGATTTCTTCTTTGCACGGCTAAATCCATATTATTGAAAGGCGAATATACGGAAGGAGCCTGCGGTAAACCTGCTATCAAGGCAAGTTCTGCAAGATCACAATTTTTTAAGTGTTTGTCAAAATAAATTTGAGCCGCACCTTCAACCCCGTATGCACCTGCACCAAGATAAACATTATTCATGTACATTTCAAGAATTTGGTCTTTTGATATTGTTTTTTCAATTCTTGCTGCAATGAATAATTCTTTAAGCTTTCTGTCAAAAGTTCTTTCGTTATTGAGGAATAACACTCTTGCAAGCTGCTGGGTAATTGTGCTTGCACCCTGAACAACACGTCCTGCAAGTATGTTTTGAATAGTAGAACGGGCAAGCCCTGCTATATCATAGCCGTGATGGCGGTAGAAATTTTTATCTTCCGTTGCAATAAGTGCTTTTTTTAAGTTTTCGGGGATATCTTTAAGCTCGATTTTTTCATATGTGTAAGCAGTAAAAGTTTTTATAATTTCATCATCTGACGAATAAATTTTGGTTACAATATTCGGTTTAAACTGCTCCAAATTATTTATAGGCGGCAGAGAAGACAAATAAAGCTCAAGAGATGCAACACCCGCAAGAGCACAGGCACATCCGAGTATAAAAATGAATTTGAGAGTAGAAAGAAATCCTCCTCCCTTTTTCGACTTTTTAGATATATTTGCCTTTGCCATTTCTTTGGCTGTATAATTTCTGTTTACATAATATTTTGCCATAGATCTCCCTCGCCAACTCCATTATTTTATTATAAAATATATGTAATGGCAAATATATTTGATTTTTTATACGTAATTTTTAACGAAATCCGCTCATACTTTGTACCTGAGAAGGTATCATATGAGATTACGGGCGAATGTAAGAAGTGCGGTAAATGCTGTAATTACATGTACAGTTACGATACATATACGGAGAAGGAATTCAAAATAATGCAATTTATCTTCCCTGCGTATAAAAGATTTTACATAAAAGGAAAAGATGAAGACGGCAATTTAATTTTTGCCTGCAAGCTTGTAACAAAGGATGGTTTATGTTCTGATTACGCGCATCGTCTGCCTATGTGCAGAAAATATCCCGCGAAAAGGATATTTTATCCTGCAAAACTTCATGACGGCTGCGGTTACAAGGTAAATATAAAAAGCTTTGAAGATTATTTGAAATAAAAAGTTTATGCCACTTGAAATTGTGAATTAAATAAGTTATAATAAAATAAACGGGGCAGACAGCTGCGAACTGTCAGTCCTATTTATGGGTTAAAGTGGCACTCAACGGAAACGTCGGGTGTCGCTTTTTATTATGTACAAAATCAACAAGATTAATAATAAAGTCAAATTGAAATTATCCATAATATTCCCTCCTTTCTTTTAAAACTATCAGCACTGGGCTAAAGTATTTGTTGTTGCTGAAGTTTTAAAGAAATAGGATGCCCCGTTTATGTTATTTTCAATGTACTTTACTCATCAATAAGTTTAAAATCATCCCCAAGTTCTTCTTCCAATAATTTTACAAACTCAGATGGTTTTAACCCTAAAGCTTCTGCAATCTTCCAAAAAGTTACAAATTTACAATCAATTTCCGCCCTTTCAATTTTACCTAAATTACTGTCATTAATCCCATACTCATTAGCCAGCCGATTTCCTGAGAGCCCGATTTTTTGTTCACGAATATTTTTAATTAATAAACCTAGTTTTTTTCTTAAATGTAAACTATTTTCATCCTTATATTGCATTTAATCATAGTAAATAATATTATTGAATGAGTTCCGTTATATATAACGAGAAAATTTATGTATAATTCAAGCTAATAAAACTTATTTTTTTATCTTTTATAATTACTACTCATCAATTAGTTTAAAATCATCCCCGAGTTCTTCTTCAAGTATTTTTGAAAAATCTGAAAATTTTAAACCCAATGCTTCAGAAATTTTCCATGCAGTTATTAATTTACAATCAATCAAAGAATTTTCTATTTTATTTAAATTTTTACTATTTATCCCATACTCATTACCGAGTTTAGTGCAAGACAAGCCGGTTCTTTTCTCTCTAAGAACCTTGATTACATTTCCTAATGTTTTTCTTAAATGTAAAGTTTTTGCATCTTTATATTGCATTAATACATCTTAATTGATATGTTATAAAAATATCCCTCATATATGCGACAATATAAGGAGGATTAATATGCAGTAATTTTATAACTTATTTTTTCAGAGCAATAATAATATTGTAGATTTTTTCTAACAATTCATGGTTACAGTCAGAAAGTAAACGATTGATTTCTTTTTTCAAGTTGAGTTCTTTATCTGTATGTTCTATATAAGCTGATTTAAAGAAAAAGCTCACTTCTACATTAAAAAAGTTTGATAAATTGGTAAGTACTTCACTGGATACAAAAGTTCGTCCGTTTTCTATATATGAAATAGATTGTAGCTGAAGATTTAAAGCCTCTGCTAATTGTTCTTGCGTTAAACCTTTAGCTTTCCTTAACTTTTTAATATTGTCACCAAAAATCTTCTTTATTTTATCGCTATTAACCATATATTTAAATGATAATTTCTTTTTTTGCCTAAGACCAGTTAATAAAAATAACAAAGTATTAGTTAAAATTTAATATAGGATTAAACATGTACTACTTTCTTAAAATTAAAAAATTAATTATTAAATTTCTTACCTGCTGGATTATGCCTTACAGTTTCAGGAAAAATGCAAGAAATTTTCTGTTTTACTTTTCTTTCTCAGATTTCGTAAGGTTCAAAAATCAAAAATACAAAATTATTTCACTCGGAACTAACTGCCTCCCAAGAGTTTTGACCACAGCCGCTAAGCTAAAACCAAGAAAAATTTACGGTGAAAAAACCGGACCGTTTGATTTGAGTTGTCATTATGATATACAAAAAGTTGCCGAACTTATAGAAAACGATTTCGAAAATTTCTTTGACAATCTTTACTTTAACGAAACCTGGCAAAATAATTATTTAAAAGCAGCTTACCCGCACGACAAAAAATTATCAAGAAAACAGTTTGAAAAAAGATACCAAAAAAGAATTCAGAATTTCAAACAACTGCTTAATTATCCCAAAAGAATTTATTTTATATATGCAGACTACGACAAAATTCCTGATAAAAAAGGTCTTATAAGATTACTTTCGGCTCTAGAAAAAAAGAGAGAAGGCAAGCCTTTTAGGCTGGTAATTCTTACCGCAAAAGAAATTGAAGATTTTCACAGCCCGTATGTCATTCAACTCATAGACAATTTCAAAATTGAACATGAAAATTGGGTTGAAAGTTTCATTAATGATTACGGCAGCAAGCATAATAAATACAGTGATTACTGCATTAAGACAGGCGGAAAACTTTCAAAAATTATTAAAAAGCATCAGTCTTAATCGGATTTTTAAACTTGGTAATATTGCCCTGGAACAGAAGTTTAACAGTACCGACAGAACCGTTTCTGTGTTTTGCAATAATAATTTCAGATTCACCTTTTGATTGCGCTTTTGCAGCAGCATCTTCTTCGCCGTCCTCGGCTTTTCTGTAATATTCATCACGGTAAATAAACATTACGATATCGGCGTCTTGCTCGATAGAACCTGATTCCCTCAAGTCAGAAAGCATCGGACGTTTATCTGTTCTGGACTCAACGGCACGCGACAATTGCGAAAGAGCAATTACAGGGACATCAAGTTCTTTTGCAAGAATTTTCAAACCTCTTGATATAGCAGAAATCTGCTGCATACGATCTTCTCTGCCTGCGCTTTCCATCAATTGAAGATAGTCAATCAGGATTAAGCCGAGATTTTTCTCTTCCATTTTTAATCTTCTGCACTTTGCGCGAATATCGGTAATTGTACAACCTGATGTATCATCAATATAAATAGGGGCTTGAGCAAAAGCGTTCATTGCTGTTGCAAGTTTTTCCCAATCCTTGCTCTGCATGTTACCGGTCTTAACCCTTTGAGAATCAATCTCAGCTTCCGAACACAACATACGCTGCATTAACTGGTCTTTTGACATTTCAAGAGAGAATATCGCAACAGGAGTTTTCGCCTTCAATGCAACATTCTGGGCAATATTGAGCGCAAAAGCGGTTTTTCCCATCGCAGGACGAGCCGCAAGGATAATAAGGTCTGACTTTTGCAATCCGTTTAAAATAGCATCCAGTTCATAAAAATCAGTAGGAATACCCGTCAGCTCATCTTTGTGCTCATAACGGTATTCAATCTTTTCATAAGTGTTCAAAACCAAATCTTTAACATGAACCAGATCTGTAGTAGCTTTTTTGGAAGCTATGTCAAATATAAGTTTTTCGGCACTGTCAAGGGATTGATCAATCGGGTTTACATCGTATCCGAAAGATACTATTTCAGAACCAGCATTAATTAAAGCTCTTTTAATGGCTTTTTCCTGCACAATTCTTGCATAATATTCAATATTTGAAGTTGTAATCGTCTTGTAGCATAAATCGTTTACAAAAGCACGTCCGCCGATTGTTTCGAGTTTAGAATTATAATTCAAAACATCTGAAACCGATACAATATCAATTCTTTCATTACTGTTAAATAATTGAAGCATGGCTTCATATATATATCTGTGAGCCGGTTTATAAAAACTTTCAGGCTTCAAAGTTTCAACAACTTTCGTAATCACGTTTGGATTAACTAGAATTGCTCCGAGAACAGCTTCTTCCGCCTCAATATTCTGCGGAAGCATCCCGAAATTATTTTCTTTTTCCTTCACTGCCATGCTTAATTTTCTCCTGTTACCACATGATATTACATAAAAAATAAATTTGCACGTAAAGAATTATTGACAAAATTGTTTTATCATTCAAAAATCATTCTATGAAAAAAGCAATCATTAATTTTAAAGCATCTATTTTAAGTAAGAAATCACAGCTTCCTTATGAAATCGGAAAAATTCTTCTTCGTGAGGCTTTACAGATTTCATCCGCTGAATCCTGCACAGGCGGGCTTATAAGTTCAAGACTGACCGATGTAGCAGGAAGTTCTGCATATATCAAAGCTAATTTCGTAACTTATTCCAACGAAGCCAAACACAAAATTTTAAACGTGTCGGAAGAAACACTCAAAACATACGGAGCAGTAAGCGAAGAATGTGCAAGAGAAATGGCACGTGGGCTTTTAAAACTTACGGGAAGTGATATTGTGATATGCACAACAGGAGTTGCAGGTCCGTCAGGAAGTGAACGCAAACCCGTAGGTTTGCTTTATGCTGCCTGCGGATATAATGATAATATTAATGTTCAAAAATTTGAGCTTGATAGCGGGTATAACCGTAAAAACATGAAATTCATGTTTTCGGAAAAAGCTTTACAAATGGTACTTGATACATTACGACATTAGATTTGTTTCCTTAAGCAAATTACTTTTAACTGCAATAAAAACAGCCTGTGCTCTGTTTTTCGCATTTAATTTTTTCAGAATTACAGCAATAACGGCTTTAATGGTATTTGTACTGAGACATAACAATTTAGCAATCTCGATATTAGAACTTCCGTTTGCTACTAAATATAAAATTTGACATTCTCTCTCGGTTAGTTCGGTTGTATTTGTTTTTGTTCTCATTATTTTTATGATATTTATAAGTACCCGATACACGTAATTATAAGTTACAAGAAAAATATTGTCAATACTTGTAAAATAAGGAAATAATGTATAACGAAAAAGAAATATTAAAACAATTTGGCAGAAACGTTAAAGCAGAAAGGGTAAGACTGGGTTATTCTCAGGAAAATCTTGCCGAAAAAATGGGGGTTAACCGTGAATACATAAGCCGTATTGAACGCGGAATTCAGAATATGTCGTTATTAAAAATTACAGTCCTGGCAAACTACCTCGAAACAAATCTAAATAATCTTTTAAGGTTTTAAATTTATTTCATTATTATTTCCGCAATAACTTCCGGAAATCTGTCCATAAGAATTTCGGCAAATTGTTCCGTGTCCATCTGTGTAATTACAAGCGACAGCAAATCGTTCGGAAGCTCGGTAAGCATATTTTGAATATATTCAGGTTCAATAACAGACATCGCCTTAACAACTTCAGGCTGCTGTTTTTCACGGTTCATAATCTTTGTGTAAGCTTCAGCATCAAATAATTGAAACCATTCTTGATGCTCTTTGCCCAATGATAAAACCAACTGCTGTTTTTGAGTAGGCTGAAAAGCCATTAAAGCATCCTGATATTCCAGAGGATTTAACTGACCGATTTTTTTTGATAACTCTATACTGTCCAGTCCCTCTGCCGCTTCGCCCGTAATTTGTTCCAAAACTTGTGCAACATATTCTTCCGGTATTGACTGCATATGTTTCAAAATTTTATTTTTGTCTATATCAGTACTGGTTAAAAATTTATCAAGCTGTTCTTCCGGCATAAGCTGGACTATTTCTTCTTTTGAAAAAAGTTCAAAAGCAGTATTAACAAGCTGCTCAGAGGGTAATTCCTCAAGCATATTCATTAATTTGTCCTGAGAAAAATAAAATAATCCCTGTAGCATATCACTTTCTTCCATTTCAGGAAGAAAAACTTGCAGCTGCTGTGCGGTTAACTCACGTAAAATCATATATTTATTATTTGTATCTGCCAAATCAAATAATTCCATAATCAGGCTGGTATTTGTAGTTAATTCCTGAGCCAGTTCTACAGCCTGCTGGTTTCCTGATGCTGCTTCTGCCTCTATAATCTCTTCAACAGACATATTTGCATATTTTTCTTCAAAAGTTACTCTGCTGATATGCAAAATATTCTGTAAATATTCAAGATTGGAATCAATAACTAAGCTCATAAAACTCCTGTATATACATATATTAAAATATTTAACGGTAACAGATTTCAGAAACTTTAAAGATTGTAACTTTTTGTAATGTTTAATAAGACATTAAAAAAGACAGGTATAATACCTGTCTTTTTTAATCTGGGCCGCAGTGGACTCGAACCACCGACCTCACCCTTATCAGGGGTGCGCTCTAACCACCTGAGCTAGCAGCCCGTATTGTCGGCAAAATTAAATGTATCATGAACATTTTTTAAAATCAAGCACTTTTATTAAAAAACAGACAGATTTTTTTATCTGCCTGTTTTTTATATGATTTATACTTTTTTTATTTAACCGTTAATTTCTTTTTAGCATCTTTTTCTGTGTATCTTTTTGGTGCATGAATTTTTAAAACTCCATGTTCCAATTTTGCTTCTGTTTTGTCTGTGTCTATTTCCTCAGGGAAATATACAGTTCGTGAAAATTCACCGTATTTAAATTCAGATTTTTTATAAGTTTTATCATCTTCAAATTTTTCTTCTTCCTTTTTGGCATTAATTACTATGTAGTTTTTATCAATATCGATATCCAAATCTTCTTTTTTTACACCGGGCAATTCTGCCTTAACTTCATAGTCACGGCCTTTATCCGAAATTTCAACAGGCATTGAATATTTATCCATTTCTTCCCAATAAGCAGCTTCAGGGAAATAGCTGTCAAAGTGTCTGTTTAATAAAGAACTGATTTCATCATTTACTGTTCTGATAAAATTTTCCGGAGCTTTTCTTACTAAAAATTTCATGTCTAACACTTCCTTTCAAGTTAAGTTCTTATCAACTACACTTACATTATTGTCACTTTTTTGCTAAAAACCCGTTTTTTTAACCAAAATTTAACATTCGTTGATTTTAACTTTTATGCCAGACTTTGAAGTTATCAATATCCCTGAGAAGTTCGTCATAATGCCCGTTAAACCTGATACATCTGTCATCGACAATAAGCCACGCAACTTCTTTTTCATTAGTAATATCTTTTATATAATCATCCAGATGATTTTCTATAAGCCATATTGATGCCAGAAACTTATCACGTGTGGTAAATAATTTTATTTCATAGTTTTGAGAAAGCTGCTTTACAAAATCAAGTGTATCATCTCTCGCCGGAGGTATATAGCAAGGTTCAAAGTCATTTGTGTATGTATTCAGCACCCCGTCGAGGTCCAAAAGAATTTTCTTTTTCTGCTTTAACATTAATTAACCCACGTGTTATCGCGTTCGTGAAAGCGATAATTTTACTATACGTATAAAATAAAAAAATGCAAGTCGATAAGAAAAAGCAAATGATTTTAAAAGCTTTAGCTAAAAAGGTTAAAGAACTCAGAGGCGAACAAAGTCAATTTATGCTTGCCAGTGAAAATGATATTTCGGGATTTATAATAAGCACGGTTGAACGCGGAATTAAAGATCCGCAAACCACTACTTTATTTAAGATTGCAGAAGCTTTCAACATGAAAACGTGGCAATTTGTAAAACTTTTTGAGGATGAATTACCTAAAGATTTTTCTTTAATTGACAAATAATGGTCATCTTTTTAAAGTTATGTTAATATGCTTTTATGATTTTTAAAGAAAAAATAAAAGTAAAGTATTCCGAAATGGATTACAAATTAGCATTAAAACCTTCGTCTCTTTTAAACTTTTTACAGGATTTTGCAAGTGAAAATGCGGAAAGTTTAGGATTTGGTTATTCATATATAACTAGAAAAAATCTGGGCTGGTTTCTTCTAAAATATCATATGGAGTTTATTGATTATCCTGCCGGGGTTTACGATTTGACGCTTAAAACAGAACCTCGGGGCTGCAACAAATTATTTGCATATCGTGATTTTTGGCTGTATAAGGATGAAAAACTTCTCGGGAAAGCCGCAAGTGTCTGGTCTCTTGTTGATATGAATACGAAATCTTTAGTGCCTGTTCAAAAGGCTCTGAATAATAAGTATATGCCCTTATTTGAAAAAAAAGATGATGATATGGAATTTATAAAAATAAAACCGTTTTCAAAAACTGACATTTCAAAAACTTTTGAAGTTCGGTATGAGGACATAGACGTAAACAGCCATGCTAATAACGGAAATTACATTATATGGGCATTGGAACCGTTAGATTTTAAGTTCAGAAGTACGCATAAAATAAAAATTTTAGACATCATTTTTAAAAAAGAAGCAAAATTCGGTACAAGTATCATTTCTCAAATACAATTTTCAAATTCCTTTAAAACATCACATCTTATAAAAGATTTCGACAGCGGTGAGGATTTATGTCTTATGGAAATTATTTGGGAAAAAGCATGACAAAAAATTTTATTTCCGTGTTTTAGTAATATTACTTAAAAAAATATTGAGGTCAGAACCTTAAAATTATATAATAATAAAGCATTAATAAACTTTGAAAGGAATAAGAATGGTTGCAGAAATGACATTCCCGCAGTTGGAACGAACAATTAACCCGACGCATGATATTAAACTTTTTGCCGGGCGTTCCAATATTAAACTTGCACAGGAAATTGCCGATTATTTAGGAACCTCAATCGGACCTATGGTAGTTAAAAATTTTGCCGACGGCGAAATTTATGTCCAGGTCAAAGAAAGTGTAAGAGGGGATGACGTTTTTATTATTCAGCCTTTGTGCAATCCCGTTAATGAAAACTTAATGGAATTATTAATAATTATTGATGCATTTAAACGTGCAAGCGCAAAAACAATTACAGCAGTAATTCCGTATTACGGTTATGCAAGACAGGACAGAAAAACATCCGGTCGTGAAGCTATTACGGCAAAACTCGTTGCAGATTTGCTGACTACTGCAGGAGCTGACAGAATTCTTGCTATGGACTTGCATACGGGACAAATTCAAGGTTTCTTTAACATTCTTGTAGACCATATTTTTGCGACATCAATTCTTACGAATTATATTAAAAGCTTAAACATTGACAGTGAAGATATGGTTGCAGTAAGCCCTGATACAGGCGGTGTTCAAAGAACCAGACATTTTGCAAAATCCATCGGGTGCCCGCTTGCAATTATAGATAAACGCCGTGATAAACATAATGAAGCAATAGCATCCCATGTAATCGGTGATGTAAAAGATAAAATCTGTGTAATGTTTGACGATATGATTGATACCGCAGGTACAATCTGTGAAGCTTCAAAACTTCTTAAAAGAGAAGGTGCAAAAGATATTTATGTATGTGCCGTACACCCTGTTTTCTCGGGACCTGCCATCGAAAGACTTGCAAATGCACCCATTAAAGAGTGTATAGTAACGAATACCATACCTTTGGATATGTCAAAAATGCCGCCGAATATCAGACAGCTTTCAGTAGCACCGTTGCTTGGAACCGCAATCGCAAGAATACATGATGATGAATCTGTAAGCTCTTTATTCGGATTTGAAAAAGAAATGCAGGTTCAATGAAGCGTGCTGCTTGACCCGACATACAGAAGAGTGTATTTATAGGAACTACTGACATAAAAAAAAGCCATTCTTTTTAGTAAGAACGGCTACCAGACTTGGGGAGGAGGTATGAAAAACTTTCGTTTTTCATATCTAATAATTTTTTATACGGCTTATAAACTTTGAAACTTTTTTATTTCGGCTAAATATCATCCGTATGGTGTATAAATAAAGGAAAACTCCCGCTAGAAGCGGGAGAAGGAATGAAAGTAAGTGTGTTTCTTAAACACACTTATTTCTCAGTATAAAATTTTATTTTAATTTCGCTTCAAGTCGTTCTATACGAGCTTCTAGTTCATTTATACGTTTTTCCTGGGCCTCATATTTTAAATCAAGTTCTTTAATTGCATTTATCATTGC
>FR900437.1:28200-35249 GCA_000438175.1 Fusobacterium sp. CAG:439 | reverse complement strand
CTCCTTTTTTTTAATTATTTACGATGTTTTTAATGTTTAAAAGGGAGTACAACATCACATAAATTTATCTAAGCCAAATTCTTTTTATATTATTATTTAATATGGAAATAATCTGATTAAATTCTTGATTAGAGTATGTTTTTTCCGACATTAAATTTGTATCAAGAGTTTTGGATGGTACAAATTTCTGTAAATAATATTTTTCAGCTCCTTTAATCAATTCTCCTATAGCCGCAAAATCTTTTATGTTAAGTTGGGACTTTACAACAGTTGTCCTGAATTCATAGTCAATCCCCGAATTCATAATAATATTAATACTTTCTTTAATCTTTTCCGTGTCAATATTAACCTGAGTAATATCCCTATATTTGTAAAGCGGAGCTTTAATATCCATTGCAATGTAATCAACTAAAGGCAAAACATCTTTCAAAACCGACGGGAATGTACCGTTTGTATCAAGCTTTACGAGAAATCCCATATCTTTTATTTGTTTTATAAAATCAATTAAACCCTTTTGCAGACAGGGTTCTCCGCCCGTAATCACAACCCCGTCAAGCTTGCCTTTTCTTGAATTCAAAAATTCAAAAAAGCCGGCAATAGTCCATGCCGGCTCATTTTTCATGACAATTAATTCGGGATTATGGCAATATCCGCATCTGAAATTACACCCGTATGTAAAGACAATTGTGCTTATTTTATCGGGATAGTCCAGAAGGGAAGTTTTTTGAACTCCGCCTATTTGCATTGACATTCCTTTATTTTAAATTCTTTTCTGTCAGCAAACTCTTTCTTTTTACCCTTGTTCCATTGCTGCACAGGTCTTATATAACCGACAACACGCGAATATACTTCACACGATGAGCCGCATTCGGGGCAGGTAAAATGTTCACCCGCAATGTAGCCATGATTTGGACATGTACTGAAAGTCGGAGAAAATGTAAAGTACGGCAAATGATAATTATTACAAATCTTTTTAACAAGATTTTTCATTGTTTCCGTACTTTGAATTCTTTCACCGGCATAAATATGAACAACAGTACCTCCCGTGTATTTTGTCTGCAAATCATCCTGATGATCAAGAACCTCAAAGATATCATCTGTATAATTTACAGGCAGCTGCGTAGAATTTGTGTAATAAGGATATTTTTCCCTATCAAGTTTTGCCAGCCTGTAAGAAGTGCCCTCACCGGGAGTTGCTTCTAAATTGTAATTGTTACCTGTTTCTTTTTGGAATTCAACAATTTTCGCTCTCATAAAATCCATAACGTCAAGCGCAAACTGTTTCCCTCTGAAACTTCCGATATCATCTCCAAGAAGATTTAAGCAGGCTTCATTCATACCGATTAAACCAATTGTTGAGAAGTGGTTTTTCCAGTAAACGCCAAAACGTGCCTTAATATCCCGCAAATAAAATTTCGTATAAGGGTATAAGTCCTTGTCTGTCAAATCTTCCAGTAATTTCCGCTTAATCTCAAGACTTTCTTTAGCAATTTCCATTTTTTGAGAAAGTATGTCAAGGAACTCGCCTTTTGTTTTAGAAATTTCAGCGATTTTGGGAAGATTAACCGTTACAACACCGACAGACCCTGTAAGAGGATTTGAGCCGAATAAGCCGCCGCCTCTGTATTCAAGTTCTCTGTTGTCAATTCTTAAGCGGCAGCACATAGAACGTGCATCTTCAGGTGACATATCAGAATTAATAAAGTTAGAGAAATAAGGGATGCCGTATTTAGCAGCCATTTCCCAAAGACCGCTAATATTTTCGTTATCCCAGTCAAAATCTTTTGTAATATTATAAGTCGGGATAGGAAATGTAAATACACGCCCTGAATTGTCGCCTTCCATCATTATTTCAAAGAAAGCTTTATTAAGCATATCCATTTCTTTCTGGAATTCTTTATATGTACGCTCCTGAAGCTCACCGCCGATTATAACAGGCTGTTCGGCATAATAAGAAGGAACTGTTAAGTCCATTGTAATATTCGTAAACGGAGTTTGAAAACCTACACGGGTCGGAACATTCATATTAAATACAAATTCCTGCACAGCCTGTTTAACCTGTGTATAATCCAGATTATCATAGCTTATAAACGGTGCAAGCAGTGTATCAAAATTTGAAAAAGCCTGTGCTCCCGCCGCTTCACCCTGCATAGTATACATAAAGTTTACAATCTGCCCTAAAGCGGTTCTGAAATGCTTTGCGGGTGCACTTTCAATTTTACCTTTTACTCCCGTAAAACCTTCTGTCAACAAATCTTTTAAATCCCAGCCCACACAATAAACAGATATAATATTCAAATCATGAATATGAATATCACCGTTAAGATGTGCATTTCTGATATCAGCAGTATAGATTTTATTGAGCCAGTACTGTTTGCTGATTTCGGATGCAATATAGTTATTCAACCCTTGAATTGAATAAGCCATATTTGAATTTTCATTAACTTTCCAATCCAATTGTTTTAAGTAGCCTTCTACAAGATTAATATTCGCATCTTTATCAGACGCTGTTGGATTGGACATAAACGCTCTTTTAGCAGAGCCTAAAGTAACAACATTACTGCCGTTCAAAATTGCGTTGTTCATAATAAACATTTCTCCCAGATTTCCGTGGTAACATCAACTTCAATAAGCATTCCGACTGTCTCACCAATTCGGGAGGTCATGTACAAGTTTTTAAACATTATACAGAGGACACGGCTGCGGTCCAGTGTGGGAATTTCACCCATGCTTTCCTTATCAAAGTATCTATAATTTTATAACTTTGTTTAAAATTTGTCAACAAATCATAAGATTTATTTGACATGATTATTTTCTTATTTTACGATTTTCACATAAAGAGGGAATGGAGTGAACATCTCCAGCTGTGCCGCAACCGTAAAAGCCGGAATACTCGGAAAAACTTAGTTCCTGCGAGCATCGGGAATAAGATATATTTTTCTCAGTTGTCCTCTAATGAATTAAGAATTATCCAGAGGATTTTTTAATGTCACTGACAGCCGTTAAGACTAATAATGCAAGAGTGGGAACATGCCCGCACGGATTGCCTTTAGGAGCATGCCCGATTTGTAACGGCATGGGAGGCGGAGGCGGAATGAAAAAAGCTGACTTTTCCGCCAAACCGGGTGAAATGAGCTGGAATGAATGCGCCGCAATAGGAGCATTCTTAAAAGCACAACAAAATGCAAAGCTTCAACGGGAGCAGGATGCACAAAATTTTGCAAAAAACATCCAGGCTTTCCAGAACGCATTAATGAATTCAAGCCAAAAATTAGCTAATATTGCACAATTTTTTTCAAACAATACACCTGCAATAATTGCAAAACCCGTCAATTTTGTATTAAATACTGTTCTCGGCGGAATTGTAAGAACAATAGCAAATATTCCTGCTGCTATCTCAAATACAATTCAGACATTACAACAAAAACTGGCTGATATCTCGGATAAATTAACGGCAATGATGGGAGAATTAAAGGCTTCAATCGAAAAGAAAATTTCGGAAGCTTTTAAAGATTTGAAAAAGAAAGTAAAATCTTTATTCTCAATATTCCAACCCATGGATGCCGATAATGACGACAAACAAATTGATGAAACCAAAAAAGCTTTTGAATTGAAAACATTCATACATGATTTATATAAAAAGCTGACCGAAACTGAAAAGGATTTAGAAGAAAATGACAATTAGCCTGCCGCGAGACAGTGAAACATTAAGACAGCAAAGAAATCTTACCACAACACAAAAACGTGCAAACATGGAAACAAAAGAAGGTGTTCTGGTAAATAACTTTATAAAAGATTGTCCCGACTGCAAAGTAAATCTTGAAGACACCTGTGATACTCTGGTAATCTCCGAAAGTTCAAAGATGCCCTCAAGACTTTATGAGAAAAACCGCTCATCAGAAAAAAATATTCTTCCGATAAGCGCTATAGCAACGGGAGTTATGGGGACAATCGCCCTGCTTTCCGCATTTGTAAAACGCAACACGCGTCTTAATTTAAAAATATCAGATGAAAAACGGCTCCCGCAGCTAACTAGAAATGTAGCTCTTAATGATGAAAAGCATCAGGCGCTTTATCAGATGATTGCTAGTCCTACAAGGAAAACAATCCTTGCAGGCATTGGAGTATTAACCCTTAGTGCCATGGCTTTTATGGGAAAAACATTCTTTGACGGTTTTAAAGATGTCTGGGTGAAAAAACGCGAAGCCGATATTCAAAAAGATATGCAGGAAAGATTAATTGATATAGAAACCCAGTCATTTGCGGGCAAAATTCAAATAACAAGAAGCATGCTCTCGGAAAAAGCCCGTGAATTCAGCAGATATCTTTCTGATGATAATGAACCAATTCTGCCTAATTTCGGCAAACACCTCAGATTTACAGGCAGAAACGACAAAAAAAATTCGGATAATAACAACAGCCTGAATTATTTCCTTCTCGGTGCGGGAACAGTTGCTGCAATAATAGGTTTAGGCTATTTATCACTTAAAAATTTAAGCAAAAGTAAAACACTGCTGGAAGATTATGTAAAAGACAGAAAAAATATAATTAAAGATATTGTACAAAAATCCACTAATCTTACAAAAGAAGATGACAAAAAACTTATTGAAGCACATTTTCAATCAATTGACGCAAACGCAGATACAATAAAAGAATACTTGAAAGGTCTTAATTGGGATAAAACAGAAGCAGAAGAATTTATTCAAAAACTTATAAAAAAATCCGAAACATCTACTACAAAGGTAAATGAAACAATAGGAGGCGACGGTACGCCAAAACCGACATTTTATTCACACGTCGATGATTACAGAGCATTTTTTTATAACTGGCTTTTGGATACGGATAATAAACAGTTTAAACAATTATTCTTCGGAATTACAGGTCTTACTGCTCTGAGTTACGGCGGCAAGCTTGCAGGAGATGCAGTAAAAGAAGTTCAGGTAAAAAAACTTAATGCACAAACAGAAGTGGATTTGCAAAACAGACTTGTTTCAACAGAGCTCAGAAACTTTAAATCTAAAAAAGAAGCTGCAATACAGCCGCTTGTCGATGAATTTTACAAACAGGCGAAAAACGGCAAACCCAAAGAAGAATTAAAGGTAATAGCAGATAACATATTGTTTGAAATTAAAAACGGACCTCCGTTTGTATATTCATAAAAAGGAGCATAAATGTATATTCAGCCGTATAACTTTCAAAATCAATATATGCCCTGCAGACTTCCTGAAGGAAACAGAAATTATACCATAGTTGACAAAAACAAAGTTGACTGTTTCGTTTCGCAAAAAGAAGCCGCATTACCTTACCTTGCAGACATTCTGGCTCATTCAAACAATGAAGCGCAAATTGTAGAAACCCTGCATATAATTAATTCCATGCTTGATAACGGAGTTAAAGGCATTGACAGAATGTATCCTGTTTTATCGCGTTTTAACAATACAACCTCACCTAATATTCAAACATATTTAGCGGGAATTTACAGAAAAACACAGGTTCCTGATGCATTTGGACCTCTAGTTAAAATGTTAATTCAAAATGCTTTACATCCTCAAGCCTCAAATTTTGATCCTGATGAAGAGATTGGAGGAGCCATTCTATCCTACATTTCAGACCGTTTCAGAAATCAGCCGCAAAAATAACATGTTACAAAATCTTAACATGATTAACGGCATGATTAAAGTTTTAAATCTCATGTGTCGATAACATGGATACGAGTACTAAGTAAACGAAAGGAAGTTCGACAGCAATGGGAATGGCAGCGTCACAAGCTAGATTTTTAGGTCTGACAGCCAGAAAAACCAATGTTGAATTTGAGGGTCAACAGATTAACCAGCAAAGAACAACATTGTCAAACCAGTCTGCTAACTACTACAACGATATGTTGGGTATGTCAGTACCTGTTCCGCCGTCTGTCGACGATTACACTAAAACCGTGTATTCCTTCGAAGACGGAGCGTTAACAAACCAGATAACAGCAATGATTGCTCAGCCTGACGGAACTTATACCGTAAGCTATTTAAGACAATGGACAGATGATTTCTCGGTTGTCGGCGCATCTACAAGTATTGTTAATGCTAATGCAGATAAATCAGTATTCAAAGTCGGTTCAACCACATTAAGAACATTAGGAACAATCCCGACAAAAGGTGACGGAACATACGATGCGGCAGCAGGCGGCAGCGATGAATATCTGGAATCTTTATCAGCTTCTCAAATTGAACAACTGAAAAAAGAAGAAGAAGAATATATTAAGCTTTTAAAAAGTAAATACGGCGATGATGATTATCTTGTAAGATATGTTAAAAATACGACTACAGGAGAATACAGCCCTTACTTCTATAAAAAATCAGATTTGACAGGTGCAAATTACGATGCTAACGGCAACTCTCAATCCAATATCAACTGTTATACAATCGGCAGCGAAACAAAAAGCGAAGAAGTAAAAGCTTCAGTCGGCTGCGAAATTGAAAAAGACAGTTCGGGACGTTACATTAATATTACTATTCCTCAATATGATGAAAACGGCGATCCTATTGAAGGTTCCGGCATAACTTATTCATTAACGACTTCTACAGTTACGGATCAGGATGCATACAATGATGCTATGAACGCGTATGAGTACGAAAAATATGAATACGATCAAGCTATTAATGAAATTAACGCAAAAATCGAGATTGTACAATCACAAGATAAAAACCTTGAATTACGATTAAAACAACTCGATACCGAACAAGATGCAATTTCCACAGAAATGGATGCAGTTCAAAAAGTTATTGAAAAAAACACTGAAGGAACATTTAAAACCTTCGGCTAGGAGCACAACCGCTCTATAAAAAATAAAAAAAATTTTTCCTTTCCCTTTTTCCTATTGATTTTCCAACGACAAGCGCAAGCAAGTCGTTTTTCTTTTTTATAAGCTTGATACTCAACACTGTTGTATAGGTTTATTAAAAAATTTTATGTTAAAATATTAATTATGAGCTTTCGTGAAAAATATTCTAAAATTCTTGATACCATGCAAGAAGAAATAAATCAGGTTTCAGCAGGAT
>FR900437.1:0-28174 GCA_000438175.1 Fusobacterium sp. CAG:439 | reverse complement strand
GGATTAACATGCGGCGTTGACATTCAAGAACCCCTGAAATCCAAACTTTTCGAATTGCTGAATGCTCCGTCAAAACATATAAGACCTCTGATATCTTTTTTATATTTAAAGTCCCTCGGGCTTAATATCGACGAAAAACAAATTATGCTGCAAACAGTTATTGAACTCGTACATAATGCGTCGCTTATTCATGATGACGTAATAGACGAAAGCAACATAAGACGAAATACTCAAACATTAAACAGTAAATTCGGTAACAAATTAGCTGTTATCTCAGGCGATTACCTGCTTTCATCAGCTCTTCACAGACTTGGAAAACTTAACTCAATACATCTCATTGAAATGTTTTCGGATACTCTTGCCTGTATGGCAAACGGTGAAATAAAACAGCAGTTTGATAAATATAAAATCCCTTCAATTGAAAAATATATAGAAAAAACAATTCAAAAAACAGCTAAACTTTTCGAAACATCGGTAAAGGGCAGTTTGTTTTTAGCAGGTTCAAGTGAAAACGGCACGGAATTTGCCAGAAATTTTGGTATAGCCTTCCAAATTCGTGATGATTTAATCAATATTCAAACAACAAAAACCGATTTGAATGACGGCATATATACCGCTCCCGTAATCTATGCGGGCGGCACGGAAAATTATACAGACGGTATTGAAAAAACCCGTTCTTTGTTAAATAATTACATAGATAATGCTTTTCACGCAATAAATCATATAGAAGATAATAAATATAAAACAGCAATAACAGAGCTTTTAGGACTAATCAGAAATGAATAAAATAAAAGAATTTATACAAAAAGTTAAAGAAAATTATCTTAAAATCAATCCTATGGTAAGAGAAACCATAGAAACTATTATATTTGTAGTTGTAATGGTTATAATAATAAGATTTTTCATAGGTGAAATCCGCTGGATACCTTCGGCATCTATGCGTCCGACACTGATAGAAGGCGACAGAATTATTGTTGAAAGATTTTCAAGATTTTATACAACCCCAAAACGCGGCGACATTATGGTTTTTTATCCGCCGTTTGAAAAGCTCAAAAATACGCCCTGGAAAATATTTTCACGTCTTACCGGTTTTTTCTGTAAAGATGTTGCATACATAAAGAGGGTAATTGCCACTCCGGGAGACATCTTTGAAATTAAAACCGATAAAGAAGGCAAAAGTATTGTTTATATCAATGGAGAACCACTTCATGAACCATATATAAGAAGCGAATATTATGATAAACCCTGTACAAAAGATATGCTTTGCGGACCTGTGCAAATCCCCGAACATCAATACCTCATGATGGGTGATAACAGAGGAAATTCCTATGACAGCAGGTGGTGGGGATTACTTCCCGAAGACAGGTTTATCGGACGTGCAGTATTTCTTTTCTGGCCTTTAAACCGTATAAAAACATTCTAAAAAAAACGCCTTTTAAAGGCGTTTTTTACATTAATAAATGATAATATTTCATATAATCTGCCATTATTTGTGAACTTGTTGCGTTTGCTACAGTAGCTTTCATCTCTTGATTTCGGTCTGTTTCCGAAGATTTTTGAACTTTTTCGGTTTCCTTATTATCGGGAGCATTTTGTTGAATTCTTTCCTGTTCCTGAACTTGCGCGGCATATTCTTCAACTGCAGCCTGAATTTCTTGCATCCGTGCTTTATCACCGGAATACGAACCTGTAGATTCAATACCGTTTTCCGGAAATTCCTGCAGAATTTGCGCCCATTCATTATAATTAGTAACAGAGGTTCCCTGAGCTTGAGCCGCAGCCTGAGCCCGTCTCAATTCGTCTTCTGATTCAATACCGTCAACTTTTATAGCCATAGAATCTCTCCTTAATATTACTTCTAATATTATTAAGTATATTATTCCCGTTTGATTTCAGAAAATATAAATTTTGTAAAAAAAATTAATAATTATAACTTAAAGTTTAATAATTCGGATATAGTCATATTTAATGCTTCTGCAATCTGTAAAAGATTAGTATATCTTATATCGGCATTGCCACGTTCGATCTCGCTGATAGTCCGTCTTGAAACTAAAGACTTTTCTTCCAAATCTTCCTGGCTTAATCCTTTTCTAAGCCTTTCATATCTTATTTTTTGCCCCAATTGAAGCAGTCTTTCGTCTTTCATATATAAATCCTATACTATTGACAAACATATAAAAATGTTAAATAATGTGTTTATAAACATTATTATGTTCAAATACGCATTAATATTCATTGGAGGAAATGTTATGAACAAAGGATTTACATTAGCCGAAGTACTGATAACATTAGGAATTATCGGCGCAGTTGCAGCAATGACAATACCTAACCTTATTCAAAGCTATAAAGAAAAAGAGTACACAGCAAAGTTAAAAAAATTTTACTCGGTTATGGAAAATGCCGGACGACTTGTCGAAGAAGAATATGGTTCAGTTGACAGTTGGGGATTATCAAACTCTTTTGTAGAAAATGACTCAACACCGCAAGAACAAATAGATGCTAAAGAAAAAAGTAAAGAAATTTTTTGGAAAAGATATTCAAAATTTATACACTTGACCGAACAGAAGGGAAGTAATATTGAAACAATTTATGGGATGGATAAGAAATCTAAACTGTCAACCGCCGGACAATTAAAGCGATTTTTGACTTTTAATGACGGAACTACAGTAAGAACGACATGGCTTCAGGCATCATCAACAAACTGTTTAAATAATAACTCATGCGGAGATTTATCAATAGATTTGAACGGGAGCAATGGACCAAATGCGGTAGGACGCGATATTTTCTTTTTTGAAATAACAAAAAACGGAATAAAACCCATGGGTTACAAAGGAACTAAAGTAAGACCTTTTGAACAATGGTGCATACGAGGTCAAGAAGGAGCGTATAACGGTTATGGGTGTACCGCATGGGTTATTTATAATGAAAATATGGATTATCTGCACTGCGACGGATTAGGCTGGGACAAAAAAAAACGCTGCAGGTAAATTGTTTAATTAAATATTAAATAATTAAAATTATTAAGAAATTTTTACAAATATCTGAAAACTTGCTTTAATAATGTTTTTTTAAGATTCAAGCAAACATTGTTAGTGTGGCGTTTTTAGAAAAACATTCATAAAAAATCAAATTATTTCATCCCGAAAACATGTCTAAACCGCTTGCAAACAAATATTTTGCAAGTATGATTATAGTAACGCCTGAAAATAGGTGTATATTTAACAGCCGAATTTAATCAAATGAGGAAAATATGTCAAAAGACGTTATAGAATTAGAAGGTACAATTTTAGAGGCAATGCCGAATGCAATGTTCCGCGTAAAACTCGAAAATGACCACGAAATACTTGCCCACATTTCAGGCAAAATAAGAAAAAATTTCATAAGAATTTTGCCGGGCGATAAAGTAAAAGTTGAAATGACACCATATGATTTAAGCAGAGGAAGAATTACCTTCCGCCTAAAATAAATCTCACGTACAAACACAATATAAAGGAAAGAAAAATGAAAGTCAGATCATCAGTAAAACCAATGTGCGATAAATGCAAATGTATTAAAAGAAAAGGCAGAATCGCCGTAATTTGTGAAAACCCTAAACATAAACAAAGACAAGGTTAAATTTTGCGTAGAGTGGAGTGAACGTAAGTGAACGAACTCGAAGTAGCGCGCAACGAAATGAGCGGAAATTTTATGTTATAAAATGGAGCGAATGACAGTATAGCGTGAAGCAATAATTTAATACAATCTAAAAATAGTTGAATTGACGGACTTAAACGGTCAATGGTGAGGAAGTATTTAACCCTCATACACAAAAAAATCTAACAACAGGGGGCGGGAAATAAGGAACACAGCCCGTACGCTTATAAGTTTCTTAGCCCGCGCCGCAAGCCAAGAAAAGGAGAAAACAAAAATGGCAAGACTTGCAGGGGTAGATTTACCTCGTAACAAAAGAATGGAAATAGCATTAACATACATCTACGGTATCGGACCGACAAGAGCAAAAAAAATTCTTGATGCTACTAAAATTTCACCTGATTTAAGAACAGATGATTTAACAGATGAAGATATTAAATTGTTAAGAAATGAATTGGCTAATTACCACATCGAAGGTGACCTTCGCCGTGAAGTTACATTACACATTAAACGTCTTCAGGAAATCGGTTCTTACAGAGGTTTAAGACATAAACGCAACCTTCCTTGCCGCGGTCAGAGAACAAAAACTAATGCAAGAACAAGACGCGGTAAAAAAGGCTTAGCAATCACTAAAAAGAAAACAGCTTAATCTGTAAAAAACAGAAAAGCAATGTAACAAAAATAATAAGCAATGTTAAAAAAAAGGAAATAGAAAATGGCAAGACCAGTAAAAACAAAGAAAAAAGAAAAAAAGAACGTATTGCAAGGTGTTGTACACATCCAATCAACATTTAACAATACAATCGTAACTTCAACAGATACTCAAGGTAATGCTATTGCTTGGGCAACAGCAGGTGCTACAGGTTTTAAAGGTGCTAGAAAAGGAACACCTTTTGCAGCTCAATCAGCAGCTGAACTTGTTGCTAAAAAATCAATCGATCAGGGTATGAAAAAAGTTGAAGTTCATATCAAAGGACCCGGTTCAGGCAGAGAAACTGCAATCAGAGCTATCCAGGCTGCAGGTTTGGAAATTACATTAATTAAAGACGTAACTCCAATTCCTCACAACGGATGCCGCCCGCCGAAAAAACGTCGTGTTTAATACGATACAGAGTAAATGAAACATAACCGGCAGGGGCTTGCTTAAAAGCCAGAACAGCAAACCATAGACGCCCTGCCCCAATCAAAAGGAGAAAATTAAAAAATGGCTAGATATACAGGACCATCAAATAAATTATTCAGAAATAAAAAAGTTAAAGATTTGTCTAACAGAAAATTAACTTCTTCTATGAGACAAACTGCTTCAGGTCAGCACGGCGCTGTAAGAAAAAAACTTTCTGAATATGCTATTCACTTGGCAGAAAAACAAAAAATCAGATTTACTTATCTGGTAAGTGAAAAACAATTCGCTAAATATTATAAAGAAGCAGCAAGAAGAAAAGGCGTAACAGGTACAATCCTTTTACAAATCCTTGAATCAAGATTAGACAACGTTCTTTACAGAGCAGGCCTTGGTATTACACGCAAACAAACAAGACAAATCGTAAACCACGGTCACGTTCTTGTTAACGGTAAAAAAGTTGACATTCCATCTTACCTTGTTAAAGCAGGTGATGTAGTTACCATTAAATCAAAAAGCAGCGCTTTCTTAAAAGGCGTAACAGAAATGATTGATATGGCTTGCGCACCGGCGTGGATGACAATTGATAAAGAGGCTCTAAAAATCACTTTCGACAGAATTCCTGAAAGAGAAGAATTAGATCCGGACTTCAAAGAACAACTTGTAATCGAGTACTACTCTAAATAACGCGAGGTGCCCGAAGGCACTCCTCCACAAAAGGGCATTTACAGTCCGGAGTGGAAACCGGCTTTGCCGGCAAATAGTTAATCAAAAACTAGGAGATTAAAAAATGGAATTGAAAATTAAATGTGTTAATACAACAACAAGTTCTGACGGTTCACAATACGGAAAGTTCGTAATTGAACCGTTGGAAAAAGGCTTTGGTACAACAATCGGTAACTCTTTAAGACGTGTACTTCTTTCAAGCCTTGAAGGAACAGCTGTTACTTCAGCAAGAATAGAAGGTATTACTCACGAATACACCGCAATTCCGGGTGTATTGGAAGATGTTATTGATGTAATGCTTAACCTTAAAGGATTGGTTGTAAAAACTGATTCCAAAGAGCCTCAACATTTAAGAATAGATGTTGATCGTCCGGGTGCAGTACTCGCAAGTGATATCCAGCTTCCTGCAGGTGTTAAAGTTGTTAACCCTGACTGGTTGATTTGTACGGTTGCAGACGGCGGAAGCTTCCACGCTGACGTTGTTGTTGAAACCGGTAAAGGTTATGTAGCTCATGACGTTCCGAGAGATTCTAAAGGCGTTTCAATTGATGTTCTTCCTATTGATGCAACATTCATGCCTATCAAACGCGTAAGCTATACAGTAGAAAGCACCCGTGTCGGTGATTCTATTGACTTTGACAAATTAACTCTGGAAATCTGGTCTAACGGTTCAATTGATGTAACAAACGCATTAAGCCAGGCTTCAAATCTGTTGATTGACCACTTTATGCAAATCGCATCAATCACAGGTCAGCCCGTAATCGCACCTTCAATGACTATTGAAGAAAAAGTTGAAGACGATACAAACGCTCCTACAATGACAATTGAAGAATTGGAACTTTCAGTAAGAGCATACAACTGTCTGAAACGCGCAAGCATTAACTCAATGGCTGAACTTTTGAAAAAATCGGAACATGATTTGTTAAATATTAAAAACTTCGGAAAGAAATCTTCTGACGAAGTTATCGAAAGACTTCACCATTTCGGTTTAGACTTAGCTCCAAACCCTGAAGTTGAAGAAGAAGTATAATAATAAAGAAATAAAGGAATAAAAAAATGAGACACCAAACTAAAAAACATACGCTGGGAAAGGCAAAGGATCAAAGAGATGCTTTGTTACGCTCCTTAGCAACTGAACTTTTTGTACATGGTGAAATCAAAACAACTATGGCAAGAGCAAAAGCTTTAAGACCATACGCTGAAGAAATTATCACCCTTGCAAAAAGAGGCGACTTACATGCTCGCCGTCAAGCAGCTAAATTCATTTTTGACAAAGAAACAGGAAAATATATGGATTTAGCAACAGGCGAAGTTTTTGAAACACCTTCTGCTGATAAAAAATTAGCTGAAGAAACAGTTTTAAGAAAACTTTTCGTAATCATCGGCAAAAAATATTCTGACCGCCAAGGCGGATATACTAGAATATTCAGATTACCGCCAAGACGCGGCGACGCTTCTGAAATGGCTTTAATCCAGCTGGTATAAGCCTATGCGTTATACGCTTCAAGTTCAGTATATCGGTAAAAATTATGCCGGAAGTCAAATTCAATTTGAAAACGGTATAGAAATACAAACTCCGACAATACAAGGCGAACTTGAAAAAGCAATCAGTACATTGATATTCGGTGATACCGAAAATAATAACCGGCAATTAAAAACAGTCTTTTCCGGAAGAACTGACAGAGGAGTAAATTCCAAAGGTCAAATCATTCATTTTGATACGGACAAACCTATTGTTGCTTCAAAGTTTGTCTATCAATTGAATGAAATATTACCTAAAGATATTTCTGTCAGTGATTTAAAACAGGTTGATGCCAGTTTTCATGCTCAAAAATCAGCTAAACGCAGATTTTACAGATACGTTTTTATTAATCGCAAATGTAAAAACGCGTTTGACGGAGATTTAATGAGAATAAAATATGACATCAATATTGAAAGAATGCAAAATGCCCTAAATTATTTATTAGGAGAGCATGATTTTTCAAGTTTCAAAAGTTCCGGAACGCTGAACCCGAGCAAAGTCTGTTTTATAGAAAAAGCCGAATGTAAAAAAGACGGCGATTTTGTGATTATTGATATTGTAGGAAACAGATTTCTTTATAATATGGTAAGAACTATCGTCGGAACCCTTTTAGAAATAGAAGGGCACAACCGTTCCGCAGAATATATGAAACAGGTCCTTGAGGCTTGTGACAGAAAAAAAGCAGGACAGACAGTCAGTCCCCACGGATTGACATTAATGAAAGCAGAGTACTAAAAATACTAATAGAAGGAAAATAAAAATATGAAAACATATTCAGCAAAACCTCTTGAAGTTGAAAGAAAATGGTATCTAATCGATGCTGAAGGAGAAATCCTCGGCAGATTGGCTACCAGAGTCGCTAATATTTTAAGAGGAAAAAATAAACCTGAATATACACCGAACGTTGATACAGGTGATTTCGTAATCGTAATCAATGCTGACAAAGTTTTGGTTTCAGGTAAAAAAGAAACTGATAAAATTTATTATCACCACACAGGTTATCCGGGTGGTTTAAAATCAGCAAGCGTAAAAGAAGTACGTGAAAAAGATGCAAGACGTTTAATTGAAAAAGCAGTTAAAGGTATGCTTCAGCACAATACTTTAGGAGATACTCAATTCACTAAATTAAAAGTGTACAACGGATCTGAACATCCGCACGCAGCACAAAAACCAATCGTGCTTGAAAAGGAGGCTAAATAATGGCAGATAAAGAAATTATGGCTACCGGACGCAGAAAAACCTCTATTGCGGTTGTAAAACTCGTTAAAGGTAAAGGCAGAATTTTTGTTAACGGTAAAACATTAAAAAACTATATCGGTAACAGACCTGCAATTGAAATGTTAGTATACAGACCACTTGTATTAACAGATAATCAGGAAAAATACGATGTAAAAGTTAAAGCAGTAGGCGGCGGTGTTGTTGCTCAATGCGGAGCTATCAGACATGGTATTTCAAGAGCTCTTGTTAAAGCTAACGAAGAATACAAAAATGTATTACGTTTAGAAGGATTGTTAACACGTGATCCGCGCGTTAAAGAACGTAAAAAATACGGTCGTAAACGTGCAAGAAAACGTTTCCAATTCTCAAAACGTTAATATCACGAACAGACCAAAAGATATACAAAAAGGCGGTTTTCAACAAACCGTCTTTTTTATTTATTAACAATTGTAACGAAAAAGTCAAGTTGTGAAATCAAAGATTTTCAAAATACTTTATATGTATAAGAGAGAATAAAAACATAAGGAGAGACGAGATGACTTTTTTAGCAATTGATGCACAGAAGAATTTATTTACATTGCAGAAAAGCCAACTGCAATTCGAACAAACTTTAGTAATGAGCAGAGCAAACTATATTACTAAACAAATGGGTTACAGAGCACAAGAGTTAGAAGAAACTGACACAGATCCGGATGATGATGCAACCTACATTGCATTGCAACAGCAAGAATCTTATCTGGAGACAAGGCAGGATTCCCTGGATTCACAGATAAGTTTAATGGAAAATGAAATTTCCAGCTTAAAGAACCTTGTTAATAACAATATTAAAACATCTTGCAGCTTGAACTTAATCGGCAGCTAACGAGCGTAGCACTCCACATGCCACGTATAAAGTTTAACGATTAAACAGCTCAACGGTATTAAGCATTAATGATGCTATTGTCATCGGGCCTACACCGCCCGGTACAGGTGAAATATATGCGACGATTTTTGAAACAGTTTCAAAATCAACATCGCCGCGGACTTTCCCTTCCACGTCTCTAAAAATACCAACATCTATAACAACGCAATCAGATTTTAACATTTTTTCCCCTATAACATTTTTCCCTACTGCTGACACAATGATATCAGCAGTTTTTGTTATATCGGAGAGATTTTTCGTATGGCTATGGCACATTGTAACTGTTGCATTACGCTTTAATAACATTTGAGCCACAGGTTTACCTACAAGATTTGACCGTCCTATGACTACAACGTTTTTGCCTTCAAGTTTTATCTTATATTCATCTAACAACAGCAGTATCCCTTTTGGAGTACAAGGATAAACATAAGGTTCTTCACCTGCAAAGAGTTTTCCCATATTATATGGAGTTAATCCGTCAACATCTTTTTCAGGTTTTATTGCATCGATGATTTTAAATTTATCGATGTGCTCCGGTAAAGGAAGCTGGACAAGAATTGCATTTACTGAGTTATCGTTGTTAAGTTCTTCTATCTTTGTCAGAAGTTCATTTTGTGAAATTCCAGACGGGTAATTTATGACTACAGAATTTATCCCAAGATTTTCAGCAGTTTTTTTCTTGTTTCGAACGTAAATTTGGCTTGCAGGATCATTTCCGACAAGAATAACAGCAAGTGTCGGTTTTTTAGGCATTTTATCAAGTTTAGCCTTCAAATCACAGAATATTTTATCTCTTAATTTTTTACCGTCTAAAATTATTGCCATTTTACCTACTCTCTGACCTGAGGAAGATTTAACCTGAAATAAAACTGCTTAATTGCATTTTGTATCAATTGAGATTCTCTGTCCATCGCATGGTATTTCAATTCATTGTCAACAGGGATTACACCCAAAACATCAAGATCAAAACGCTTTAAAAGCTCATACACAGAAGGAAGATTTGTATTATCGACCTTATTTATCACAACACCAAGCTGATTTCCTGCCGCGTATTTCGCACTGAATTCTTCTATGCGTTTTGCAAGATGAGCGCTTTCATCTGTAGGATTTGCAATTATAATAGTTGTATCAATATCAGTATCTACAAGCTGATTTAAGTATTTTAAATCAAATTCACAGTCAAAAATTACAATATCATATCTTTCTATAAGTTTCAAAACCGCATCGTTAATTTGACCTGTAATCGGGCATCTGCAGTCTTTGGAACCTACAAACCATGAAACAATAATATCAACATTTTCATCAAGTGAAACAACAATATCTTCCATTGCCCATTCAACAAACTCCTGTTTTGACATACCTTCGGGAATACCTGTTTTATATTCATGCTTTCCGCTTCTGATACCGTAAATCGTATTTCTGATATCAAGCCCGAAGCTATGAGCTAACTCGCTTGTCAAATCATTATCGAACAAGAGAATTGATTTTTCAGGGAAGTATTCCTGAAAAATTCTTAAAAATGCCTTTGTAACAGTAGTTTTTCCGCTTCCGCTTTTTCCTGTTATTGCTAATTTAAAAGTCAAACTTTATACCTTTCTCTCAAACTCTCTGATAGTTTTCTCGTCAAATCCATCGCCTTTTGAGCCAGTTCTTCACTCAAGCCCCCTGCACCGCAAGAAGGTGTAACAAGAGAATTTTCTATAATAATTTTCTCATCAATACCTTTTTCCGTCAAATACTTAACAGCTTTATCAAAAACAGAAATCATAGAATTCAAATCTGTTTTTTCTAAGATTTCAGGATGAAGTGTAGGAACAACGCCCCACGCAATTTTACCGCCTGCTTTAAGAAATTCTTCCAATTCTTTACTAAAAAGACTTAAATTTTGTGAAAATGTATATGCATCAAGATTAATAATATCAACACCCGCATTTACAGGCATATTCCAGTCGCATTTACCGCAACAATGAATTGCACTCAATGCTCCATTTGCCTTAATCATATCCGATATTTCCTTTGTCATTTCCGTAACCTCATCAGCTGAAATCGTAATATACGCAGAAGTTCCAAGCTGTGAAATCGACGGCTCATCAATAAAAATTATCGGAATTGTATCAGGACTTGCCGTTTTAATCTGTTTAATCTGCCATAAAGCTTTCAGTGTCAATGTTTTTATAATAATTTCTTTCAAAGTTTCATCATAAAAAGCGCATCTTCCCGATTTATCAACAAGAGTTGTCGAGAGAGTAAAAGGTCCTACAATCTGCCCTTTTGCATAAACAGGCTTTGTATCCTTGATTATTTTTATAAATTCAGGAAATGAAGAAGAATAGTTTATTGCATATTTATCTGTTGTATCACAATTAATATCTGCAATTATTTCTTCATAGTCTGCAAAAAACTGCTCAATATCTTCAAAAAACTTATCACTTTCTGTTTCAAGATATGTTTTTCCGGTTTCTTTATCAATAAAAAACGAAGGCATATTTTCCAAAAATTGAAAAATCATGTCTTCGTTTTTACTAATTTTAGTAAGCTGAGGCCAAAACGGAATTTTGTTAAAATCTTTTTTAACGAGTTCCATTGCATTTTCTAAATTGATATGAGGTAAAGAACCTATTGCTAAGCATTCGAGTGTCAATTTAGAATTTTCAGCCATTTGCACCTATTCTTCGGTTTCTTCAACCGCTTCTTCTTCAACAGATTCTTTAAGAACTTCAGAAGCTGTAACAACAACCGCTAATTCACATTTAACTTTAGATGTTAATTTAATTAACATTGTGTATTCGCCAACTTTGTTGATAGGAGCGTTCAAAGAAACATTTTTTCTGTCAACTTCGATACCTGATTTGCTTTGTAATTCTTCTGTTAATTTTTTAGTAGTGATAGTACCGAACAATTTACCTGATTCACCTGCTTTTGCAGAAAGTTCAAGTTTACCGAATTCTTCGATTTTCTTAGCTGTTTCTAAAGCTTCAGCGTGTAATTTTTCCTGTTTAGCTTTAATTCTTGCCAAATTCTTTTCTCTGTTTTCCAAAGCACCTTTAGTAGCCACTTCAGCTGCTGATTGGGGAAGCAAAAAGTTTCTTGCGTAACCGTCTTTAACGTTAACGATATCACCTGCTTCGCCGAGGTTTTGAACGTCTTTTTTTAATATAACCTGCATTTTTATATCTCCTTTGCTATTGTAATATCTTGCATGTAGTTTTACACTACTACAAACACAATTTAATGTCGAGTATTTTTTTCGTATTGTAAAGATAGACGTTGACAAAAAAGAGAAAATAGTAAATAATAATTTTATATTATTTAAGTAAGAGGAGTTAAAAATGAATTACAATAAAGCATTGAACTGCCCCCCCCCCGAGAAAACAGCAGTGTAGCAACGTTTTCAAATGCATTTACTCTTGCGGAAGTTTTAATTACCCTGGGTATAATCGGAGTAACAGCTGCTTTGACAATGCCCGGATTAATTGCCAAATATAATGAAATGGTTATGGTAAACAAACTTAAACGCACATATTCAGAAATTGCTAACGCCATTGATTTAAGGAAAGCAGAGCTTGGTACGTCAGATTATGCCGAACAATTTAATCCGGATTTATCAGCTATGGAACAATTAGAGGGCTTTACTAAGTATTTGAATGTAATAGAAAAATGTTCTTCCGCTTCAAAAGGCTGCGGAGGTACATATAAAGTAATGCCGAAAACTCGTACAAATGATGGTTACGGGAATGTTAAAATAACAACTGTAAATTCTGACAGGGTCATATTAAATGACGGGACATTAATATGGTTTGGAAAAAGAAGCTGGAAAGGAAATTGCGAAACTACATATGCACGCTATGAAAAAGATGAAAACGGGAATTATACTAATTTAGTTGATGGAAAGCCTGTCCCCGAGTACTATACCGCACAGCATTGTGCTGAAATATTTTTTGATATAAACGGACCATACAAAGGCAGAAACCAATTTGGGTATGATTGTTACAGTTTTGCTGTCGCTCCGCAAAAATTAAATCAACATTCCGGCTATGGAGGTTTATATGATACTATGAGGACAGGCAAACTGGAATACGAAAAATATTCAGCCGGTAAATATTAGTTATTTAATCGCAGGGAAATAATATTTTACACCGTTATCCGAACGCCATCTTACATAACCGGTTTTGGGAACTCTGTCTATATCCATTACGCTTACCAGAGCCCAGTTGCCGCGCATTACGTTTAGATTAATCTTTTGCGGCATATTGATTGTTCCGGCAATCTGCGATTTATCATCTGTTGAAGTATGCAGGTCTTTTGCTTCTGCCGGAGCTTCTTTCAAAAGTGTTAAACCGTATTTTTTTCCGTACATATTATAAAACATTATCCAACTCATAAATCTGTACGGGTCATCTTTTTTAATCCAGCCTTTAGCACCTGTTGAGTTATTATAAATTACCTGAACCCAATCTTCGGTTTCATCGGTTACAGCAAGCAAACCTAGATTTTTTGAAGGTACAAATACTACGAATAAATCATCCGCTTTAACAGTTTCAGGAAAAATCTTTTCACCTATCCAGCTTATACTGTGAACAATATTAGCAGTTTGCGTTGGCTCCTTGTACAGAACAATTTCGCTCGGCGCCTGATAAAGCCCTAATGTATTTGTCTGCTCTATGCTCACATACTGCGGAACAACATTTGCACAAATACCCTTTAGCGGAATAAACAGCATTAAAGCTAATATTAAGAAAAGTTTTTTCATAAATTAACACTCCATATTATAGAGAAATTATTCTCTGAATGAAATTTCAGCGTAAGCTTTTTGAAGTTTTGCACGAACATTATTCATCTGACGTTCAATAATTTCATCAGTTAATGTAGCATTTTCATCCTGCATTTTTATGCGGAAAGCCAGACTTTTAAATCCTTTTTCAATGTTCTCACCCTGATAAACATCAAAAACTTCACTGCCTTTGAAGATATTCTGTTGAACAGCTCCTTTAATAACTTTTTGAATATCATCAAAGCTTACTTCTTCATTGATAACAAAAGCCAGATCTCGGCGGACTTCCGGGAATTGCGGAAGCTTTTTATATCTTACCGTATGCTCTTTTACAATAGAAATTATTTCATCCAGATTAATTTCAAACATGAAAACATCCTGTCCTTTAATTTTCATCTTGTCTTTTAAAAGCGGATGAATTTGTCCGAAATAACCGATAGGTGTAAGATTTTTGCCTAGCACATTTACTTTTGCGCTTCTGTAAGGATGCATATAATCAACATCTTCACAAGGTGTTAACTTAATCCTTTTAGCAACCCCGAGTTCATCAAAGAGTTGTTCAATAATACCTTTAACAGTATAAAAATCGGTTTGAGTTTTAACCTGCCATTTGGAATTTTCGGTTTCACCTGTCAAAACACCTGCAAGAACTCTTGTTTCTTTTACCCCTGAGGATTTTTCATCTGCAGGACTGACAATAGTATAAGTTTTACCTGTTTCATAAGCCCAGAAAGTTTTTTGTCCGTTATCATAATTATATTTTAAACAGTTCAAAACACTTGCTGCCATACCCTGTCTGAGCATTGCAGATTCCTCACTTGCAGAATTTAAAACTTTAACAGCTTTTGAATCGTCATAAGTCTGCATATATTTATCAAGCAGCGGTTTGCCTATTAATGATGTTGTAATAATTTCGTCCAAACCTGACGCAAGCATAAGTTCATTAACTTTTTTAACAACTTTTTCTTCCAATAAAATTTCAGCAGTTTGATTTTTGCTTGGCAGTGTCGGTGTAATTTTGTCATAGCCGTTAATACGGGCAATTTCTTCAATTAAATCAATTTCTCTTGTAACGTCGCCTGCCCTGAAAGAAGGAACCAAAAATTTCGCAGCAGCATCATTTCCGCCCAATTTTTTAAACCCTAGTTTTTCAAGTATAGAAACGCATTTTTGAGGAGCAATCTCACATCCCAGCATTCTTTTAATTTGAGCGTATCTTAAAGTAATTTCAATAGGCTCAAGCTCATTTCTGCCTGCTTCCACAACCCCTTCAATTTCCGCATCAGCAAGTTCAACCATCAATTGCATTGCGCGCATTAAAGCAGGTTTTATGGCTTCGATATCTATTCCGCGTTCAAATCTTGCGCATGCCTCCGAACGGTAACCAACGCTTCTTGCTGACTTTCTGTTGCTTGCAGGAGTGAAATATGCAGCTTCGAGTGCAATATTTTTTGTATTATCATCAATTTCGGAATTTTCACCGCCAAAAACGCCTGCAAGACAAACGCCTTTTTCTTTATCTGCAATAAGCACGCTGTCAGTGGTTAATTCTCTTTCTACACTGTCGAGAGTAACGATTTTTTCACCTTCTTTGGCACGTCTTACGCATAAATATCCGTCTAATTTATCCAGATCAAATGCGTGGAAAGGTGTTCCGTATTCCAACATAACGTAATTTGTAATATCAACTACGTTATTGATTGCACGAACTCCTGATGCTATAAGCCTTTTCTGCATCCAATCAGGAGAAGGTTTAATTTTAATATTTTTCAAAACTCCGAGCGAATAGTATTTGCATACATCATCATCAATAATTTCAACTTTAAAACTATCTGTTGATAAATCTCTAGTACATTCGAGAGGAGAAAATTTAAGCGGTTTATCAAAAATTGCACTCAGCTCTCTTGCAACACCGATTACAGACATCTGATCCCCTCTGTTGGCAGTAGGCGCAACATCAAGGATGTAATCTTTATCAAATCCCAAAACATCCTCTGCATTTTCACCTATTTTTACATCGGGGAAAATTTTGTTAAGGATTAAAATCCCGTCTTCCTCCTGATAACCGCGTTCGGAAACGCCGAGTTCATCAGCAGAACAAAGCATCCCTTGTGATTCTACACCTCTTATAACGGCAGGAGTTAAAGTAAACATTTCACCGGTTTTTCTATCCAATACCTGCGAACCCACAGATGCGTAAGGAACAATCTGACCTTCCGCAATATTTTGAGCTCCGCACACAACTGTTTTTAAACCCTCGCCTGTATTTACGGTTACAAGATGAAGTCTGTCCGAATTCGGATGATTATCTATTTTTTCAATTCTAACTGTTTTTATATTGGTAAATTTCGGCTTTAATTCTTCTACAGCTTCAACTTCCAATCCGCTCATCGTAAGTTCGTGAGCAATTCTTTCAACTTCTATATCAGATAAATCAACAAATTCGTTTAACCAGTTTAATGATACTTGCATTTTCTATAATTCCCTCTCATTTAATAATTCTATACCTGAATGATACTACAAACGGGAATGATTGTAAATTATAAACCGAGTTTTTTATCAAGTTTGAAATAATGGATTAAATTGAAAATAGAAACAAGTTCATTATAAGTTTGGCAAAATTTTCCTTTATCATATAAAGTATCGCCTATATCACCGACTTCAAAAAAATCTTCATTATTTTCAATAAAAAGAGTAATATATTTATCTTTGATTACACAATGAATATCCTCTGCCTGGAACACATCTTCAATATTTTTCAGCCTCTGCATAAATGACGGGGTTAAAATATATCGTGCCTCAACCTGATTGTCTGAAAAGACTTCATATAAATTATTAAATTCAGGATCTTCCAGCGTTACCCTTTCCAATCCTCTCTTGCGGGAATAGGAATTTCCTTTTCGGGATAAAACAGTCATTCCTTCATAGTTTTTGTTTAAAACCGTTTTAACAATCAAACCTCTGAAGTCAATAACAGAGCTTTTACGCACTCTGTGGCTTAATGAGGTTTCAGTTAAATATAAACTCATGCCGTTATAAAAACCTGCAATATTGTCATCATCCGTTTTGCTCACTGCATAAGGAAATAAACCATATTTTTTAATTTCTCCGAGTGTTATAAGGCTGCTGCCGGTAAAAACGTTAAAGTCCCCGAAAACAGACAGAATTTTTGCCAGAAGTTTTGTTTTTAACTTACCCTTAAACTTTTTGGACGTAACCGTAGAATCGCAAGCAAATATACATAAAACAACTATTGTAGCAAACCATACAATTAATAACCAAACAGGCAGTTTGACATAGGAAACCAAAAAACTGCCGCCGATTAATAAAACAATAAAAATTTTTGAACATGTGTTGCCGAACTTCCACTTGTCATACAGTTTTAATCGTTCAGTTTCAAACGGTTCTATTTTTGGTAAGATTTCATTGTTATATAAATCATCAAATTTCTGTTTTAAAACTTTTTCTTCCATATTAAAAATTTTATTTGGTATTTGTTTTTTGTAATCAGCCGGATAATGTATTTATGATATAATTCATTTATGAAAAGGTCTGTAATATTTGCACATTACGATAAAAACAGGGAAATTAAAGATTACGTTCTTTATTATTTAAAAGAATTAAAAAAAACTGCTGATACAATTATTTTTGTTTCCTGCTGCGATTTGAAAAATGCAGGTTGTTTAAACGGTCTCGCCGATAAGATTATAGCCGAACAGCATAATGAATATGATTTTGGCTCTTATAAAAGAGGTTTTTTATTTTTGCAAGATAAATTAGATGATTATGATGAATTAATTTTTGCAAACGACAGCTGTTATGGTCCTTTATACCAGCTGCAAAGTATTTTTGACAGTATGGATAATTGTGATTTTTGGGGAATTACAAAAAATAACTACGGTTATAAAAAAAATTTAGGACAATTTTTTGTTAAACGTCCGCACATTCAAAGTTATTTTGTTGTATTTAAAAAAAATGTTTTTACAAAAAGTTTTTTTGCAGACTTCATAAAGTCAATAAAACATGAAGAAAGTAAAAAACTTGTTATATCAAATTATGAAATAGGACTTACGGAACTTCTTGTTCAAAAAGGCTATAGATATAAAACACTTATCAATGCTTACGAGAACATTAACAACGTTACAATATTAAAATGGCGGGAAATCATCGAAAAATATAAAATGCCTTTTATAAAGAAATCTTTGTTTGACCTTAAAAATACAGACGCGGCTACAATAGAAGGTTATGAAAAATTACTTGGCAATTACCCGAAAAGCTTAATAGTTATCCCAAGGGAAGTTAATAAAAAAGTCCCGTTTCAAGTAAAAAAATTTATATTCGGCACTCTTGCAAACTTTCCGTTTGTCATAAGGAAATCTTTTGCAATATTAATAAACAAATTATTTCCCTTTGTTAAAGATTAACTTTTTAGTGTTCTTTTTAATCTGCTGCAAGTGCCAGATAATTTGAGCAAACGGAATAAATAAAAGTATCATAGGATTTTTATATTTTTTAAACATTTCAAAATATATTTTCATCTGCAGTTGTTTCGGAGAATTATGCTTTGATTTATAAATATAACTGTCTGTATGTAAACGCCATTCAGTCAATATTTCAGGAATATAATAAAACTTCCCGATGTAAGCCATCTGAACCCACAGCCACCAGTCCAATAGACAATCCATCGGTGGGTTAAAACTTATTTTCAGTAAATCATCACGCTTAGCCATTACCGATGAAAATGTAAAAACCTTATTACTCAGATAAAAGTTATAAAACATATTTTGCGGATAAGTTTTTTTTCTTAACAAACTTCTTGTTTTCTTCAATGCAATTGTAAAATCACTAACCTTTTCTTCATCGCCGAAAAACTCGCAGTCATTAAAAATTAAATTTACATCTTTATATTTTTGAGCAATTCTGATCTTTTTTTCTATATTATCAGGTTTCAAAATATCGTCACTTTCCAAAAAAACAATCCATTCACCAGAAGCATTTTCAATCCCGCGTTTGACAGTTTTCTGTAAACCTAAATTTTTTTCATTAACAAATAATTTAATTCTGTCGTCTTTATACGAGTTTATCACTTGAACAGAATTATCCGTTGAACAGTCATCAACAATAATAAGCTCCCAATCTTTATACGTTTGGTTCAATACCGATTGTATCGCCTCTTTGATGTAATCCTGATAATTATAACTTGCTGTGACAACGGATACTTTCATAAGTCTATAATACAACAAAAAAATCACTCCTATTGAATTAAAGGAGTGATTTATATTTATGTGTAAATTTTAAAATTTTTAGTGATTATTCTATTGAGCAAACTGTTTATCAATTTTAGCGAAACTTGCTTCTATAGAATTTACATATCTCTGGCAAGATTCTTTATCCTGTATCCAATGCGGAAGAATTTCTTTTTGTTCCTTTGTTAATTTTACATTTTCTGCAGAGTTTGCATATTCTTTAACCACATCATATTGTTTATTATTTAAGCCTGCATTTTCTAAAACTTTTGATTTTTTGAATTTAACAGGATCGTAATCAGCAAAAGCATGCTGTGCATCTGAAATCATTTCATCACGCTGAAGAGAAGTTAAATGAGATTTATCAAAAGTAGCTGCATGATGTCTGTGAGCATCATTTGCTGCCTGTTCTTTTGAGTAAGTTGCATAACGTTTATTCTGCAATTCTTCAGCTGCTTTTTCAGTTTTACCAGTTAATTTGTCTTTTAACTTAACTGCTTTTCCGGTAATACTGTTCCAAAGTTTAACACCGCTTTCACCGATTGCAACGAATACATTTTTTACCTGACTCATAAAGCCGAGTTTTTTACCTTGTTCAGCAACGGCTTTTGTTAATTTACCTTTACCTACTGCAAGGCTTAAACCGACATAAGCAGCTGTCAAAAGTCCGCCAACACCAACTGCGGCTTTTACATTTTTATTGTCTTTTTTGAATTCAAAATCCTGTCCTGCTTCAATTTTGTCTGCATTTTTAACCAGTTGTTTTTTGAATTCATCCTGAGATAAAGTTTTAATTTTACCTTGAGGATTAGTAACCTGAATTTTACCCTGCTGGGTCATTTCGACTTTGTTACCGCCTATTGCTAATGCGGGTCCGATTGTCATGTTGTCTGCCATAAACTTTTACCTTTCAAAATTTACACACTTGTTATGCCTTCATGAAAACACGTCAAGAAAAAAAATGCCAATTTTTAATCAAATATTAACAAATATTTACAAAAAATACTACCCCTTATTTTCGGGGTAGTATTTAAGCTCTCAATCTTATTTTGGATAAGTATTTTAGCTATTGCTGCGGCAGGTGGAGCGGCTCTTACTCGTTCACATTTAACGGGTCTTGTCTTTGCCTGCTCGTCTTGCTCACGCAAGCCGACACCGCAAAGCCATAGCCCTCAGCTCACTCGCGCTATGAGCATCCGGAATATCCGCATTTCAGACAAATAAAGCATCCTTCTGCCATTTGAATTTCATTTCCGCATTCGGGGCATTTTACCGTTTTAATTTCTCCTGTCGGTTCTTCCGAAACTTCTTCAGCAACAGTTTCTTCAACTTTTGCTTCTTCCGATTTCTTTTTGTCATCGAGGTTCATCGGCTGGAACTGGCGTGAGTTGTTTCTGTAAACAGTTATACCTTTTAAGTTATTTTCATAAGCTAAGATATAAGCTTCTTCAATATCTTTGCGCGTAGCATGTTCTTCAAAGTTAACTGTTTTAGAAACCGCGTTATCTGTGTGAAGCTGGAATGCAGCCTGCATTTTAACATGCCAGTAGGGAGATACATCGTGAGCTGTTACAAAAATATGTTTTGCATCAGAAGGAACTCCGTCAACATGTGCGACTGAACCTGTTTTTGCAATTTCTTTCATCAAAGCTTCGGAATAGAAGCCATGTTCAACAGCATAATCTTTAAATATCGGGTTAACCTCAAGCATTTCTGTTCCGTCCATAATTAATCTTGAAAATACAAGACCGAACAGAGGTTCAACACCGCCTGATGCCGATGCTATCATTGAAATTGTTCCCGTAGGAGCAATACAAGTTGTTGTAGCATTTCTGATACCGAATTTTGCAATCTGTTCATCAAGTTCTTTCCATTGATCATCTGAAATTTTACCTGCAGATTTACCTTTGTATTTGTTATACAAATAATTCGGAGCGTCATAAACACTGCCTTTAAAGTTATTAAATCTTCCTCTTTCTTTAGAAAGTTCGATTGATTCACATTTAGATTCGTAATCAATAAATTCCATAACCTGTCCTGCAAGTGCGGTACCCTCTTTTGATGCATAAGAAAGTCCGAGTTTCATAAGCATATCAGCCCATCCCATTACACCAAGACCGATTTTTCTGTTATTTTGAACCATTTCGGATATTTGAGGAAGCGGGTAATTATTAACAGCGATTACGTTATCTAAAAATCTTATTGCAGTTCTTGTTGTTTCTGCAAGTAAATCCCAGTTAATTTCTCCGTTTTCTACCATTCTGCCGAGGTTAATGGAGCCTAAATTACAAGCTTCATACGCAAGCAGAGGAACTTCACCGCAAGGATTGGTGGATTCGATTTGTCCTACAAGCGGTGTAGGGTTGTCACCGTTCATTTTATCAATAAAGATAATACCCGGTTCACCGTTTCTCCATGCGCCGTCAACAATCATATCAAATACTTTTTTAGCACTTAATTTACCTGCAACGGTATTGTTTTGCGGATTGATTAATTCATAATCTGTTCCCGCTTTTAAAGCTTCCATAAATTTGTCAGTAATTGCAACGGAAATATTAAAGTTATTTAATTTATTATTATCGCTTTTACATTCGATAAAGTCTAAAATATCAGGGTGATCAACTCTTAAAATACCCATATTTGCGCCGCGTCTTGTGCCGCCTTGCTTAACAGCTTCGGTTGCTGCGTTAAACACTTCCATAAATGAAACAGGACCTGATGAAACGCCCATAGTTGAACGAACAACACTGTTTTTAGGTCTTAATTTTGAAAAAGAAAATCCTGTCCCACCGCCTGATTTATGAATTAACGCGGTATTTTTAACTGTTTCAAAAATTCCTTCAAGGCTGTCTTCTACCGGAAGAACAAAGCAAGCCGCCAATTGTCCCAATTCTCTGCCGGCATTCATTAATGTCGGAGAATTAGGCATAAAATATCTGTTAGTAATAGCTTTATAAAATCTGTCAGATAATTTATCAACATCCGACTGTGATTTTCCGAATTTTAAATCACCTGACGCAATAGTATCAGAAACTCGTCTGAACATATCCGCAGGAGTTTCAACACAGTTTCCCTCTTTATCTCTCTTTAAGTATCTTTTTTCAAGAACCTTAATTGCATTGTCCGATAAATTCAACTTTTCCATACATGTGGTATCTGTCACATTAACCTCCCCTTACTTTATATTTATTATTATATTCCTTTCAACATGTCTATTCAACAATATTACATCAATTTAATACCGGCATGGGTAAACTTGTTACAAAACTTTTACGAAACGTTACAGGAAATTATACACATGTCTATGTTTATAATATAATTTTATAAGAGGTATTACATTGAAACATTCAAAACTTACAGCCCTGATATTTTTAGCGCTAATTTTAGGTGTCATTGTAGGTCATTTTGCCCCGGACTTTGCAGTTAAGATGAGACCGTTCGCAGTTATATTTTTAAGAATGGTTAAAATGATTATTGCACCTTTGCTTTTTGCCACACTTGTTGTTGGGGTCGCAGGACACGGAGATGCTAAAAGTTTAGGTAAAATCGGACTTAAAACAATAATTTATTTTGAAGTGGTTACAACACTTGCACTTATAATCGGGCTTACAATGGCAAATATATTCAAGCCCGGAGTAGGATTTGTAACGAGAAACACACCGCATGCCATTCACATGCAGGAAGCAGGACTTATGGCTGCCACACAGGCGCATACGTCAATAAGTGAAATGGTTACGAGTATTTTTCCGACCAGCATAATTGATGCTATGGCACAGGGTAACTTATTGCAGATTGTAGTATTTTCAATATTCTTTGCACTCGCAATGGTTGCTGTCGGGAAAGCCGCAAAACCTGTTATTGATGTTTTAAATTCTGTTTCTCAAATAATGTTTAAATTTACTGAATACGTAATGTATTTTGCACCTTTAGGGATATTCGGAGCAATCGCATCTACAATAGGAGCTAACGGCTTATCGGTATTAAAAAGTTACTTTAAAGTTATCGGTGCAATGTATTTTGCGTTAGCAGTGTTTGTACTTCTTGTACTTTTTATTGCCTGCAAAATAGTAAAAATTTCATTCAGAAATCTGTTAAGAGCCGTACAGGAACCTGCACTCCTTGCATTCACAACGGCAAGCTCGGAAGCAGCATTTCCTAAAGCTATGGAAATTATGGAGCGTTTTGGAGTTCCGAAAAATATTGTAGGTTTTGTAATGCCGACAGGGTACACGTTTAACCTTGACGGAAGTACTATTTATCTTGCGATGGGTGTTTTATTCTCGTCACAGATTGTCGGAATAAATCTTGATTTAAATCAGCAGGTAATAATAATGCTTGCATTAATGCTTACGAGTAAAGGGATTGCAGGCGCGCCGCGTGTTGCTTTAATCGTTCTAGCCGGAACTCTTGCAAGCTTTAACATTCCTATCCTCGGAGTTGCAATACTTTTAGGCATAGATCAAATTCTTGATATGGGAAGAACTGCAATTAACCTTGTCGGGAATTGCGTTGCCACGGTTGTTATTGCACGCTGGGAAAAAGAATTTGATTACAATAAAATGAATGAATTTGTGGAACAGTCCAAGCAGGAAAGTCTTGGAAATGATATACAGCATACAATTGAAAAAATAAAAGAAGGATAATTAAGTATGGGTAACGAAACAAGTACAAAAAAAGAGTATAAAGATACTTTAAACCTGCCTCAAACTACTCTGGCAATGAGAGCTAATGCGACAGTAAGAGAACTTGAAATTCAAAAGTTCTGGCAAGAGCATGATATTTATAATAAAATTATTAATCAGCGTGATAAAACAAATAAATTCATTTTGCATGACGGACCTCCTTATTTAAGCTCAGAAAAAATTCACGTTGGTACGGCGCTTAACAAAATTCTTAAAGATATTTTATTAAAATACAAAGCACAGGCAGGATACTATACTCCGTATGTCCCGGGTTATGACGGTCACGGACTTCCTATTGAAAATGCTGTTGTAAAAAATATTAAAGGCGGCAGAAATGCTTTAACTCCAGTAGAATTAAGACAAAAATGCCGTGAATTTGCCCATAAAAACTTAAAAGGTCAAGAAAGTGAATTTAAACGTTTGGGCGTTCTCGGAGATTGGGATCATCCTTATTTAACAATTAACCCTGATTTTGAAGCCGAACAGGTAAGAGTTTTCGGTGAAATGTACAAGAAAGGATATGTTGAAAAGGGATTGAAACCTGTTTACTGGTGCGCATCATGCGAAACTGCTCTTGCAGAAGCTGAGGTTGAATATGCAGATCATACATCAACTTCTATTTATGTAAGATTTAAGTTCGATGAAGAAAGCTCAAACAAAATAAACAATATTATTGAAGGTACTAAAGGAAAAGATATTTATGCAGTAATATGGACAACAACTCCATGGACAATTCCTTCAAATATGGCAATAAGTGTTCACCCGAAATTTGAATATACTTTCTTTGAACATAAAGGCGATATATATGTAGCCGCTCAAGAACTTTTAGCAAGTTTCTTAAAAGATGTGGAATGGGATGAAGCAGATATTAAAGTTCTCGGCTCTTGCAAAGGACAGGATTTAGAACTTTTAAATACAAAACATCCGCTTGTTGACAGAAAATCACCAATCCTCTTAGGAGAACACGTTACACTTGATGCCGGTACAGGTTCTGTTCATACAGCTCCGGGACACGGTCTTGAGGACTATGAAGTCGGATGCAAATACGGTATTGAAGTTTTCTCCCCGTTAGACAGCAAAGGTGTTTGGACTGATGCAGTTAAAGATAAAGATTTAGAAGGTGTTCCGTATTACAAAGGAAATTCTATTGTAATTGAAAAACTTCAAAATTGCGGAGCATTACTGGCACAGCAAGATATAAATCACAGTTATCCTCACTGTTGGAGATGTAAAAATCCTGTAATTTACAGAGCAACTCCTCAATGGTTTGTTAAAGTTGATAAATTCAGAGAACAAACTTTAGAAGCTATTAAAGGTGTAAAATGGATTCCCGCAAGCGGCGAAGCAAGAATATCAAACATGGTTGCAGGTCGTACAGACTGGTGCATTTCCCGTCAGCGTGCATGGGGTGTTCCAATTCCTGTATTCTACTGTGAGGACTGCGGAGAAGTTATCGTAACAGAAGAAACAATCGAAAATGTTGCCAAAATTTTTGAAAAAGAAAGTTCAGATGCATGGGTTAAATACTCAGCAGAAGAATTATTACCTCAAGGATTTAAATGCCCTAAATGCGGTAAAAATCATTTTCGTAAAGAAAATGATATCATGGACGTTTGGTTTGACTCAGGCATAACATGGCGCGCCGTTGTAAACAAACGCTCTGATGAACTCGGCACAACTCCTGTTGAAATGTACCTGGAAGGTTCAGATCAGCACAGAGGATGGTTCCAGTCATCACTTTTAACGTCAATCGCCACTCAGGGAATTGCTCCTTATAAATCTGTTCTTACTCACGGATTTGTGTTCGGCGAGGACGGAAGAAAAATGTCAAAGTCATTAGGAAACTACATAAGACCCGATGAAATTATCAAAACTTACGGGGCTGATATTTTAAGATTGTGGGCTGCTTCCGTTGACTACAGAAATGACACGAAAATCGGAAACAATATAATTAAACAGCTTGCTGAAATTTTTAAGAAAACAAGAAATACTTCAAGATTTTTGGTCGGTAACCTGTTTGATTTTGACCCTAAAACCGATTATGTTCAGTATAATGATTTAAAAGAAATCGACAAGTTTGCACTTCATAAATTAAATCACTTAATCGAAAGTGTAACAGAGGCATTCGACAATTACGAATTCTATAAATATTTTCAGCAATTGCAAAATTTTGCCGCTGTTGATTTAAGTTCATTCTATCTTGATATTGTAAAAGACAGACTTTATACGGCAGGTAAAAAATCATTGTCACGCCGCGCCTGTCAGACAGTATTGTATGAAACATTACAAACTTTAGTCAGAATGCTTGTTCCGGTAATGCCTCATCAGGCGGAAGATATCTGGATGAGCGTTCCCGAATGCCAGAGACACGGACTTGAAAGTATTCTTCTTTCAGACTGGGTTAAAGCAAACCCTGAATGGAATAATGAAAAGCTCGAAGAAGATTTTTCTAAAATATTAAAAGCAAGAGAAGTTGTAACAAGAGCTATAGAACCGCTTCGCGCCGATAAAAAAGTCGGAAGTTCGCTTGAAGTTGCAGTATATGTAAAGGCGGATAATGATACAGTTCTAAAAGCGAATGAGGCTGAATTATGCAATATATTCATTACTTCACAGGCTTATGTATCAGGTGAAAAACCGGAAAATGTATTAAATGAATATACAGAAGAAGGCTACACTGTTTGGGTAACACATGCAGAAGGCGAAAAATGCGAACGCTGTTGGAAATACAGAAAACTTGATGCAGACGGCATTTGCTGTGAATGCGAAGAAGCTGTTAAGTAAGTAAAAAGAGCCTTTTAAATAAAGGCTCTTTTTTATTACGATTTGTTAACATTTATTTTCAAATCCTAAAGATTTAAATAAATACTGCCGTAACCATGATTACAAGTACTATTTGAAAGGAAATTAAGGTTTCGATACCAAAACCTACAGAAAGGGTAAAAATTATGGGAATGGCAGCATCACAAGCCAGATTACTAAGCATAACAGCCAGACTGACCAATAACGAAAATACGGGTCAGAGTATTTCCTATTCAAAACAACGTTTGTCCGATCAGACACAACAAATTACAAACGAATACAATGAAGCACTTGAAGCTACCAAATTAACTGTTCTGACAGGTTTTAACGGAGCCGAAGCGACCTATTCCGATATTTCATACAACCTTATGACAGGCTTGCAAATGGCTCAAAACACAAAACAATATGTTGTAACAGATACAAAAGGAAGAATTCTTGTTACACCCGATATTGCAAAAGCATACGAAAAATCTAACGGAAATTATAACCAGTTTCTCGCAAATCTTACAGGTGCAACCGTTGCTCAAAACGGTAAAGCATATTCACAGTCAGATTTAAGCGTTAACAGAAACGATGAAACATGGAAAAAACTGGATAGTAATGGAAATGAGATTGATGCAGATCCGAATGATCCTGATGCTTACGACACAAACAGCAAAACATTAGAAGCAAAACAAAAAATCCATGAGGCTTGGGACGCTTATTTTGCAACCGTAGGAATAAATTTAGGCGATGAAGAACATGATTTCGGTTTCAGCTGGAATGAACTTTACGTTACAAATGAAAACGGCGAATACATAGATAAAAACGGTAATGTAATTACGGCTGCTCAAGCCAAAGCCGGTCAAGGTGTAACTGCTGTAGGATGCGGATATGTCGGTTATAAAGGCAAAGATGAACACGGAAATGATATCAGCGGTCCGATCAACTATGAGGGAACAACCGATGAATCTCGCAGATTATACGATTATGCAATGGCTATTACAGAAGCATACCTCAGAGTTAACAGACCCGGAGAAAATAATTTCAGTACAGAATTTAATGCAGATGATTATAACACCGCAGCAAACAGTGATAACAAGTCAGTGTTAAATTACTACAAAAACATATTCACAAAAATGCAGTCATCAGGTTATTTTACTTATACAAATACACCTGCTGAAGCAGATGACAATCATATTTATATTAATGAAGGAACCGGAACAAAAGGAACCGTAAAAAAATCTCCGCTTGAAGACAATACAACTTTTGAAAATGCTTTAAGGGACGGTTCACTGAGATTAGAATATTATTCAACAACAGATAAAGGATTTAAAACAACAACAATTTCAGAAGACAATTGTATTCAGGAAGTTGCAGATGAAAGAGCAATAGCAAAGGCAGAATCCAAATATAATCAAGATATGCAGGCTCTTGAAAGTAAAGATAAAAAATTAGATCTTGAATTGAAAAAATTAGATACAGAGCACAGCGCATTGCAGACAGAGTACGATTCTGTTAAAAATATTGTTGATAAAAATGTTGAATCTAGTTTTAAAATATTTTCATAAAAAAGA
>FR900436.1 GCA_000438175.1 Fusobacterium sp. CAG:439 | reverse complement strand
ATGTAACTCAACTGCATAAAGTTTATAATGAAATGCAGCAGGCATTTCTTCAGGAAATTACTGATAAAAATGCATTGAACTTAAAAGAGGCAGGCTTAACGACTGATGAAGCAGTCGTTAATTTTATGAAAAAGCGCTTTAAAGTCATTCAGGATTGCGAAGATAAATTTGAACCTTGTTTTGCTGATGAGTATTCATCAATGGATGGTTCGGAACGCGGATCTTTAGTAAATGGTACAAGAAATCCTTATTCAAGCTGCTATACAATAGCAAGCGGTGCTTCTATATGTCTGGGTGAACTTTCTACTGAAAATGAGGAGCAGCTTTCCGGAGCTTTATATGTCGATATAAACGGTCAAAAAGGACCTAATGTAGGAGGTCGTGATATGTTTGCCATGCGTTATTATAATGACGGTTCTATTGATGTTTATAGAGTTACTCCGGATTGCAGAGCAAACAGTTCATTATGTGTTGGCGCTTATGGCTCCGAACCTAAAGAAATAAGAGAAAACAGATTTAATGAAACGTGCGTGAACTCCAATGATGGTGATGATTGCATCGGTAAATTGATTAATGATAACTGGGAGATGAATTACTAATGAAAACGGTCATTGATACTATTTGCAATGACCGTTTAAAACTTTTA
>FR900435.1 GCA_000438175.1 Fusobacterium sp. CAG:439 | reverse complement strand
GCGGTTATTTTGATATTATATACTTAACAGACGAACAAGATAATTCAAGGGGTATTGCTCCTGAAAATAAAGATTTTTCTCCCAACTCTTTTAAATGTTGTTCAATACCAAAAACAGCAATTAATAGTTTAGGTATTAAAGTTTTTAATCATAGTGAAATTTATACATTTAACACATTAGCTGGTTTATGGGGATTAAAAGCATTTTATAAACGTTTTAACATATCAAATGAATTAAAAAAAGAAATTAAGGAGATTGGCTATAATAGCATAGATAGCATTAATTTTGATAATATAAATAGTCGGCTAAAAAAGGAATTAAAATATAAACTAAATCTGTCATCATTATGTTTATATTCAGGACCTTTAGATTATTGTAATATTTGTGGTTGGATGCATACAGGTGATTTTAGTTTCAAACATAAAGAAGCATTTGAAAAATTCCAGACTCACTATGACTCAGTTTTGAATAATGTTCAAATTTTGCAAATTCCTCACCATGGTTCTGAAAAGAACTCATCAAATGAAGACTTTAAAATATTTCCAAACTTAAAAAACAAGTATGTTACGATGCAGGAAAATCCCAACGGAAAACAAGAACCTAAATTATCACCAGAATATATTAACGATAAAACGATATACTTAGCAACAGAAAACGAAAGAATAAAAAAATATCTGAATCTAAATATTCTAATTTGGTTAAAAAAATCCTAATATAACAAAATGGAGTTGTATATGAAAAAATTTTTAATTGTATTATTAATGTGATTTTTTACAAATATCGCATTTGCCGTTACTTCTTATGATAGATATGGACAAAAGACTGGTTCATACAAGCAAACAACTTCAGGCTACAATTCTTATGACAAGTATGGTTCTAAAACTGGCTCATGCAAAAAGACAACCAGTGGATACAACAAGTATGACAAATATGGTCAAAAGATAGGAAGCTACAAAAAGACATCTTCAGGGTATAATTCCTACGATAAATATGGTCAAAAAACCGGTAGCTACAAAACAAATTCTAATGGCGTAACTACAAAATACGATAAGTACGGTCAAAAAGTAGGAACATTCAAAAAAGACTCATCTGGTAAAATTACCGAATACGACAAATACGGCAGAAAGGTCGGAAGTTACAGATAAAAATTAGAATTACATAAAACAATAATTTATTTCAAGATGTTTAGTAATAAAAATTTCAAACTCTTGGCTGTATCTTTCTCCTGTGATTAATTTTGAAAGATAGCTTTCAGTTATTTTCAAATGTTTTGCCAGTTGCTTTTGAGGTAAGTTCCTTATTAAAAGTTGAAATCTTATCATTTTCTCTCGCTTATACAAAAATCTACTACCTCCATTGTTTGGAGATTTGGACATTTTTTGTTCAAGCAGTTCAATCTGCTTTCTTAATTCTTTGCGCATAAAAACTCCTTAAAATTAGTTTGAGTAAGCATTGGGGTACACACATTTTAACTCGTTTTGCGGAAACATCAAGTTATAAATATTTACCTGTAAATTCCAATTCAAAATTATTGTTAACTTTTAAGAGTTTAAAGTTTTTATTCTTTTCCAAAAAAGAAGATAACACTCTTCCATCACCATCTATATCAATATTCTTTTTGCTATTATCAACTTGTTGACTTGGATGATATGGACAATTTGCTTTTTTATTCCACGCATATGCAATAAGATTAATATTTTTATTTTCGTTTTGTTGTATGTTTTTAATTTGTTCAAGATAATATTTTTTATCTGATGTTTGAATTTGCGTACCCCAAGCAATCATTAAGTCAGTAGAATAATTTCTCACATAAAAATTTATAATTTTCCTATTTAAGTCATTATTATTTTTTGCTTGCTTTTTATAATTTTTAATTGCATCTTGTCCTTTACCATTAATTAGCGAAAAAGTATTTAATATAACAACTTTTGAATAGTTCTTTACATATGATTGTTTCTTATTAGGAACACTGTAAATACAAGGCTTTTCGGGGCCTGCAATCCGAAAAAAATAATATTTGATCTATCACATTACGCAGAAAGCCGTCCAGGTGCTATCTTGGGCGGCTTTTTTGCGTGGATAGACCGGAAGGAGGCAGAAAAATAATTACAGAAATTTAATCCTCAAAATTGTGCAACTTTCACGAAAAGGAGGTTAGTGAATGGCAGATGAAAAACTGAACACGGGCCCCGAGGCGCAGAAAACCGAAGAGGCCCCCGCGCCCGCTGGATAGACCGGAAGGAGGCGGAAAAATAATTACAGAAATTTAACCCGCAAAATTGTGCAACTTTCACGAAAAGGAGGATAGTGAATGGCAGATGAAAAATTGAACACAGGCCCCGGTGAGGAGAAGCTCCCGGAGGCTCCC
>FR900434.1 GCA_000438175.1 Fusobacterium sp. CAG:439 | reverse complement strand
CCCCCCCGCGTGACATAATTTAATAAGTTTTTCATTATAGCTCCTTTCTTTTTTATTATAATTATTATACCATGTTAATTACATTTATTAACATGTAATGGATTTTTAATATCCTTTTAAATAATATATTAATGTGAAAGGATTATTATGGAATTAGTTTTAGACATTTTATATATTTATGCGGCAGTATACTCTTTGTATTTTCTTGCTCTTGCAATCAGAAATCTTAATGATAAACCGTTCAAGATTGAAAAAAGATATTCACAATATGAAGAAAAAGATAATCTTGCAGTTGTAATATATGCAAGAAACAATAAGATTACACTTGAAAATCTTATTAAAGAGTTAAAAATGCAGGATTATCCCATAAATAACTTTAGAGTGTTTGTAATTCTTGACAACTGTTCTGACGGTTCCGAACATCTTTTCGTTAATGAAAGTTTTGTGAATTTAATTAATATTACAGGCGTCGGGACTGTAGGAAAAGATCAGGCTGTTTCGATGCTTATTGAAAGATTGTCAAAAGATCAGACAATTGATTCCTATGTTTTCATAGACGCAGACAGAAGTATTCCATCAAATTTCTTAACAACAGTTAATTCCGCTCTTATAAATAACAGTGCGTTAAGCGGAGAAACTCTTATTATAACCGACAATCTCGGACCTGTTGATAAAATAAAAGCGGCTTATCAAAAATATCATATGAATTTTATGAGAAAAGCCCGCTCATTATTCGGACTTGCTGCAAGTGCCGATTCCGGCGTATTTGTTATTAAAAAAGATATTGTTGATGAAATAGGCTCTGTTGACTTCAAAGACATTAATGCCGAACTTAAATACAGTATGCTTTTGTCTAAGATTAAATGTCCTTGCACTTATAATCCTAATATTCAAACATACGTTGATACAGCAAATTACGAGTTTAGAAAACCGCGGCTTTCAGCAAGACTTGATTTGTTCAAAAACTGTTTTACACAAATATGGTCTAAAAACTTTATATTTGCAGAACACACTTTTTCATTGTTAAATCCGAATATCTGGATGATATTGATTATTTATGCTGCAGTAATGAAACATTCATACAGATATTATTTCTTTGTTGATTTTAAAATAGTTCTTTTCACATTCTTAATTCTTGTTGCAGGGTTTGGCATAAGTTTAATTAATTCGAAATTAAGATTTAGAGAAATAGTTTTACTATGTTTATATCCGATTTATTCATTATGCCATATTATCAAAAACCTTCCGCCAATAAGAGTTATCAGAGCCAAAATTACCCGGCGGGAAGAACTTCCCGAAGGTACAGAAAAACTTGAAATAGAAGCATTTGTTATGAACAATGCAGGCAGAGAACTTCCTTGTAAGCTTGAATTTATATCAGAATCAGGACTTGCCAAAATAAAATTCATGTATAAAAATAAGAAATTTATCACAGGCAGACATTTAAGAATGATTGACGCATTACAGGAAATCAGGCAGAAATTATATGATTGCGGCTTTGTTCTTAAAATATGCAGCTGTTGTAAGTATTTCACATCAAATGTCGACGGATCAACAAATATGTTAAGGGGTTTTTGTAACAGCGATTACCCGAGTCCTTCAATTAACGGTAAAAAACCAACATTAATATGGAATTCCTGCACAGATTTTGAACCTGCAAGGGTTACTAATCTGCTTGAGGAAATGGCTGAAGAACAAGAGATTGAGGAATAATCTCATTTAACATATAAAACGAACCGCATATTATTTTTAAACTGTTTTGCGGCAATTGTTCAAGCGACGTAAATATTTTTGAAGGGAATTCGCAAGACTCCTGTAATTCTTTTATAGAACAGGAGTTTTTGTTATTAAAGTGATAGAAATAAATATCGTCACCTTTAGAAAAAAGGATTTCCATCATTTTCTTGTAATCTTTATTTCTTAAGCAGCCGAATACAAAGCATCGCGGTTTATCAGGATAATAAAAATCCAAACTTTCACGAAGAGCCGCCGCACCGTTAGGATTATGAGAAGCGTCGACAATTAAATCTTCACGGCAATTCTGAAACCTGCACGGGTGTTTAATATCTTTTAATGCTTCCTGAATAAGGTTTTCTGGAATTTGCGGAAAGAGATATCTTACAGCCGCAAGTGCCAGAGACAAATTTTCCTGCTGGCAGCTTCCTTTTAAAGAAAGATTTGATGTATCTTCAAAAGGAGTTACCATTACAAATAAAGAATTGCATTCATCAGCTTTATCTTTAATTTCCTCATACCCTTCACAGGTAAAGACAGGACAATCCTTTTTTATAATCCCGGCTTTTTCAAATGCAATTTTAGATTTTGTATTTCCAAGTCGCTCGGTGTGGTCTAAGTCTATATGAGTTATAATTGAGCATAAATTACTTTTTATGACATTTGTTGCATCAAATCTTCCGCCAAGCCCTGTTTCCAAAACAACAACATCCACATCGTTATCGGCAAAATATTTAAACATCACAGCCGTTAATATTTCAAATTCTGTTAAGTGAATATTATTCTTATCAGCAATTTCACAAATCTCAAATAGATATTTAGCAAAATCTTCTTTTGAAATGTCAAAACCGTTAATTTGAATTCGTTCAGTATATTCAAAAATATGAGGACTTGTATAAAGTCCTGTTTTCATTCCCGCTTTCTGCAAAATTGAAGCAATAATTGCGCATACAGACCCTTTTCCGTTTGTTCCAGCAACATGAATACATTTTAATTTATCCTGAGGATTTCCAATAATCTCCAAAACGGCTGAAATTCTGTCCAGTCCCAGATTAATAAAAAATTTACCCTGTGATGTTAACAAATCTACTGCATTTTTATAACTTTTACTCATATGATAAAAGTAAATCAAAATAGTTATAAATGCAATCTATATTATAATTTTATAGGATAGTAATCTGGAACTTCCCAATTATTTTTTTGTAATAATGTAGAACAGAAATGTGCTTCACGATTGGCTTTTACTGTTTCTTTGGAACATGAACTAGACAATGAAGGAGATGTCATCTGTTCTAAATTCATGGTAGTACCTTCCATGTATGTAGCAAACTTATTATTTATAAATCTAAAAGTAAAAACATATTTGCCATCGGGTAAGTTTGAACATTTTGAATAATCTGTACAAAAATATAAATGAATTTGTTCAACGGAGGTCATATGATTGAATATTTTAAAACCAGTCCCATCGGAAAGAGCCACATATAAAAATCTTTCTTTTTTTTCCTGTTTTATAATATTTAAATAATCTTTTAAGTATTTATTAAACCATTGTTCCATTTCATCAACATTATAATTGCTGCTGAATGTATCCCATTCTGATACAGAAGCTCCCTGTTCAGCCTCACTCATTATAACAGCCTGACTCATAATCGAATAAAACTTTTTAAGTTTAGAACCAAGAACTTTTTTCCTGTGATTAGCTGTTAAAGAATGTATTGTCAGAGCGGCAACAATACCGATAATACCTAAAGTTATCAGAACCTCTGCTAAAGTAAATGCAGGAGAAAAGCTTAGATTATGCCCCCCCCCCGACAAACTGATGAACTAATCTTTTTCATAAAAAACTATCTCCTTTCATTATATAAAATTATAAACTATCTTATAATATTTTTCAATTGTTCTACAATTTTTTCAGTACCATCTATTTTGGCTAAATCACGAGAATTTTTCTGCAACTGTTCTAATTTTGATTTATCATTTAACAAAGAACAAACAGTTTCACATAAGCTTTTTTCATTTACATCGCTGTCTTCAATATATAAACCGGCATTTTTATCTGCCATAAATCTTGCGTTCTTACGCTGATGATCAGCTGCGGCATGAGGATATGGAACAAATATCGGTGCAATTCCCGATGCACAAATTTCAGATATACTTAAAGAGCCCGAACGGGATACTGCTATATCAGAAGCCTTTAACACCGTCACCATGTCTTCAAAATACGGCTTTACAATAATATTTTTGTCAGTCTCATATTGAGGATATATTTTTATCAACTGCTCAAGAACTCTGTCATAATTTCTTTTACCGGTTTGAAAAATTATCTGCAAATCATAATCTTTTGAAAAAGTTTTTAAAACTTCAACAGCCGCATCGTTTATTGATCGCGCCCCCTGCGAACCGCCCATAATACAAAGCGTTAACTTATCCTGCAAGCCCATGGAACTTCTTGCTTCTTGTTTAGACAAAGTTTTAAAAGATGAACGAATAGGATTTCCATTAACCTTGCAATTTTTATTTTTAATAAAGTTACAGGCACATTCAAATGCGACGGAAACACATTGAGCGCCTTTTGCTAACTTTCTTGTAACAAGCCCGGGCTGTGCATCACAATCATGCATCATATAAGGGACATTCATTAACCTTGCCGCAATAAGAGCAGGTGCAGATACATATCCGCCGGTTCCAAAAACTGCATCGGGTTTATACTTTTTGATATAACAACAGCATTTTAAAACAGCAAAACTTAACTGAAATCCCCATTTTATAAGTTCAAAACCAACCTTTCTCGGCATACCGTGAACATTAATACCTAAAAAATTATAACCTTTTTTAGTAACAATATCATATTCCAAATTTTTAGGGTTACCGATGTAATAAACTTCGTCATCCTTCAAACTCTCCGCTACCGCAATAGCAGGATAAATATGACCTCCTGTGCCTCCGCCGGTTATAAAAAATCTGCTCATTAAAATCTGTTCCTTATCTTTTTAATTCTCTTTTTAGAAATATTTAAAAGTATTCCCACCATAATCATTGAAACAATCAGAGAAGAACCACCGTAACTTATAAAAGGAAGGGGTACCCCCGTTGTAGGCAGGAATGAACTTGCAACACTCATATTCATAAATGCCTGAAAAACTATAGAGAAAGTAATACCCACGGCAAGTAATTTTCCGTACATATCAGGACATCTTGCGGCAATAACAAATCCGCGCTGCATAAATGTAAAGAATAATCCGATAACAAGTACGCATCCGACAAAGCCTAATTCTTCCGCAATGATTGCAAAAATAAAGTCTGTATGACATTCGGGCAGGTATGAAAGTTTTTGAATAGAACCGCCGTAGCCGACTCCGCTGAACCCGCCTGAAGCAAAAGCAATAAGTGATTGAATAATATTATATCCTGCACCTAAAGGATCGGATTCCGGATGCCGCCATGTTTTTAAACGCTGAAGCTGGTAAGGTTTAATAATTGTGGTAAGTCCAATTACTACTGTTACAAACATTGTTCCGACACAGCTTAAAAACAGTTTCATAGAGCCGCCTGCAGCCATATACATTACAACTGTTGTCATTCCGAGTAGAATAACCATTGACAAGTTCGGCTGAATAAAGATTAATCCCGCCATCGCAATTATGGGGAAAAACGCCCAAACCCACTTATTCTGGTCAAATAAATTCGCGTCCTTACGGAATGCATTTGCCAGCAAAAGAACAACGGCAGGTTTTGCAAATTCCGAAGGCTGCAATTGAAATCCGGCAATATTAATCCATCTTTTTGCACCGTTTACGACAACACCAAGAGGTGTAAAATCAACCAGAAATAATGAAAGCAAAATTGCGGACATTATTATAACATTCCAGTCGGCAAGTTTCTTATAATCATAATTCATAAAAAACTTCAAACCGAAAAAACCGACAACAAAACAAATTAACTGTTTTATCAAAAATTGAGCGGGATTTCCGCCTTCATCAAGGCATTTCGGCGCAGTTGCCGAAAATATTGCCAGAAAACCTATTATTACAAGAAAAGCAACAACAATTAAAAGTGTCTTATCCGGAGAAGATATTATAACACTCTGAATTTGAGACTGATTGTTATTATCACGAGGATCACGCCTCATTGATCTTTGATAAGACATATTCCTTGAAAACCTTTCCTCTTTCCTCATATCCGCTAAACATGTCAAAACTTGCACAAGCAGGTGACAATAACACAACATCTGGTGTTAGATCAATTGATTTATCAATTGCCGACTGCATTGTGCCTTCTCTTATTATATTTTCAAAACCGTTTTTTCTGAGATTATCTTCAAATCTGTCTGCAGCTTCACCGATGAGAATTACGGACTTAATATGCTTTTTAATTGCTTCGCAAAATTCCGTTAAATCGGTATTTTTGTCACGACCGCCGGCAATTAATACAACATCACAGTTGTTAAAAGAATTTATTGCAACTAAACTGGCTTCAGGATTTGTAGCCTTAGAATCATTGTAAAAAACAGTTTTCCCGTTTTGTGCAAATTTTTCAAGCCTGTGTTCGGGAACCTTAAATGACATTATAGAATTTTTGATATCTTCATTTGAAATTCCTTCAAGCTTTGCAACGATTACAGAACACATAACATTCTGATAATTATGATTTCCTATTAAAGGACAATCTTTCAAATCTATAATTTTTTCTTCCTTTCCGCCACGCTTAAAATAAATGGCTTCATTTTTTATGTAAGAACAATTATCACCGATTTCAGCATCAAACAAAAATACAATGCCGCCACATTCTTTAGAAAAGTCCAAAAGTCTTTCATCTTTCGCATTTAAAACTGAAAATGCGGGAGCTTGAGGAGATTTAAAAATCTTAGCTTTAGCATTAAAATAATTATCCAGTCCTTCATGCCAGTCAATATGATCGGGGGTAAAATTCGTAAAAACCGAAATTTGAGGCTGAAACGAATTACTGTATTCAAGCTGGAACGAACTGCATTCACACACCATAAAATCAATGTCCTTATCAAGCAAATCGCAGGGCGGAACGCCGTAATTCCCGCAAGGTTCAGCTTTATATTCACTTGATAAAATATGAGCAGTCAAAGCAGTTGTTGTTGTTTTTCCGTTAGTTCCCGTTATTGCAATAAACGGAGCCCCTGTTTGCGACGCTGCAAGCTCAATTTCCGAAATTACTTTTATTTTATTTTCTTTTAGTTTCTGCATAATATCCGCACGCGGAGGAATTCCCGGGCTTGTCACTGCAATATATGCATCTTTAATAAATTCTTCACTGTGTCCGCCCATCTCAATGTTAATTCCGAGCTCTCGAAGTTCTCTCAATTTTTCCGTATCTTCGGGCTTTTGTTCTCTTGCTTCGGTAATATAAACTTCCGCACCGGCACTGTTCAAATATCTGGCAGCAGAAATTCCGCTTTTAGAAAAACCGAGTACAAGAACTTTTTTATCTGTAAATTTTAAATTAGGGCATAATGATTTCATTTTATATAATTCCTCTGTTTAACAAGATGTAAAGTATTATCGCAGCTGACGAAAGAATTGCTGAAACAAGGGCAAAAACAAAGACTATTTTCTTTTCGCTCCATTCGCATAACTCAAAGTGATGGTGTATCGGCGACATTTTAAAAACTCTTTTGCCTGTAGTTTTAAAACTTGTAACCTGAATTATAACAGAAAGAGTTTCCATAACAAAAACACCTGCAATTAAAACAAGCAAAATTTCAAATTTACCCATAACAGCAACAGTGCCCAAAAGTCCGCCGATGGCAAGCGAACCTGTATCACCCATAAAAACTTGAGCTTTTGGCTTGTTATATTTCAGAAAACCTGCTAAAGCTCCAGCAACAGCCGCAGAAATTATAGAAGCCTCCGGATATCCGGAAAATAAACAAATTAATGCACAGGCTAAAAAAGAAAATATACCTGTTGAAGCAGCCAACCCGTCAAGCCCGTCAGTTAAATTGTAAGCATTTGAAGCACCTGTAATGACAAATACAGCAAATACAGGATACAACCAGCCTAAATGCAAAATATAATGACCTATTGCAACATCACCCGCACCTGATTTTGACATCATTAAGTATAAAGTAGGAAGCATTGCAATTGCGATTTGTCTTAAAAGTTTTCCCCGCGGGGTTAATCCATCGTTGCCTTTACCTTTTAGCTTTATATAATCATCCTGAAATCCGGCGAAAGTGTAAAACAATAAAGTTAAAAGGATTATAAAAGCTTCGGTGTTTAGTCTTTGAGCCATTGCAAGCGTAATTACCGAACCCAGCATAACGGCAAGAATTATAAAAATTCCGCCCGTAGTTGGAGTTCCCTGTTTTTTTGCATGAGCTTCGGGCGCACAGTCTTTAACATACTGTCCTATCATATGTTTCCTTAAAAAATCAATATATGGCACTCCGAAAAGCAAACATAATATCATTCCAAGCAAAAATGCAACTGCAAGCATTATCATTTTTTATACCCTTTCCAACAACTTTCGTTCAATCTTTTTTATAACTGTCAGGCACTTTGTGCCCTTTTTTACCTCTTTTATTTCAAATTTTCTATAATTTCCTCAAACTTCATTGCTCGAGAAGCCTTTAAGAATATTGTAATACCGCCATGTAAATTATCAAGAATGTAACGAGATGTTTCAATATTGTTATCAAAATGTTTTACTTCAAATCCGTATTTAGAAAGTTCTTCTCCGATATAATAAGCAAGTTCACCTACCGTAAGGAAAAATGCATTATTACCTCTGAATTTTCTGCCCAAATATTCCCCGACTTCGCGATGAAATTCAATTTCATTTTCGCCGAGTTCTCCCATGTTTCCGAGGATTACAACAGGATTTTTGTAAAGCTCTAAAAATGTTGAAACAGAAGCTTTCATTGATTCGGGATTAGCATTATAACTGTCATTTATAACACTAAATTCTCCTGCGTTTTCAAGCTCCCATCGTTTTTCGATAGGATGGTACTTGTATAAACCCCGCTTAATTTCTTCATAAGACATTCCGAGTTTACAGCCGAGTTCTATTGCAAAAAGAGAGTTCTCAATATTATAATCACCCTCTACATTAAGTTCGTATTCTTTATTTTTATAAATGAATTTAGAATAACCGCTTCTTTTTTCTAAAACATTAACATCATTAATTGAGCAGAAAACTTTATTGCCTTTAAAATCCGCGAATTTTTTAATTCTTTCACAGTCGTTTGCGATTAGCGTATTCTTTAAATATTTCGTAATCTCACATTTAGCTTTTGCAATATTATCAAGACTGCCCAAACGACCAATATGAGCAGAACCTGCATTTGTTATAACAGCATAATCAGGTTCTGCATATTTTGAAATTAATTCTATTTCACCTAAACCGCGCATACCCATTTCAACAATCAAAACTTCCGTATCTTCAGGCATAGAAAGAACTGTCTGGCAAAAACCTATTTCATTATTGTGATTTGAAAAAGTTTTATGAGTTTTAAATTTTTCGGAAATAACGGAAAATACCATCTCTTTTGTTGTAGTCTTGCCCGAACTGCCCGTAATCCCGATAACCATAGGATTATATTTACGGCGTGCAAAATTTGCTATCTGCAAATAAGCTGTTAATGTATCAGGAACTTTAAGCGTAAAAGCAGCAGGACAATCATCCTTTGTACAAAAACACCCTGCAGCCCCTGCCTCAATTGCTTTGTCACAGAAATTTTCTCCGTCAAAGTTAGCACCTTTCAAGGGCAAATACAAATCACCCTTTTTTATTATTCTTGTATCCGTGGAAATTTCAAAATCTCCGTCTAAAGCACCCTTGATTTCGGCATTAGATGCTTTTTTCAAATCATCAACAGTAAATCTCATTTTTCTCAAAATTTCTCCCTCTCAAATAATTTTACCCCAAACAAACCTCTGAAAACATAACGTAAATAAATGTTAATAGTGCTTGACAAGGGGTTTTGAGCAGGTGATAATATCTATGTATTAGTATGCGGTAACTCGTAAATAATTTTTCAAAAGCTTCTAAAGCTAAACAGTTTTAAAACTTGCTCTAAACCGTCAAAAGGCGGTACATGCAACCCCGTAAACTGTAATGAAAAAACGAAACCCAAGAAAGGAAAAGAAAAATGTACGCAATTGTAGAAACTGGCGGTAAACAATATCAGGTTGAAGAAGGAAGATACCTTGATGTTGAATTATTAGACGGCGAAAAAGATTCAAAAATCGTTTTTGATAAAGTCGTTATGATTGTTAACGGTAAAAAATCTAAAGTAGGACAACCTTACGTTGCAGGTGCTTCTGCTGAAGGAACTATCGTTAAACACGATAAAGAAAAGAAAATTATTGTTTACAAACAAAGACCTAAAAAAGGATACAGAAAAAAACAAGGTCACAGACAAGGCTTCACAAGAGTTATGATTTCTAAAATCAGAACTTCAGCTCAGAAAAAAGCCGCTGAAACAACTGAAGAAGCTTAATTATATAGACAAAAACCCGATAACAAAAAAAGTCGGGAAAAGTAGCACAAAAATCGTATGACAGGCGATACTTAAATAATTGTAAGTTATAGCTACGTACGTAGTACATAGGAGAATATAAAAATGGCACATAAGAAAGGTATGGGATCTACCCGTAACGGACGCGATTCAGAAGCGAAGCGATTAGGCGTTAAAAAATTCGGCGGAGAAATCGTTAAAGCCGGCAATATCCTTGTTCGTCAAAGAGGAACTAAAGTTCATCCGGGTAACAATGTAGGTATTGGTTCTGATGATACTTTATACGCATTGATTGACGGTCAGGTAAAATTCGAACCGCACAGACGTGACAGAAAACAAGTAAGTGTTTACGCTGTGTAATTAAATTATCAAATAAAAAAGCTCCCTAAAAATAGGGAGCTTTTTTTAATATGTCATCTCCCAGTTATCATTCAGAATTTTTCCGAAACAGCCATATATACTGGTAGACGAAGAAGAATTACAAACTTGTGCAAAAAGAGTTTCTCTTATTTCTTCTGTAAAAGGAGGTATATTAGTTGGAGAATTATCATCAATTATACCGTTATTATAAATATACATAGCAAATAAATCACGTCCTACAATATTCGGTCCCTTTTGCCCATTTATATCAACAACAAAGGCAGATAAAATATTACCATCCGGATAATATCTCGGTCTGATAGATGCTCCGCTGCTTAATACATAAGAATTTGTCTTTTCAAATTCCCCTGCCTGCCCTGCAATATGCTTATAATCAGATGCAAAACAAGGATCTGTCTTTTCACAGCTTTGCACAATTTTAAAATAATTTGTTATAAATTCATTTATAGCAGCCTGTGAAGTTAATCCTGCTTCTTTTAGATTAACGGCATTTTTATCAGTCTGATATTGCAACAGAGCCTGAGATAGTTCATTATAAACTTTATGTAAT
>FR900433.1 GCA_000438175.1 Fusobacterium sp. CAG:439 | reverse complement strand
ATGCAAAATCACCAGCGTAAAACTTATGTAACCCAATTACATAAAGTTTATAATGAAATGCAGCAGGCTCTTTTGCAATACCAGACAGACAGAAATGCCGTAAATTTAAAAGAGGCCGGATTAAACAGTAAAGCACGGGTAGAAGCATTTTTTAATGAGTATTTTAAGGTTGTTCAAACTTGTGGCGGAGTAGCTGCTCCCTGTTTTTCAACATCTTACAAAAATATTAACGGAGATGCTGTTTCAAATAATACAGGGTGGGGCGGCGGTAATTGTGCAGTGATGTCTAGCGGAGCTTCAATATGTATGGATTATCCTTATCAATATTCAGGCTCATACGGGTATGTATTTATAGATATAAACGGTTCGCAAGGTCCTAATATTCTGGGACGTGATGCATTTTATCTGGCTGTTTTTTATGATGGTGTACTTGATGTCGCAGGTGCTGACATTAACTGCCGAACAAACGGAGTTTGCGGGACTGAAGGCGGTTCTTTAAAAGATATAAGAGGAACGGCGGAAGCTTGTAAAGCATCGCAGAGCTCCGGTGCTCACAGCTGTTTCGGTCAAATTCTTAATGATAACTGGGAAATGAATTATTAAGATTACTTGTGATAGGTTTCGTTTTTAATTATTTTAAATGCCCTGTAAATTTGTTCAACCAGTATTAACCGTGCGAACTGATGTAAAAATGTCATTTTAGACATACTCATTTTCAGATTTGCGCGGTTTGATACTATTGGTGAAATACCGCATGAGGAACCTATTACAAAAATAATTTCCGATACTCCGTCATTTGTAAGTTCTTCTATCTTTTCGGCAAATTCTTCAGAGGAAAACATCTTTCCCTTAATTTCCATTGTTATCACAAAAGATTGAGGTTTTATATGAGAAAGGATTTTTTCGCCTTCCAGATCCAGAGTTTTTGCCGTAAGATTTTCATCTTTAATTTCAATTGCAGGAAGTTCGATTATTTCTAAAGATGCATAAGATGTAAGGCGTTTCATAAATTCATCAATGCCTTCTTTTAGAAATTTTTCTTTAATCTTTCCTAATGCAATTATTTTAATTTTCATCTTTAGCCATATAAACGGTAGTAGAAGGAAAGGCAAATTCAATACCTTCTTCACGGAATTTTTTCACAGTTTCCAATATTACCTGTTCTTTAATTTTCAAAAATTTGTTATAAACATTTGTTTTCGTATAAGCGCTTACTTTAATATCAATCGAACTTGATGATAGAGTTTCAAGGTAGACAATAAAACCTTCATGAATATCTTTATTATTTTTCAAAATTTCTTCAAGAATTGTGATTGCCCGTTTAAGCTTTTCATCGGAAGTGTCGTAAGTTACGCCGAAAGTTTCAAAAATTCTACGTTTTTTACCGTTTGTAACGTTTTTTATTATTGCACCGGAAACAACATCATTCGGCAAAATTATTAAAGAGTTATCCATTGCTCTTATTTTTGTTGAGCGCATGTTTATTTCTTCAACATTTCCTTCAAATCCGTTAACGCTTATGTAATCTCCTAATTGATAAGAATGATCCGAAAGTATTCCGAATGTTCCGAATATATTTGCGATAGTCTTTTGTGCCGCAAAACCTACAGCCAAACCTGTAATTCCGAACCCTGCGATTAATGATGACATTGAATAGCCGTGGCTTTGAAGGAATGAAGCAAGAAGGAAAAATACTATAATTCCCTTAAAAATATTGCTTAATATCGGAACAAATCTTGTAAGCGGGGAATTATTACTTGAGGTTAATTTTGCTTTCAGTTTAGAATCAAACAGGTCTATAAGCTTAAAGAAAACCGTTCCGATAAGGATAACTGCAATAATTTCAAAAACAAACTTAATACGTAAAGCAGTTAACAGCTTTTCTATTTTATCAGAGAATTCGTAAATTTCGTTAATCATCATATCCCCCATTTTCGGGCAGTAAAAAAGCGGAAGACGAGACTCGCTTGCATCGTAGGCGAACAACATGAACCGTACGAGGCAGGATTTCCGAAAGGATTGAACTCAATATGTTACGAGTGGGACGAGTAACATATAAGTTCGCAGTCTCGCTAAGAATTCCGTTAAGAAGGTACAAAAAAAGCGGAAGACGAGACTCGAACTCGCAACAACCTGCTTGGAAGGCAGGGACTCTAGCCATTGAGTTACTTCCGCATACTTCTAATATAATATAAAAAAAATTTTTTGCAATAGTTAGTCTTAAAATTTTTCTAGTTCTTTGGAATTAGTTCAAATTTATAAGATTTATAACGTAAAAACTCATTCTCGGGAGTGGTGAAAAGCTGTGAAAAAAACGTTATTATATAAAAGTAAGCTTGTTATATCCAGGCACTTTTTCGGGGTTGCGATAAGATTTTTTCTCTTTGCAGGTTTGGTTGAAAATATAACAAGCTTATTCCCAAAAGATTTACAGACTCTATGTTTGATATGCATAACTTGCTTCGTATACAGCGGAGCAAGTCTTTTTTATTGCGCGGATTGAATAAACTTTTTTTTAATGGTATTATGTGGCAGGTAGAATTAAATAAGGAGTTAATTGATTATGTTAAGAGAAGTAAGAGCAAGCCATATATTAGTAAAAACAGAAGACGAAGCTAAAAAATTGCTTGAAGAAATTAAAGCAGGAAAATCTTTTGCGGATGCGGCAAAAGAAGTTTCCCTATGTCCTTCAGGCCGTGACGGCGGAGATTTAGGCTTTTTTAAAAAGGGTGTAATGGTGAAACCTTTTGAGGATGCTGCATTTTCTATGAAAGAAATCGGGGAAGTATCAGAACCTGTTGAAACTCAATTCGGCTGGCACTTAATCCAATTGACAGGCATGATTGATGATTAATGCTGCTGGTAAAATACGTGAATTTATGAAAGAGCAGAAAATTAATTTTCTGCTCGTAAATTCTACAAATAAATATCTGGAGGAATATACTCCGTTAGAAGAAAATTCAAGATATTTATTGACGGATTTTTCCGGTTCAACAGGAGATGTGCTTGTAACGCAGGATACTGTTTACTTGTTTGTTGACGGAAGATATCATATTCAGGCGGATTTGGAAGTTAACCATGATATTGTAACAGTTGTTAAATTGCAGACAGGTCAAATATTTCTTGATGAATTAATAAAAAAAATTCCTCAAGGAGAAATTCTCGGCATTTTTTCAAAGAAAAATTCTCAAAAACGTGTTGAGTACTTGGCTGAAAAAGGGATTGATTTAAAATATTTTGATGTTGATCCGTTAGATAAAAAAGTTTTCTATGATAGTTCAAATGTTGTTTGGGTTGAGGGTGTTCCCGTTGAGGAAAAAATTAAGGATATAACCCTTGATGGTGCTGTTTTAATTACAAATCTTGAAGAAGTGTCGTATCTTTTTAATTTGAGAGACTTTTCTAAAAATTATTCAAGTAAAATTCGCGGTAAAGCGGTAATTCTTCCCGGCAGGGCGCGTTTGCTCGATGATATTGATGATTTTGTGGAAAGTTATCAGGGAAACATTTTTATAGATAAATCAACAATAAATGCATATGATTTTGCATTAATCGGTTCAAAAGCCAAAATTCTTTCGGACAGCCCGATTAAACTAATGAAATCTGTTAAAACGGATGATGAGATTAAACATTATATTGAAGCTTTTAAAAAGACAGATAATGCCGTTTGCGCAATCAGAGATTATATTGAAAATAACGATAATATTTCTGAATTTGATATTTCTGAGCAGCTGGAAAAGGAATTTAAGCGTTTTGGAGCAAAAAGTTTAAGCTTTAAATCAATCGTTGCAAAAGATAAAAATTCTGCTTTAGCCCATTATTCAAAATGTTCAAAAGATGAAATCATACAGAACGGAAGTCTTATTTTAATTGACTGCGGAGCATATTATGAACAGGGGCTTGCAACCGATATTACAAGAGTTTTTGTCAAAGGTTCGCCGTCAGAACTTCAAAAACGCGTTTATACGACGGTTTTAAAAATGTTTTTAAATGCTTATAATTCTGATTTGAAAACGGGGTATGAGATAGACAATCTTGCAAGAAAAATTTATTCTGAAAATGAGATTGAAGGTTTTGTTTTTAACCACGGGCTCGGACACGGAATAGGCGTAAGCGTTCATGAATATCCGCCGAATTTGAGCAAAAATGATATGGCAAAAGTTGAGATTAATGATAATATGTGTTTTACAATCGAGCCGGGGTTGTATAATGAAGATTATTTCGGAGTAAGACTTGAAAATTCCTGTTATATGAAAGACGGAAAAATACATTCCTTTGTTCACATGAATTATGAAAAAAAACTGATTGATTTTTCTCTTTTGACAGAGCAGGAAAAAGAATGGCTGAAAGAATTTGAGGTTCTATGATTACGAGTGTAAATAACGAATTGGTAAAAGAAACCGTAAAACTGCAGCAAAAAAAATTTCGCGACAGGGAGAATAAATTTCTGTTGGAAGGTTTTAAATGTATTGAAGAAGCTTTTAATGCGGGAATTGAGATTGAGTATGCTTTTACCGCATATGAAGATAAATATGCATTTCTTTCGGATAAGGTCATTCTTACAAACGAGGCTGTGTTGAAGAAAGTTTCAACGACTGATACTGCGCCGGATGCAGTTGCGGTTGCGGTCAAAAAAAATTATACTCTGTCTGATTTAAAGGATGCAAAAAAAGTTGTACTTTTAGAAAACATAAAAGATTTGGGTAATCTTGGAACAATTCTGAGATCTTCAACTGCTTTCGGTGCAGATGCTGTTGTTTTGTACGGCAAAGAATGTGCAGATATTTATAATCCCAAATGTGTCCGATCTTCTGTGGGAAATCTCTGGAAAATTCCCGTTGTTTATATTGATAAGTTTGAAGAGCTTAAAAAAATTTTTGATAAATTCGAACGTGTTGCAACACTGCCGCGGGCAAAAGAATATTTGAAAAATTTCAGCGTAAAAGCTCCTGTTCTTATAATGTTCGGTTCTGAAGCCGACGGGCTTTCGAATGAGTTGATTAATTTTTCTACAAAAGAAGTTAAAATAGAGATGGCATCTTCTGTTGAATCCTTAAATTTATCTGTTTCCTGTGCGGTTGTGTTGTACAATTTATTTTTATAAAAATTGTGTTGAAAACTCAATGTAAATATGCTATTATAAATATAGTTTTATTTATTTTTATATTAAGAAAGGAGCGATTATGAAACAATTTGAAGCA
>FR900432.1 GCA_000438175.1 Fusobacterium sp. CAG:439 | reverse complement strand
GAACAATGTAAATGTATCCCTTCTCCAAGAACTTTACCCCGCAAGGGCATGAACTTCTGTAAATTATTTGAACGCCATGCAAATATCATGAGTGGCAGCGATGTCTGCAGCGGCAGTGTAATCAGTAATGGTACAACCGACTTTTCTGGCAAAGAGCCTGATATTACGTTACGCAATGGTATGCGTATTTATAATATGCATAGCGATGCAGGTGCCCTCTCCATGTTAGCCAATAATACTCAAGGGGGTGTTTATGACGGCGTTCCCAATACTAATTCTTACGGCTATACAGTATATGTAGATATTGACGGATCAAAAGGGGATTCTCAATTATGGAGTGATGTTTATCCGTTCTACATCACGTTATCTGGTAAAATCATCCCTGGATATGACACAGGTAATCCAAATCAAAGCGGCGGTGACAGTGTCCGTCATTTACAGGTAAGCGTAGAGAATGAGAATTACAACAGCGGAAAACGCAGTACCAAGTGGCTTGCAAAAAGTGTTCCTTTTAAAGAAGGCGCTTGTATCGCGGGTTACGTCGGCGATGGTACTCCCTATTGTAAGAACGGCACCTCTTATACTCAGGCTTCCGAATGCACCAGTAATATAAACAGTATCTGCCGAGTAAAGCAAATTCAGCCTGTAAAGTTTTTCTTCTAGCTCAAAGCTCTATAGTATCACAATAAATTAATGAGTTA
>FR900431.1 GCA_000438175.1 Fusobacterium sp. CAG:439 | reverse complement strand
CCCAGTTACATAAAGTTTATAATGAAATTCAGCAGGCTGCTATGCAGTATCAGAATGACAGAAATGCTGTTAACCTGGTTGAGGCAGGTTTAAATTCTCAAGACGCTGCAAATAACTTTATCGAAACTTATTTTAAAGTTGTCAATAAATGTGATAACTTAAGTGGATGTTTTGCAGACTCTTATAAAAAAATTAGCGGAGCAGATGCAGGTATAGGAGATTACAGCAGTTATGTTATTGCAAGCGGCGCAGCTTTAAGACCAGCTTATAATCGTGTTGATGATTCTGTAATCAGTTTTCTTGTTGATGTAAATGGTAAACAGGGTCCAAATATTGCGGGGCGTGATCTGTTTATAATGTGTCTTTATAATAATGGAGTTTTGGATGACGCAAATTATAATATAGATGATGACGGAAATACCGTAAACTTTTCAGGTGCTCCGTCAGAAGAAGAAAGAAACGATTTATTTAACTCCCAATGTATCTCCTCTAATTCAGACGGTATAAGCGGCTGCTTCGGTAAAATTTTAAATGATAACTGGGAAATGACATATTAAAAAAGGGACAGGTATTAACCTGTCCCTTTTTTGTTATTCATTAAGCAGTTTTTCTGCAAGTTCGGATTCCGTTCTTCCGTTAAGTGTTTTGTTTATCTTCTGCAGCTTTTGGGCGATAAGCTCCATATTATCTGTCCAGATAAAGTTATCAAGAACGTATTTTTCAGCTTTATCGAAATCTCCTTCGATTTGTATTCTGACAATTTCTGATAGCATTTCTTTGGCTATAGGAACAACCTTATCTATATTGACATGAATTTTTTCGTCAATAATTTCATAAGCACCTCTTTCGGCAAAATACTTATTTTGCATAACGGTTCTTACTCTGTGTGCCTGACTTAATGTCGGTTTAGATTTTAAGAAGTTATCTGCAATTGTTGTTACAATAATTTGTCTGCGCTGTTCTTCTGTATACATCCCGAGTTCGGTCAATAAATCGACAAATGCAAGCGAGCCCATATCGGCTTTATTTTCTTCAATTATATTTCGATATTTCCCGAGAGTTTCGCAAGCCTTTTTAGGTCCGAGTGAATGCGCATTTTCATGACCGATTGTAAACCAGTGGTCAGCTTCATCTAAATAATATTTGTGTTGTTCTTTATCCAGAATTGCATCTAATCTTTCTTGGAGTTTTTTCATATCACTTATAAAACGAATTTGTCTGTGGTAAACATTTCTTCTTCCACCGCCTATGGTCAGTGAAAGTTTATCATCATTCGGAAGGTTTTCTGCAAGAGTAATTCCCCCTCTGTATGCTCCGACATCTCCGGTAACAGCGACCAGATCAACATCAACCATTGTTTGTTTTGCGTCTTGATCAGGGTTGATATTTTGCTCGTATTCATCTGAGAACGGCATATTTTGTGCAAGGGTCGGAAGATATTTTTTTATAGCCATTAAAGCATCTGTTCCCTTTTTATTTACAATACCTACTCTGCCGCCTAGAAAATCTTTTGGCGTTGCTTTAATTCCGTTTTGTTCAAGAAGTTCTGAAAGGTCTTTATTTTCAGCAATAGTACCGGTCATTTCATCTTCATAGTTTTCTCTTGTGATTGTAAATTCCAATGGTGTATCTTGCAAAGCCGCCCATTTTTTATCTGCATAAGCATCCAGCATTGGGTCTGCTTCTCTTAGAGCTTTCGCCTGTAATCTCAGATATTCATTAAAATCTGCATTTGTGGATGTTTCAGCGGCTTTTTCAATTTCATCTGCCATTTTTGCGAAATCTTCTTTAAATTTGTCTATATAATCAATCCCGACTAATTCATCGCCGTTTCTTTCTACAACTGAACGCTGTGTCAGGATTTTTTTCACTTCTTCTGTTTTCCCTTCATTTATCATTTCGGTTAAGATGGTGTGAAACTCCTCTTTTGATAAATCTTCAGGGTAAACACCTTTTCCGGGAAGTTCTGTAATACCTTTTGCGAGGTTAATTTTGTTTGACATTGTATCAATAGCGTTCATGCCTTTTTGTGCATCAAAAAGGATTTTTGTAAGCTCTGCCTGTTTGCTGCCTTTAGAAATTTCTTTTTCTAAAAATTCTTTAAACTCAAGGTTATGATGACAGTCAATCTGCATATTAATTTTTTCCAAAATATAAGCAGCCTTAACAAGATGTTTTAATGCATCTTTATCTCCTTGTGCAAGTTCCGAATATTCTGCGGCATCGGCTTTCAGCATCTTTTTAGTCATCAAATAATCTTTATTTGTACGTTTTTCCAATTCTTCCATAGGAAGATTAAATTCAAACTCTCTCATAATATTCTCCTTTACTTTTGAGCCAATTATAACATATTCTATGTGATTTACATTAGGTCAAACAGATGAATAAATATTGATGTAATTTAGAAATAATGTTATAATAATAAAAAGATGCTGA
>FR900430.1 GCA_000438175.1 Fusobacterium sp. CAG:439 | reverse complement strand
TGTTCCACCTGAATAACTTCCTACAACATCAGGGAAGTCACCGTCTCCGGGATGTTCTTCAAATGTAGAGTAATAACCGGGACTATCTGCATTGGTCCAAGATTGTCCACGGCTAACTCCTGCTGATATTAGCGGTCCTTTTACAATTAAACTGCCATTAATTACAACCCCGCTGCCATTTAGACTATATGTAGAACCTCCGCCATTGATTGAAAAATTCGTATCAACATTGTGAACTTCCAATACGGCAGTACCGTTATTAAATTTTGACCGGCTGCCTATGTATATACGTTCCTGATTGTCAGATGCCCAGCCGGCCGGAAAACCTGTCTGACCGCTATTTGCCCCTATGCATATTTTATTATTACCACTTACCCCTCTGCAAGCTTGATAACCGATAGCAATATTATTTGAGTTAGCGGCATTAGCGTTAGAACCTATCGCAATTGAATTTAATTCACTGGCAATTGCCGATGTTCCAATTGCAATTGAATCATAATTTTTATTATTAATTTTGGAGGAACCATTATTAGCATTATTACCTATTGCTATACTCCTTTTACCCAAACTATGTGCTTCACGACCTATAGCAATTGTATCCGAAAAACCTGATCTTGCCCATAAACCTAGTGCAATTGCACCTTCAGAATCATCAGTTTCTATTGACGCTTCTTCGCCAATTGCGATTGCACCTGTTGCTCTGAAAACTTTTATATCCACGCCGGAACCAACAGCTATTGTTTTGCCTGAATAGCTATTAGCTTCATTTCCGATTGATATAGAATGATATTCATTTGCTACAGCACTATGTCCCATAGCTATACCCTCTTCAGCAGAGGAAGCTCCGCCAATTGCAATCGCATTAGTATCACTGTGAGAACCGGAACCCAAAGAAATACCACCATTAGCAGCTGAATTTATTCCAATAGCTATTCCCCCGATTGCACTTGTGTTATTTCCAATAGCTATCGTATCCACAATACTATCAGAACTATAAGAATTAGCATTAACACCTATGGCAATATTATTATTGCCGCCACCATTTGGCATGGCATTTGCTCCTATCACAATGTTACTGCTGCCGTTTTTATTTGCAAGAGCCTCAGACCCGATTATTACATTATTATCACCATTTCCTGATTGGAAAGCATTTTTACCTAACACTATATTAGCACTGTTATTACTTTTAGTTGAAGCATTTGTCCCTATTGCAATATTATCATTTCCTACACTATTGTTACTTAATGCCCCATGACCCAATGATATATTATTAGAACCTGTTGTATTCATTTCTAAAGTTTTAGTTCCAATGGCTATGTTATTTGTACCTGTATTATTTGCAATATTCATATAGCTGTTACCTAAAATGATATTACTGTCTTTTAGAAATAAACGACCTAAAGTGGTATTGCCGCTTTTAAATGAGATATGATAAGGTAAAGAAGTATTGGTATTTAAGATTAAACGAGCAGTATCATCCGTTTCAAGTTTATTGGGTTGACCGATCATGGCGATCTG
>FR900429.1:1664-13653 GCA_000438175.1 Fusobacterium sp. CAG:439 | reverse complement strand
GCGGGAGTTTTCCTTATATAAAAAAAATATATTTATTACCTGTTGACAAATTATTTGTTTTGTGGTATAAAGAATGTGGGGTAAATGTATATTTATAAGTCTTGTCAAATGACGAGACTTTCTTTTTCGGGAAACCGTATGTTTATGATATACTTATAAAACCAACTTACGGAGGAATTATGATAAAGAAAATATACAAAGGCGTATTGTTTTGTGCCTTATTTGCCCTGATTTGCTATTTTACTTGCAAATGTCATTTTTGTACTGCAATCAATTTAAATTCTCTTACACTTGCAATAATTGTCGGCATGCTTATAGGAAATTTATTGCATAAATTTATTCCTGAAAATTTAAGAAACGGAATTGCTTTTTCTTCAAAAAAGATTTTAAGATTTGCAATTGTTTTATATGGATTTAGAATAACATTTCAACAGATATTTGCAGTAGGTTTGGACGGTTTGTTTGCTGATATTGTAATGCTTACTACTACATATCTTTTCGGGTATTATCTCGGAACACGCGTGTTTAAATTGGATAAAGATTTGTGTATGCTGACTGCGATAGGTTCGTCAATCTGCGGTGCTGCTGCTGTTTTGGGAACTGATGCCGTATTAAAAGCAAAATCTCATAAAGTTTCTTTAGCTGTTGCAACTGTTGTATTATTCGGAACTGTATCAATGTTTTTATATCCGTTTTTGTTTAAATTAGGGATTTTAAGTCCTGAATTCTTCGGGATATATATAGGTTCAACCGTTCATGAAGTTGCACAGGTTGTTGCTGCAGGAAGTGCAGTTTCTCCCGTGGCTATGGATACAGCTGTTATTGTAAAACTTACCAGAGTTATGATGCTTGTACCTTATTTGTTCTTGCTTGGCATGTATTTATCCAAGAAATCAGGTACAAAGTGTGAAAAAATTCCTATGCCTTTGTTTGCAATATTCTTTGTAGCGGTTTGCGGTTTTAATTCTCTTAATATTGTGCCGCTTCCCGTAAAGTCATTTATAATAGAGTTTGATGTATTTTTACTTACAATGGCAATGTTTGCACTTGGATTGGAAACAAATTTTGAAAAGATAAAAGGTCTTGGTTTAAAGCCTATATTGCTTGCAGGTTTGATGTTTTTCTGGCTTGTCGGCGGCGGAATGCTTGTTAACAAGGTTTTATATATTTTGTAAACTTAATGTAACAAAACATTCTTTTTGTTAAAGTTTTTGAAAAAAATTACCGAGATTAAATTTACGAACAGAGCAAAAGTTAATTGGAGGTAATTTTTTAAATGGGATCAAAAACTGAAAATGTTATGGTCATGGACTGTAACACAATTGCCAATGGAATTATGCGTGACATAACAGACATTGACGCAATGGAGAGAATGCTTAGCAGTGAATTGAGTTCCGAAGATTTATTTAGAATTGACAGTGCTATTTTATCATCATTGAGGAATACTACTGATTTTTCACGCGATTTGCTGAAACAGCTTGAAGAAGGCAGATTTGAAACGGCAGCTGTTAAACCGCAAAAATCACTTGACAGCGAACTTGCAGAAATTCAGCGTGAAACTATGGCGGATATTACATTACCCTTACAGAATATGTTTGATGAAATGATTAATTATGTTTCGGAAGCATTTATTTAAGATTAAAAAAGAGAGGTTATATCCTCTCTTTTTTTACTTTTTATCTTTATCTGAGCGTTCTCTGACTGAAAGTTTAATCGGAGTACCGAAAAATCCGAACGCTTCACGAAGTTTATTTTCAATATAGCGTTTATAATGATCTTTCATTAAATCTGCGTTATTGGCAAAGATTACAATATGCGGCGGCTGTACGCCCGTTTGTGTTACGTACATAATTTTAAGGCGTTTGCCTTTTGAAGATGCGGGAGGATTAAGCATATATGCTTCTTTAATAATCTTATTCAAAAGACCTGTTGAAACACGTTTAGTACATTCTGCATAAACTTCTTCGGCTTCGGTAAAAATTTGATGTAATCTTTGTTTTGTAACTGCTGAAATATAAATTTTCGGTGCATATTCCAAAAACGGGATATCATTAGCGAGTTTTTTGTTGTACTGATTAATTGTGTTTGATTTTTTATCTTCAATCAAATCCCATTTATTGATTGCGATAATTAATCCTTTACCTGCTTCCGTAATAATAGATGCAATCTTTTTATCCTGATCGGAAATACCTTGAGCTGCATCAATTACAAGCAGTGCAACATCGCAGTCCCTGATGGAGCGGATTGCTCTGTCAACGGCAAATTTTTCAACTCCCCAGTCAACTTTTGATTTTTTTCTGATACCTGCAGTATCTACAATTATAAATTCTCTCTCTTTGTAAGTTATTGAGCTGTCAATGCTGTCGCGTGTTGTTCCGGAAACATCTGAAACTATTACTCTGTTTTCGTTTAAAAGAGCATTTACTATTGAAGATTTACCCGCATTCGGTCTGCCGACAATTGCAATTTTAATTGTATCATCATCTTCCTGTTCAATATCCTGCGAGAAATCTTCCGTAACTAAATCTAACAAGTCGCCGACCCCGCCTGAACCATGAAGAGCTGATATTCCTATGGGTTCTCCTATTGCAAGAGAATAAAAATCGTTTACCATTAATAAAGATTCGGGGTTGTCGGATTTATTAACCGCAAGAAAAACAGGTTTTCCCGATTGTCTTAAAATATTTGCGATATCGTAATCTACTGGATTAACTCCTTCTTTGCCGTCAACAATGAAAATTATTTTGTCGGCTTCTTCACAGGCAATTTTGGCTTGATCAAAAATAGAAAGCATAATTTCGTCTTCATCACCCGGAATAATTCCGCCCGTGTCGATTACCGTAAAAATTTTGTTCTGCCATTCGACATCAAAATAAATTCTGTCGCGTGTAACCCCGGGTAAATCGTCTACGATAGAATTTCTTGTACCTATAAGACGGTTTACAAAGGTTGATTTGCCTACATTAGGGCGTCCTACTATTGCTACAATCGGTTTTCTCATAAGGCTATTATAGCATAAATATTTTTTTAAGCCTTAAATTATAATTATGAAGTAAATCAGCACATGTTACAATATGTAAATATAAGTTTTAATATGCCTGAAACCTGCTTATAATGCCTCATAGGATAGGATAGGATAGGATGGGGTGCGGGCGTGGCAACATTTTTTATTTATATAGTTTGTCTGTGTTGTAATTAATAAAAGGAGATAAATTATGGACATCAATTGTAAAGTATTAACTTTAAAAGGAAAATTATTATTATGCCAAAAATTTGGGGATAAACTGTATCTGCGTGATGGGAGATTTCCCGATAAAATTCTGCAATCCAAAAGTTATGAATACGGCTATATTGTCCGTGAAGATTTTGTAAACAAACGTTCATCTTCGGTTCCTCATGCTTCTATAAAAGATGTCGGCGAGTTTAATGTAAAAGACGGAACAATGCGAATGGGGGGTACTCAAAAAAAACAGAATATTTTAAGTTTGGATATCTTCAACATACCTTCCGGCAAAAATTACGGTTCTGCTGAATTGGGTCCTCTGGGTAAAAAGTATCTGGAGAAAGTAATTACTTATATAAAAAATAGTGTAAAATAAATATTTTCCTACTTTTTAAACCCGTTTTACGGGATTTTTTTTTGAAAGGATTTAAATCAGAGAATAGACATCGTCTTCCAGCAGGCTTTTTTGGAATTCTTCGCATTCTGCAATCAAATCAGTTAGAATTGCATATTTTGGCGAATGCAGAACCTGTGAAATATCAACAGCCGCATTGTAATCAATTATATAATAATCTTTTGTACGTTCTTTTATTTTAATCATTCCTATATCGTCAAGGATTGAGAAAAGAAGCTCAAATACCTGATATGATTTGCCAAGAAAACTTGCACAGCGGCGAAGCTCAACTTTTCCGCCGTTGTTATGACACGCAAATTTAAGCATTCCGCAAACAGTTTTTAAAAATTCTTCTTCATCCATATATTTTATGTCATAGTTCATAAAATGAATTGAAATTGGAGTTGTTTGATTAAGAATTCTGTCGAAAGTTTCTTTATCAGCGGGATAATCAAAGAACATCAAAGAATCACAAGGTCTTAAATTATCACGTGTTATTGTACGTGCATACAGTTCTGAGAATGGTTTTAATTTATCTGATATAGATTTGCTTTCGGCAAAGATTAAAATATTTTGTTTTGAATTTTTAACATAATCGTTAACCTGCGGTAAAATATCCGTTTTTTTACGGTGGTCATAAAGTTTTTGTTGTGGAAGATTTTCTTCTTCCTTTAAAAATTCGGAGTGAACATCATCAATTATGAGCTGCACGCTTGTAACCCCGTTATATTCATTAATTTGCGGATGGAATGCAATATCAAGGGTGTCGCCTTTTACAAGAGAAATATCACCGTCTTTCCAGCGGATACAGTTAAATTCAGTAGTTCCTGCCTGACAGGTTAAACGCAGGTGATTTTTGTTTTCACCCATTAATCGTTTTTCTTTAATTTTAAGATTTTTTATTGCAAAAACAGGGCTCGGGTTATTTTGTCCGAAAGGTTCAAGCATAGATATTTGTTCTACCAGATCAACGTCAATATCATCGGGCATAAGTTCTAAATCAATATTGATAAACGGTTTTAAATCCTTACCCTGTGACATTTCTTTAACAGTTTTGCAAAGTGCGGTTTTCACTTTATCAAAAGATGCTTTTTCTTCACTGAAAGCAAGTCCCGCAGCCATAGCGTGACCGCCGAAACCGTCCAAAAGTTCGGCATTCATTGAAATAGTTTCATAAAGATTAATTCCTTCAACGCTTCTTGCAGAACATCTGAACTGTTTTGTTTCATCCGAATATGTCATTAAAAATGTCGGTTTGTAATACTTTTCAACAAGCATAGAGGCAACTATACCGATAATTCCTATATGCCATTCTTTATTAAATAATACTATTGCAGAATTTCTGTTTCCTTCGGCTTTAACCATTTCATCGGCTTCTGCAAAAATATTCTGGCAGAGTTCCTGACGAATTTTATTAAATTCGTTAAGAGTTTGAACTGACATTTCAATTTCCTGCCTGTTATCTGAAATTAAAACCTTTAAAGCCGCATCAACAGTATCAAGACGTCCCGATGCATTAATTCTTGGTGCAACGCCGAATGCAATCTGTTCAGACGTAATCTGACCTTTATAACCCGCGCTGTCTAAAAGTCTTGACAGACCGTAATGTTTCCCGTTAGAAATAAGTTCAAGCCCCTTTGTAACGTAATATCTGTTTTCTCCGATTAAAGGCACTAAATCCGCAACGGTTCCGACAGCAACATAGGGTAGAATTTCTGATATAAATTCAAGTTTTCCATATTTTTCAAGCAGACCTTGAGCTACCTTAAAAGCAACTCCGACACCTGCAAGAGATGTAAGACTTTCAATTTGTCTTGCCGATAAATTTTCATCAAGAGCGTTTGGGGCTTTAGGGTTGATAATTCCGTATGCCTTAGGTAAGATTTCGGGGGCTTCGTGGTGGTCTGTTATTATTACATCAATCTTAAAGCTGTTTAAGAAATTCACCGCATCAACATCTGAAATTCCGCAGTCACATGAGATAATTACTTTCGGCTTAACCTGTGTCATTAATTTTACAAGAGCTTTAGTGTCAAAGCCGTGTCCTTCTTTTTCCCTGTTTGGAATAAAATAATGTACATCGGCATTTAAGTATTTAAAAGTTCTGTAAAGCAGAGAAGTGGATGTAACACCGTCAGCATCGAAATCACCGTGAATAACTATTTTTTCACCGTTATCAATTGCACATGCAAGCCTTTCAACACATTTTTCCATATCCGTGAAGGCTTTCGGGTGAGTTAATTTCATTTCCAGAGGATGTGTAAATTCGTAAATATCTTCATCTGTTTTAATTCCTCTTGAATGTAAAAGTCTTTTTATTAAAGACTTCTCCTGCCCGTCATATTTGTTAAAAATCCACTCTTTCATTGCCATAATAAAATCATAGCATAAAGTTTTCTTACCAAAAAGAGAAGTGTGACATCTCATGTTACAATATGTAAATATGAATTTTAAAATGCCTGAAATCCGCTTATAATCCTTCATAGGATAGGATAGGATAGGATGCGGTGCGGGCGTGGCAACTTTTTTCGCCATATCGACTTTTCATGTGTATAGTCGATTTATAAATAGAAAGGAAACAGGGAAAAATGGTTGCAGCAGTTAATGTTAACACCGTTGTGAACGGTTTTTTGCACGAATATTTAAAAAATAACAAAAAAGCTACGGAACAGGATTGTCAGACAGCAGTCCGCAGTCATCTTCAGGATTTAAAGAAGAACGGTGCAAAAATCAGCGACAAAAAAATAGTTCAGGCAAGTGCTCAGGTGACAGAGCTTTATAAAGCAAATGTCATGACAAAGCCGGCAAAAATGTCTGCAAAAGCGGTTAAATCACTTAACACATCACAGGCAGTTCATAATTATCCTAAGTATAACGCTCATCTTGCTGCAGATCATCATTATGATGAATTTCATCAATTAGGGAAAAAAGCAAGAAAAAGATTACATCAGAAAAATATGGATGATGCAAAAGCTGCGTTCAGCCAATTGGAAGTGCAAGATTTACCTAAAGCCGAACTTTCCAATAGCCAAAACAAAAAACTTATGCGTGAAAGCGAAGATGCTTATATCAGTTCAAAAAAACGCAAGCAGTTGAAAAAGGAAGCGGAAGCTGCATCACAGGCAGAACATAAAGCACAAAGGCTTAGAAATAACCCGAAAGATAAAGTTCTCAGAAAAGCAAAAGGAAATGCCGAATACTGTACTTCGCAGGGTATAATGACTAAAAATGCAAGAAAAATTTTCAAAAATATTTCTCAAAAGCTTGACGGAAAATTTGTTATAACTGAAAAACCAAATCTTGAATTAAAAACATTAAACGATTATTATAGAAGTCTGGAAAGCACCTCTGCTCCTGTAATAACAGAAACACCAAAACCAATATTGGAAATACCTAAACCTAAGGCTAATGTGCAGGGGGCTGTTGAGACAGTAACAACAGCCGGCACAAAAGCCGCCTCGTCATTATCAAAAACAGCAGGCAAAGCGGGTGGCAAAGCAGGCTGGTTATTTGCGGGATTTGCGGCAATGACGGCACTTGGTGCGGCTTTGATTTCTTCTGATAAAAAAGAACAACAGAAAAATATTGCATAATTTTTTCAAAAATAGCAATAATTTTTATTTTAATGTTTTAATTAAAATTAAGAAAGGTTAGATAAATGAACGTAGCTCCTATTAGTGAAAAAACAATTAAACCTGATTTTCAGGCAAGGAAAAGGAAAGACCAAGATTTTGATGCAACTGTCGAAAAGCAGGAAGAAACTTATACAAAAAGCAAAGTAAACGGAATGGTTCTTGCGACTGCTCTATCAGCGGCAGTTCTAGGCGGTGCAGTAATGCACGGACATGGCAAATGGAAAATCAGTAATCTTAAAAAAGATAATGAAACAATAAAAAATACTTTGACAAAAGCTGAAGAGAAAGTTAAAAATCTGACTAAAGATAATGAAACTCTTTCAAGTATAAATAAGAGATTACAAGAAGAAGCACAAAAAGCCAAAGACAGACTTACAGATATTTTTGAAGGCGATATCGCCCCCAAAGATATGCGTGATAAGATTTTTAACGAGTTAAAAACTAAAATAGAAAAAGGCGGCTATGGTTATGATATTGCGCAGCCGCCTGTAACAGGTAAAGGCGGTGCAAAAGTCTATAATGACGCAATTCCATTGCCATCTGCTGTCGGAACTCAAAATCGTGCAGGCATAAGAGAATTACAAATTCCTGAAATTTCATCTGACGGAAGATTTAGCTATGAAATTCCTATGTCTGATGAGGTTAAGATTACTCATATGCAATCAGTTGATTTTACTCCTGTAAAATCTCAACCGACAAATATTTCCGAAAGTTATGCGGATTCTGTTAAGTGGGATAACGATAAAATTGCACGTGATATGTTACAGAATTTTTATGACGGTCACGGACAAACACTTGACGGTGTAAGATTACATTTCGAACCGGCAGGAACAGGAAAATACAAGGTAAGAATTGAAGGAAAATCTACTTATACACCGGATAAAGCGGTTTATATAGGTGAATCCACAAAACGAAATGATGCAAAAGCAGCCGGAAACTACGGCGAAGGTTTAAAAATGGCTACGCTTAAACTTTTAAAAGACGGCGGGGCACAGGATGTAAAAATTGCATCGGATAACTGGAAGGTTACATACAGCCTTGATAAAGGAAATCTTTCTGATAAACGTGTTTTATCATACTCTCTTGATAAAACCGATAAATATAACGGAAATTATATTGAATTTGAAACTTCTGATAAGGAATTGCTTGCATCATTAAGAAGTTCATTAAACCGTTTCTATAATTCGGGAAATACTCATTTTAAATGTCCTGATTTTGAAAATGAAATAATTGGTATAAAAAATCTTCCGAGAGGTGAAAAAGGCGGAATTTATATTGCAGGACAAAGGTTTGAATTTGACGGAAAATATGACGGACTTGATGACATTGCTATTTTCATCAAAGAAAAACCGCCTGTTGATGTTCTTGACCCGTCACGCGACAGAACCTCTTTGAATACTTCAAATATTGAAGAAATTGCAAAATGGCTTGCAAAAGACGAAAGAATGTCAAATGATGACAAAGTTAAATTGTTAAAATCCCTTGAAGGCTATTGGGATGTAAAAGGATTTTTTGATAATAAGCATCCAATGGACAACTTTATTGAAAGCTTTTTACGTTATACAAATTGGCTCTCAGATAAATCTCAGTTACATATAAAATTTCCGGAAAAATATGTTGCATATTCAAACGCAAGTCCGGATGTCGTTAGTGATTTAAAAATGAATGGTTATAAAGTATGTAAAGAAGATTTCTCAAAACTCGGCATGCCGACAATCCGTGATCTTATGGGTGATGCAAGAGCTCATGATGTTGTTATTCCAAACGATAATCAGAAAAAGAAAATTTTAATCCTCAAAGAAGCTTTGAACAAACTTTCACCGTCTTTGAAAGATAAACATTTTACTGCGGATGAACTTGATACGCACATTTATATGTTTGACAGAACATCTGCAAAAGACAGTAAAATGTATTCGGATTGTAATGCAGAAGCTATAACAGATAATGGTGTTTCAAAAGGTTTCTGGATTGATAAATCTTATCTTGACAGCTCAAGTTTTTCAGATGTACTTGAAACTGCTCTGCATGAACTTTCACATAAAGCCGGCGGAGATGAATCTGCGGAATTTTCTTATAAGCTTACAAACGTAAATAAAGATGCTATCGGTCAGCTTATTAATGATATTCAGGCAAGACATGAGATGCAGGCTTTGAATAATCTCTGGAACAGCTTGTTGTAATATTTATGATATAATCTTCATTAAAGGAGATGTGTATTATGAAAGAAAAAGCTGTAGAATATTTTAAAAACGGTTATTCGTGTTCTGAAAGTGTGATAAAAGCCGCATCAGAAGAAGGACTTTGCCCTAAAGATTTTTTATCAATAGCAACAGCCTTTTCAGGTGGAATGTCATCAGGATGTGCGTGCGGAGCTATGACTGCTGCTCAACTTATTAACGGCTATCATTTCGGGCGTGAAAACGTTTGCGGAAATGATGTAAATGCACGTCAGAATGCAAAAGCAATTGTTGATGAATTTAAAAGCAGAAATAAAGTTACTTGCTGCAGAATTTTATCTGGCGGTTTAGAAGGTCCTGCCAGAAAAGAACGCTGCTCAAAATATGTGTCAGATGCTTGCGAAATTATCGAACAGATGTTAAAGGCGAAAGTTGATGCTTAATTTAATTGCAATATTTACGGGCGGCGGTGTCGGTGCTGTTACAAGATATCTGATAAGCCTTAATATGGCAAAACATTTTCAAATTAACCTGCCTTTTGCCACTTTTGCCGTAAATATTATTGGAAGCTTTATAATAGGATTTTTGTATTTTCTGTTTATAGAAAAAGCAGATGTAAGTCCTGCATTGAAACTTGCTTTAACAGCCGGTTTTTGCGGAGGACTTACAACATTCAGCACTTTTTCTCTTGAGCTTTTTGAGATGTTTGCAAATCATCAGTTTATTCATGCATTTTCTTATGCTATACTGAGTGTTACGGTATGTTTTTTAATGACAGCAATTGGAGCGTATTTTGCAAAACTTATTTAAATTCGATAAATTAAATTTTATAACAGCCGGCATGCCTTTAAGAACTGGCAAAGGCAGTTATGTGTCAGCGTTTGGCGTTTTAGAGGAAATGAACCTTGACGGTATGGAGCTTGAATTTGTCCATGGCGTTAGAATGAACAATGAGCACAGAACTTTTGTAAAAGAAAAGTCAAATAATTTCGTTATTACTGCTCACGGCCCGTTTTATATTAATCTTAATTCCAAAGAAGAAGAAAAGATTGATGCAAGTGTGCAAAGAATTATTGATACAGCTTCTGTTGCGTCTCAGGCAGGTGCTTTCAGCATAACTTATCATGCTGCGTTTTATATGGGAGCTGATAAAGAAACAGTTTACAATCAGGTTAAAAAACAGACCAAACGCATAATTGATGTTCTGGAACGCGAAAAAATAAAAGTCTGGGTCAGACCTGAAACTACAGGCAAAGCTACTCAATGGGGTGATGAGGATGAAATTATCAGACTTTCAAAAGAGTTTGAACAAGTTCTTCCTTGTATAGATTTTTCACACCTTCATGCAAGATCAGCAGGTGAATATAATACTTATGATGAATTTTCAAGAGTTTTGGAAAAATTAGGCAAAGAAGTCGGGCAATACGCTCTTGATAATTTTCACGGTCATCTGGCAGGTATTGAATACACTGCAAAAGGTGAAAGACAGCATCTTAATCTTGAAGAATCCGATATGAATTATAAAGACCTTATAAAAGTTCTCAAAGAGTTTAATGTAAAAGGCGCGCTTGTCTGCGAAAGCCCGAATATTGAGGACGACTGCAAACTTTTAAAAGAATATTATAATTCTATATAGTATAAATGTATGATTTAATTAAAGATTTTATGTAAATTGCCGATCAGTTATAAAAAATGAGGCATCCTATATGTTTAATAATGTGAATAATCCCTTTAACAGGGCGATTTCTTCTTCTACATCTTCTGACAGCAACGGCAGGCGGCAGAAAGAGGACCCGAAAGAGGAACTAAAAAAATATATTGATGAAGATGAACCTGATGAGGTTTTAATCGGCGGCCAGCCAATTTTGACGGAAGATGAAGTTCTTGCTATGACTAAACAGTATATTGCAAAGCTTAAAAACGAGCATGAAAATAATGAAAAAGTTCAAAAGAAGCTCGATAAATATTTGGAAAACTTTGATGTAAAAAAATTTATGAAAAAAAATCCGAATATGACAAGCCCCGATTTTTATATGGTTATGTTTAACGAAACAGAAGGACTGGTTAAGTAATTAATATCTCTTTACAGAATTTTAAAGTTTTTTTATGCAATGTCCGATATACGTACATGTAAAAGAGTAGTTTTACAGAAAGGACAGGTATATGGAAATTTCAGGAGTATCATCAAAGGCTTACACATCAGCAGCGGCAGCCGCTGAAGAAGAAGATGAATTACAAGAAACACAGGAAGAAAATGCAGCAGAAGAAGCAAAAGAATACGGTGTTGCAGCAAAAGAAAAACAAGAAAAAGATGTAACTCAATTTTCTTCATCCGATTATGATGAAGATGATGTTGAAGAAAAAGCAACAAATTATTTGAAAAACATTATGTTTACGACAAATTTAACGGATAAATCTTCTGCGGCATTACAGAACTACTTAAATACTTTCGATGTTGCAAAATTTATAAAAAATTACGGTCCGTTTACTTCAACCGCTGAGATATCATCGGCAATGTATGCGGCTGTCGGAAGTTTAATTAAGCAGCAGGAAGAATAAT
>FR900429.1:0-1624 GCA_000438175.1 Fusobacterium sp. CAG:439 | reverse complement strand
CGGTTTAAATAAACCGCCTTTTTGATTAATACGTCATTTCCCATCCATCATTAACAATTTTGCCGAAACATCCCCACCAGGTATCCTGACTGTTTCCTGAACAATATGTATTATAAATGTTTTCTCTTTGTTCTGCAGATAGAGGCGGTTCTGCATCGGTTCCGCCCTCGTCTATTACCCCGCTGTTATAGATCCTGAAAGCAAAAACATCTCTTCCTACAATATTAGGTCCTTTTTTTCCGTTAATATCAATTTGAATTTGCATTCCGCTCGATTGATACCCTACCCCTATGGCACTGCCGTCTGCAAGGATATAATAAGTCATACCTGCAAGAGCGGCTACTTCCGCGGATACGCCGTTCATCTTTTTATACTCGCCTGCCGCAAAACATTTTTCTGCATCGGTACCGCAAGATAGTGCAATTTTAAAATATTTTTTTATAAATTCGTCTGCTGCAGTTTGAGATGTAATGCCGGCTTCTTTCATATTTAAAGCATTATTGTCATTCATATACTGGACAGATGCCTGTGAAAAGAGATTATAAACCTTATGCAGCTGTGTAACATAAGTTTTTCTCTGGTGATTTTGCATCAAAGAAGGAACGGTCATTGCGGAAACTACACCTATAATCCCTAAAGTTACCAAAACTTCTGCTAAGGTAAATGCAATTTTACGAACGTTGCTAAAGGCTCCTGCGTGTCTGGCATCTTTTGCCGGAATAAATCCGTTTATGCAAATCTTATTCATATCTTACTCCTATAAATTAGTAATATATCTTATTTTATACTGAATATATTCAGTATAATACTGATTATAACATATATAATATTAAAAAACAATATTATAAAATTTTATTATATGGATATGTCATATTACAATAATGAACTTGCAAAAAATATGCGTGTTGAGCGTGCGAAATTAAAAATTTCGCAGCTTAAACTTGCAGAAATGGCAGATGTTTCATTAGATACCATTAATATGATAGAAAGAGGCGCAGGTAATCCAAGACTATGTACTATAATAGCAATAGCCAAAGCATTGAATGTTGATCTTAATACTCTTTTACAATTGTAATCAGTAAGTCATTTCCCAATTGTCGTTAAGAATTTTACCGAAACATCCCCACCAGTAATTAGCTCCTTTATCTTTCTCACAGCTATCGTTAAAAACATTTTCCCTGCTTTCTGTTGAACAAGGTGCATTTGTGCATAAGTCATCAATAATTCCGTTATTGTATATTTTTAAAGCGAAAATATCACGGCCAACAATATTCGGACCTTTCTTGCCATTGACATCAACATGTACTTGAACTGTTGTAATTCCTATAGATGCACCGTTTGCGAGTACGTAATTTCTCCATTCTGTTCCCTTAGGGACAGGATTAATACTGCTTCCATCTATTTTTTTATAGCCGCTGCCAAAGCAATCAGTACCATCTGTACCGCATTCTTTAACTATTCTAAAATATTTTTTTATAAAGGCATCTATATTGTTAATATCATAAAATCCTGCTTCAGTAAGATTAACTGCGTTTTTGTCATTCTGGTACTGAACTAAAGCCTGAGAAAGTTCATTATATACCTTATGTAATTGTGTAACATAAGTTTTTCTCTGGTGATTTTG
>FR900428.1 GCA_000438175.1 Fusobacterium sp. CAG:439 | reverse complement strand
TTCCAGTCTAAAAAACCGACCAAAGTTGCTCTGGTCGGTTTTCCTGTAAACGGATTTATTACTTGAAAATTGAGAACGTGTCCGTCTGCGATTAACACATCTCCAACTTCTATTTTACTTATATCTCTTTCAATATATGGTTCAACCTTATCGTGGTAGGCTTTCATACCCTCACGTCTTAGCACCCACTCCGCATAATGGTTTCTTCTGAAATGCTCCGCAAACCGTTTGAAAGTTATATTACTAGGCAGAGCATCTTCATCATATCCTTTTTTAATCAACACTTGTTTTGCAAGCCTGATTGCCGTATTGTACCCGAATTTATTCTGATGAAGTAAAAGAGCAAGCAGAACTTTTTTCATATTGTCATCTAAAATACTGTTATATTCACCCTGTTTTGTTATTTTGTATTGAGGTATTAGGGATTCTGCGTTGCCTGTTTTCTTGTAGGCTTGTATGTATCTTCTTAATGTTCCGATTGAAATACGGCCCAGAAATTCGTATGCTTTTGGTAAATACAATCCAGAATTATACAGGTCTAAAAATTCAGCATCAGCCTCTTTTATACTCGGATATTTATTTCTGTGTTCAAGTGCGGCTTTAACAATATTCATTCTGTGATTTGCCGTCTGTCTTGCTTTATCTGTAATAATAGGCGGTTTGTAATTCAACGGAACAATTGCCGTTGATTTTGTTTCGCATTCCCGAAGTTTTTGTTGTAATTCAGGTTCTAAACTTGAAAACAATATTTCGTATGAGATACCGCCGTTAACTTTGACTTCTCTTGAAATATATTTGCTTTCAGGTTTGTTGATTTCCATTCGGATTGAACGAGTGCTCTTTAACCCCTTAGCCTGTGCGATTTCTTTAATAGTTACATATTCATTCATGGTACACACACATTAACTCTGAAGATGAAGAATTGGAACACTACTTCCGAGCATTGTGTCGGTTTCGTATCAATTAAAAAATTTAACAGAACAGCAGAATTTTCAAAAACCTCAAAAGACTCACTTGCCCGCAATAATCATACCATTTGAACCAAGCCTTAATCACCCTAAAACACAGGCACAAAGAGGATTAAAATCCTTTTGCCCGAAATAATCACACCATCTGCACCGAGTAGAAAAAGAGTAAAAAGAGTAATTACGGTTCACATGGTTTGATTATTTCCCGCCCCTGAAATCCGCTACACAAGCCAATTACCCAAAATAATCGCACCATCTGCCCTACGCAAAACACTCACTTCAATACATTTTATGCGATGAAAGTAGAATAAATTATTAAGAAATATTAGTAAATATGATAAAAAAACGATTTGAAATGAATTCAAATCGTTTTTTCAAATCTTACGCGTGGAGGGATTCGAACCCCCGACCTTTTGGTTCGTAGCCAAACACTCTATCCAACTGAGCTACACACGCATTTATAGGTTTTACAAATTATATATTAGCAAAAAAAGATTTATTTTCAAGTTTTTTTATAAAAAAAATAAAAAAGGCAATATAATTAATCTTTTAAAAATACAATATGTTATTCTTTAACTGTGAGGTAAGATTATGGAAAAATTAACAGAAAGAGAAGTGGCTGTTTTAAGATTAATTACATTAGGTTATGGGAATAACCAGATAAGTAAAATCATTTTTATTAGTATACATACTGTTAAAGCACATATAAGTTCTATAATCAGAAAGCTTAATGCTAAAAACAGAACTAATGCAGTGTATATAGCTGTTAAAAATAATCTGCTTGATGAATAAAATTGTTACAATTTGATAGCTTTTCTTGCCCGTTATATAATAATAATGAGCGAGATTTTATTTATGAAAAAAATACTTATATTATTTACATTATTCATTATTACTCTGTTTACATTTGTCCAGAAAGCTTGCGCGGAAGAATTATATAAATTTACGTCTGCAAACTTCGACACATCTAATTCAATAATAGTTTTGTCAGGGCAGGATACTCCATCAGGTGCGGCCTTGCAAAATATAAAACTCGTAAAAATGGAAAACCCGTCAAGAGCTTATTTTGATATTGATTCCTCTATTATTACATTCCCGAAGCAGGATTGGAAATTTCAAAGCGGCGGAATTAAAGAAGTTAAAATTAACCAGTTCTCGACAAATCCGAATGTAGTCAGGGTCGTAATGTATTTTGATAATGACTTTAACCCTGATAATATTAAATTTTTAAGAATAAAGAATAATATTATAATCAAGTTGAAAAACGGTACTATGTGTGACAATGAATATTTTCATAACACATACAGGGATGAGCATTCTTCATCAAGCGATTTTTATGAATATTTGACAATAATGATGCCTGTTGCTCCGGCAAATGACACCATTGTTGATCAAATTCAAGATGCTTTTAATACTCAAGCCGAACAAATAATGGCACGAAAAGAACTTAAACTAAACACAAAATATTATCTTAATAATATAGCCCCGAGACCGAACGGAGTATTAATAAACGGTTTTGGCGCGGTTACGATTGAAAAACCTATGATTTTAACAAACCCGTCAAGGATTATTTACGACCTGCCGAATACTCTCGTAGATATGAAAATAAGAAACAAAGAATATCGTATAAGTGAAACAGAAACGGTTAAAATAGGTCAGTTCTCCGTTAACAAAGCAAGAATAGTAATAACAACTGATGATGTAAGCGATTATATACCGATTTATTCAAGTGATAATCAATCTTTAATAATTGCTAATTATAAAAAAACGAATAACTCTACTTTATATAACAGCAGCAGTAATGCAACAGCTTATAATAAAGAAAAAACAGATTCTCTGACAGAATCTATGATACTCAAATTTGATGCTCCTGTTGTTCACGGTTTAGACCGCTATCAGGATAAAATAGTTCTTTATCTTTATAACGTATCTAAATATCATGATGAAAATTTTAAAGCTGCATATAAAAACACTTTATTCAGTGAAGCACAAATATCGTTAATGCCTAAAATAGGCTTAAAGCTTACAATACCTGTCGAACAAGATGCACTGGTAAGCACCTATCTGGGTGCTGACGGAAGAAGCATAAAAATAAAAGTAAAAGAAGCCAAAAAGAAAGCTCCAGAGCAGATAGTTACTCCACCTTCAATAATCTTAAATCCGTCAAATAATACTAATAAACATTCCGGAGATAAGAAAAAAGTTGTAATTGATGCAGGTCACGGAGGTACCGATGTCGGGGCAACCAGCGGAGGTATTTATGAAAAGGATATTACACTGGACGTTGCAAAACGTGTTGAAAAGCTTCTTAAACAAAAAGGCTATCAGGTAGTAATGACAAGACCTGATGATACATATGTTTCATTGCAGGACAGAGTAGCAATAAGCGAACAGAACGATCCTGATATATTTGTAAGTATACATGTAAATTCAAGCGTACGACCTGAAATTACCGGTGTTGAAACACATTATTATCATCAGGAAAGTATGGCACTTGCGCAGACAGTTCATTCATCATTTGCGAGTGCAGTACAGTCGCCAAACCGCGGTTTGTTTAAATCTAAATTTTATGTTATAAATCATACAACAGTACCTGCGATTTTAGTCGAAATAGGTTTCATATCAAATAGCGGAGAAAGAGCACAGCTGATTGGCGAAAAACGTAAGCAGGCTACAGCGAAATCAATAGCAGACGGAGTACAAAATTATTTTAAACAGTTCAAATAGCGATAAAAGACCAATAGCATTTTTTGATTCGGGAGTAGGCGGTTTAACCGTATTTGCTAAAGTTAAAAAGCTTCTTCCCGATGAAAACTGCCTTTATTTTGGTGATACAAAAAACATGCCTTACGGAGAAAAATCTGAAGAACAGCTTATTGAATTTGCAGATAAAATTTTTAAATTCTTTGAAGAAAAAAAAGCAAAAGCAGTAATAATGGCATGCAATACAACATCGGCAGTAACTTATGAAAAATTGAAAGATAACTATAATTTTAAAGTTTATCCGATTATTCAATCTGTCTGTTCAACGATTGCAAAACTTGAAAATGTAAAAAAACTCGGGGTTATAGCAACTCCAGCGACAATAAACACTCACACATATTACAAGGAAATAAAAAAATATAATCCTGACATGGAAGTTTTTGAATTAGCCGCACCGAATTGGGTGAGAATTGTAGAAGAACACAGAATAGATGCTCCTCAAAGTATCTTGCAGGTTCAGGAAATTTTAGATTTAATGAAAGAGTTTGCTCCTGATAAAATTGTTCTTGCCTGCACTCACTATCCTTATTTAACAAGTATTTTAGAAAAATTCATGCCTGCAGAAAAGTTTATTGATCCTTCGGTTTATTTTGCAGAAAACATAAAAAATGATTTGAAAAAAAATAATTTGTTAAACAATAAATTTGAGTATGAAGAGTTTTATGTAAGCTCAAATCCTGAAAATTTTAAAACGGCTTCAAAGCTCTTTTACAAACTGAAAAACTTACCAAATTTAAAAAGCGTCTGAGTAATTCAGACGCTTTTTAAGCTTATATACCTTTATTTTTGAAAAATCTTGCTCTCGGATCCGGAATACCTTCCAGAGAGCTGTCTATCGGGACATAACCTCTTTGAACAGGTTCTTGCTCTGATTTGACGGGTTGGGCAACTCCGTATTGCCCCTGCAAATCTTTTGGCAGGTCCAGTCTGTCCCATTTAGCATTATCTTTAACTTTTCCGTCTTTGGTAAATAAACTCGGATTGTATTTTACCAAATCAGCGAATAATTTATCTTTATCAACATCTGTTTCTTTTATACCTCGAGTTTCGAGCAAAGTTTTTAATGCTTCTTCAGCGTCTTTAGCATCGGTAATACCGGAATTATGTCTGAAACTTGTCGGAACCCTGCCCCAATCATCAGGAACATGAACTTTTGCAGATACGGTTTTCTTAACCGGACTTTTTTCTTCGTCAGATTTTATATCTTCAGGATTAAGCTTAACAATTTGCTCTCTGTATGCAAAATCTCCGTTTTCATCATATGCAACATTTTCCTGTGTTCCGTCGGGATTAGTGGTCAATATTTCAGAAGGTTTTGTATTAGAACCTTTATATTTATATTCATGAATTGTCATTGCATCAGAAGCAATTACGGTATCAAATCTTTTCATTGGTCGTTCGAATTCGTCATATACAACTTCAGCCTTTTGCCCGCCGCCGATTTCCAGACTTCGGATTTTTTTGCCATCAGCATTATATTCAATATTTGTAGCTTTTTTATTACCATTGATATCTTGCTCTATTTTTAAAGGTTTATTTTCATCTCCGTCTAAATATGTTGTTTTAGTTTCAGTGAATTCATCGTTATCTCCGAAAAATCGTTCCTGACGGCTGTAAATTGTTCCATCTTTATTATACTCATTTACAGTATGGTAGAGGGGTGTAAAGGAATTATCCTGACCTTTCCTGCCGACTAGCTGTTCTATTATCTGTTTATTTGGTCCGTATAACTCGCGGATTTCTTTATCTCCGTCTTGACAGACAGCACCCGCAAGCTTATTATCTTTTGTATAATATTGGGTTTCGTTATCATTTACTTTAACCGGATATTGTCCGTCACCTTCAAGATCAGTTGCAGCAATTACATCAAGAGCTTTGATTGCTTTTTTAATATCGCGTCTTGAAACATCTTCTCCGAAAATTGCACGGGCTTCTTTTTTTGAAAGTTTCCCGTTATCATTTTTATCATATGCCTCTTTAAGCTTTTCAATGTCAGTTGAATAAACATATGAGTTTTCATTAAAACCGTTGTTTTTAAAATAATCAAACAGAAGTTTGTTTTGATTTTTTAAATCTGAAAGTTTCATACCTTTTGTACTGAACTGCTGACCGGATAAGGGTGCCCCCCCCCCGACTTGTGGAGTTTTGTCAACCATTTTTACCGCCTTTCTATACTTACACACGTACACGTTATACATATCGGACGTTAATGATAAAATCTTTAGGAAAAAGGCAAAATTATATTAACATTTTTTAACAATATAATCTAAACAAGCATCATAATCAGAAACTGTAATAATAGAATTACTGATTTTATCGGGGGTTACATTTAAAGCTGTTAGATTTTCTTTAACCGCAAAAACATCAATACCTCTTTTAACAGCCTCAAATACGGGGATCGAGCCCAATGCGTCATAAGGCATAACAAGATAGTCAAGGTTTGAAACGGAAAAACCATTCTGTGTAGAAATAACAGGTGCATTACTTAAACCCAAAAGTATGCAAGGCAAAAACGTCGGAGTAATATATTCCGATGCAGCACGTCCGTCAACCAAATCAGGATAAATATTATAATCTGCAAAAGCAGGTGAATGCGCACAGGGCACTTTTAATTCCTTAGAAATATAATGAGATATAACAGCTTCAACCCCGCCTACAGGATCTGTTCCTATCCCCTGACTGTATTGCGGATTATCATCCCCGGGTTCGTCAAACAGGCAAACAAGCGCAATTGCATTACAACCGCAGCTTAAAAGTTTTTTTGAAGCTTCAAGAATTGTTTTTATATTCCGCACACTGCCTGTAGAAATACCGTTAGCCTCAATTTTAAACTCAACTCCGACATCTTGCGATGTAATAACCCATTGCCGAATATCTGTACCGTAAACACACTTAACGGCATTTATAGTATTTATATGAATGTTTAATACATCTTCGGGTATAGCTTTATCAAATACTACACCTATTTTATTCTTTACAGATGGTATTAAATTCACTTTACCTTTAAAAAACTCATCAATTGTATACCCTTCAACGTAAAACATGTTTTTGTTAATTCCCGAAAAGCATCCCGCATTTACAACGTTAGGATTTACAATAAGTCTTGAAATTTCGGAAAATTTGGCGGCATAAGCCGATGCATCACCGGCATATCCGCCGATTGAAGCACCAATCCCTGTAGGAACAATAAAAGCTCCGAGTTTTTCTCCATTATCAAGCATATATTTATAATACAACAAAAAAGCGGGTCTAAACCCGCTTTTTTGAAATCCGCTATTTAATTGTGTTAACTTACTGTTGTACACCTCCGTATGAAAAGTCGCTCTTAATATTAGTTTGTAATAATTTAGTCCAACTGGATTCAAAAGTATTTATTTCATTTAATTGTGTTTCTAAGTTATTTTTTTCTAATTCCAACTCTTGTTCCCAGGAGTTTATATTAGCCAGTTCCAGTTCATGTTCCTGTTCAAGCTGCTCTGTTAACAATTCATAAGTTTCAGGATCATCTTCATAGTAATTATAGTAAATATTATCCATCTGATCGTTATACTTAGCCTGATTTTCAGCTGTTTGCTTAGACGAATTCAATAAATTCATCATATTAGTTGACAATTTATCATTAATCAATGATTTTTGTTTTGTATAAAGCAACAATGTTTCATGAATATTAGAAATTGCCATCTCTCTCGTCCTCTCTTTTTAAGCTCTCTTACATATATAAACAATTATGTATAAGTCTGATTTCAGCAAGAAGGCAATTTGTTACATTTGTTAATATTAGAATTTAATTCTTTAATAGGATGTATTTTATTTTTGTAATATAATATATATATTATATAGGAGAGAAAAATGGATCAGG
>FR900427.1 GCA_000438175.1 Fusobacterium sp. CAG:439 | reverse complement strand
TTCATGCCTTTACGGGGCAAGGTGCGAGGGGATGGAATACATTTACATTGCTCCTCACTCCATTCATACGTCTCTTCACTGCAGCTGCGATTAACGTCGGGATTCTGAGAGATTACACCGGTTTCATTATCACATTTTTGACATGCGGTCAAATTACTGGGGCAATCTACAATACATTCACAGCCGCTATTCAGATGCTGACCGCTTGGACAAGTTTTGGCGGTGCCTGTTAATTGGCAAGTGTGTTCATCCCATCCTTGACCGCAGGGTAATGGATTCGGTTTATTTGTACAAGGCGGACATTCAGGCCAATCATGTTTTTTATTTCCATCCCAGCACTTTACATAACTAGGACACTTTGATTCACTTGTGACATAACTTCCGTCCCAACATTCGATTTTTGGTGGACAAGCACTGGTAGAAGGTGCTTCACTGCCATCCCAACACGTTACAGTTTTAGGAGGACAGTTTGCTTCACTTGTAGCAAAACTTCCATCCCAACATTCGATTTTTGGTGGACAAGTACGAGGATTAGAAGGCGAATATGACAATCTTGAACCATCCCAACAGTCAAGGATGCAATAATCCTTATTATTAGGATCAGAATCTGGATATGCTGGTTTTGCACAACACCTCCAACGGGTATATGAACTACCATGCTGACGACCTATACAATTTCGTTCAGGTCTACTACCTCCACCAGGACGTGTAGTATTTTCACGGAACGTGGATGGTCTATTATTACTATTAGCAAATGCTGCTGGGATAAGTTTTTGTTCGGAAAATATAAAATCACTAATACTTGTAAACTTAAATTTTAAATTATTAATATCATGGTTAAAAGCCTGTTTATATTCGGGGTCTTGTGGATCCCAATCCGCTAGCATTTCGGTTGAAATTGAACGTAATGTTGAATAGGCATTATAATACGTATAAGATACGATATTATCCAATTTAGCTTTCGTAATACCGATTGTTACAGCTACTATTACTGCGATTATCAGTATTACTACTATTATTTCTGCTAATGTATAACCCAAAAACCTTGATATCG
>FR900426.1 GCA_000438175.1 Fusobacterium sp. CAG:439 | reverse complement strand
GGCGTCAAGTTTTACTTGACGCCTTTCCCTTTTAATTAAATATTATAATTTATTTACATGTAACTTGCAATTTAAAAATTTTTTATTTAATATTAATGTTGCTCACATCCTCAAATGTGTCCGAAGTCATTAATCGGACGTAAGAGTAAAAGAAAGGCAAAATAACAATGGCAAATATTAAATCTGCTAAGAAAAGAGTATTAATAGCTGAAAGAAACAGAGTTAGAAATGTTGCTTTCAAAACTTCAATAAAAACAGCTGTTAAGAAAGTGTTAGAACTGGCTAAAGCTGATGATAAAGAAGCTTTAAATGCTGCAATGTCAAAAGCATATCAATTATGCGATAAAGCAGTTTCAAAAGGTATTTTACACAAAAATACCGCTGCCAGAAAAAAATCAAGATTAACTATTGCTGTAAATAAATTACAGGCAAAATAGTTACTTGTTTTTATCTTTAAGAGATAGCCGTAAATTTATTTTTGCGGCTTTCTTTTTTATGTTAATAAATATTCATATATTTGTTGCTTCCCTTCTTAAAAAGTGGTAAAATATAAATATGGTTCTGGCGGCTCTTTTACTGTTTGTAATTGTATTGTTCTTTTCGTTTATAATTTTTCTTTTCTGCAAAAGATTGATTTATAAGCTTAACAGGCGTGTGCTTGCCAGAAATCTTGCTTTGATAAAAAACGGTAAATATCTGGCTGATTATGAAAATTTATCGGAAAATGATATAAGAGAAAAACTTGTTATCCCGTTTTTTATGGTGCTAGGTTACAATACTTATGATATGCGTGAATTTGTAAGAACTCAAAGACGGGCATCAGTTGAACCTGACTATATAACAAAAAAATGGGATAACAGCAGATTATGCAAACGCTCATTGTATATTAAGTATGAAAATTTTTCGGATAACGCGGTTAACTTAAATAGAAAAGTCTACAGTGATAACAAAATGCAGGGCGTAAATATAGATGAATTGATGAAACCTCTGTATTTTAAAGGTGAATATTACGTTTTGACAAACGGTTATTTGTATTTATTTTTCAGTAAAAAATATATTACGGGCAGCGAAAAATTTGAATTCTGTTTTAATGTGAAAAATTACAGTAAAGCTGATATTGCAAATCTTGCATATTTTACAAAACAATATATGTTTTTGCAGATTTCCGATGTCTATCGTTCATAAATTCGTGATTAATATTATGTAAAGATATTGGTAATTAATTATTTATAGAGTATAATTATCTCGTTACAGTATACTTTTATTGAGAAAGATAATTATGCAGGATAATTCAGAAAGAAAAGCAATAAAAAATATAGATTTTAATATAGATTTAGCCCAAAGTTTCGGTATTTATAAAAATAATTATGAATTTGAACTTTTGGATTATGCAAGTTCGGTTAATATTTCATGCGGGTTTCACGCCGGCGATCCTTTGACAATTAAAAATGCTTTGTTAAAAGCTAAAGAAAAAAATGTGGTAGTAGGTGCGCATATAGGTTTTGATGATATTCAGGGGTTCGGGTACCGCGATATGGACTTGACAGAAGATGAAATTGAAGCTCTTGTTATTTATCAGGTCGGAGCTTTAATGTCTTTTGCCAAAACTTTCAACATGGAAATAGAACATGTAAGACCGCATGGTGCAATGTATAAAAGATGTGCATCGGATTTTGCGTTTGCTTGTTCTGTCGCAAGAGCAATTCAAAAATGTTCTAAGTGGCTTGTTTATTACGGTGCGGCAGGAGAAATAACCGAAAAGACAGGGGCGCTTATTAATATTCCGATTGCACAGGAAATATGTCTTGAAAAAATGTATAATGTTGACGGTACCGTAAATACGGTTGCCAGAGATAACGAGAATACCGAAATGGGAATTTCACGTTTAAAACAATTACTTGCAGCATCTCAGGTTTCAAATGTTGAGGGCGGCAAGACTGTTGTAACAGCTGATACAATTCACTTTACAAACAGGCTTTCAAATTCTTTGGAATTGATTAAACAGGCGCATGATATTATAAAACCTGTGCCCGTAAATTATAAAAATGCTTGTTTGTCAGGTTGGGTAGAATAATAAAGGATAATTTATAAGGTGATGAAAGATTTTAGAAAAAGTGTAAAGATGCCGGATGATGTAAGGTGGCTAATGCCTGGTTTGCAGGTAAAACGCTGGTTTGCTTTGATATTTTTAGGCGCTGTATTAATGACTTTTGGCGTTTTAATTTTGTTTGATATAAAACCTGTTTTTTATACTATGGAGTTCATCAGAAAAATAGCAATGACTATTTCAACCGAATGGATTGCATTTGCCGTTGTAATGTTCGGTGCGGGCATATTTTTCAAAGGATGGCAGAAAACAAATCTTTCAATGCTTGATGGTGCTGATAAACAGTCTTTATTGGAAAACTTATACAGAAGAAGAAAATTAAACAGAGGTCCGAAAATCGTAGCGGTAGGCGGCGGTACGGGCTTATCAATGCTGTTGAGAGGTATTAAAAATATAACCAATAACGTAACTGCAGTTGTAACTGTCGGTGATGACGGCGGAAGTTCCGGAAGGTTAAGAGAAGAAATGGGGGTTCTTCCTCCCGGTGATATCAGAAACTGTATTGCTGCATTGGCTGATGATGAAGATTTGGTTACAAAACTCTTCCAATACAGGTTTAAAACTGGTGAAGGGCTTGAAGGACACAGTTTCGGCAACTTATTTTTAACGGCTCTGTGCTCAATTACGGGCGATATGGTTCGTGCAGTCAAAGAATCTTCAAACGTTCTGTCAATTCGCGGAAGGGTTTTGCCTTCAACTCTTGATGATATGAAACTTGTTGCGGAAATGGAAGATGGCAGAATTATTCACGGTGAATCAAATATTCCTGAAGCTCATGGTAAAATTAAGCGTTTATATACAGATCCGCAAAATTGCAGGGCATTAGCCGATGTTATTTCTGCAATAAGAGATGCGGAACTGATTATTCTCGGACCGGGAAGTTTATATACAAGTGTTATTCCTAATTTGTTAATTCAGGAAATATCACATGAGATTGCAAAATCAAACGCTAAGAAAATATATGTATGCAATATTATGACACAACCGGGTGAAACTGACGGCTACAGCGTATGTGATCATATTAACGCTATAACGAAACATGCGGGAAGCAAAAAAGTTATTGATGCGGTTTTAGTAAATGACTTTATGCCGTCAAATCTTGCTAAAAAATATCAGATAGCAGGTTCTTATCCTGTTAAACCTGATTTTGATAATTTAAAAAAGCTTGGTGTAAAATTGGTTTCCAGAAAGCTTATTGAGGACAGCAGAGAAGGACTTGTAAGACACAGTTCGAATCGTGTTGCAAGAGCAATTTATTACTGGTTCAGAAAAGAACATAAAAATGAAAAAGGTATCTTTTCACAGGGTAAAGAGGCAGAAAAACAAGGCTGTAATGTATAATGGTTAAAAAAGTTACTGTTAATACTATTCAAAAATATAAAGATAATAACGAAAAATTTTCTGTTCTGACAGCTTACGATTATTCAACCGCAAAATATATTGACGAGGCAGGAGTTGATATTGTTTTAATAGGCGACAGCCTTGCTATGGTAGCTTTAGGTTATGAAACTACGCATTCTGTCGGTATGGAAGAAATGTCAATCTTTACAAAAGCAGCTGCTAAAGGTGTGCAGCGAGCTATGGTTGTTACTGACATGCCTTTTTTAAGCTATCATACCGATATTCCGTCAGCCGTAAAAAATTGCGGGGAAATGATAAAACTGGGTGCCAATGCCGTTAAAATAGAAGGCTTTAACGAACATATTTTGAATGTAATCCGCCGCCTTGTTGAAACAGGAATTCCTGTTATGGGGCATTTAGGTTTTACTCCTCAATTTTTGAATACACTCGGAGGGTATAAAATTCAGGGAAAAACCCGTGAAGCTGCGGAAGAAATTCTTATACAGGCCAAAGAACTTGAAAATGCTGGAGTATTTTCTATAGTTCTTGAAATGGTTCCTCAAGAGAGCGCAAAATATATTAGTGAAAATCTTCATGTTCCGACGATTTCTTGCGGTGCAGGCAAATATTGTGATGCACAAGTTCTGGTATCTGATGATGTTTTCGGGAAATACTCCGATTTTAAACCTAAATTCGCAAGAAAATACGGTGATATGAAAACTTTAATTTACGAATGTGCAAAAAAATTTGATAAAGATGTTAAAAGCGGAAACTTTCCGTCTGAAGAAGAAATATTTTAGGAAAGAGAGTGGTATTAATATTATGTTGGTTCATACAATAGCGGAAGTAAGAGAGAAAGTCAGACAGTGGAAAAAGGAAGGGTTGACCGTCGGGCTTGTTCCCACTATGGGGGCTTTGCATGATGGACATTTAAGCCTTATTAAAAAAAGTGTTGAAAAATGTGACAGAACTGTTGTGTCTGTTTTTGTAAATCCTATCCAGTTTTGTCCGGGAGAAGATTTGGATAAATATCCGAGAACTCTTGATGCTGATGAAAAACTTTGCAATGATGCCGCAGTGGATATTGTGTTTGCTCCTTCTCCAAAAGAAATGTACGGTGAAGGTCATATTATGTCAAATGACTTTTTAACTTATGTAATACCGCCTTATTTCTATGTCGACAAACTTTGCGGGAAATCCCGCGTCGGGCATTTTGACGGTGTTTGTACCGTGGTGAATAAATTATTTAATATTGTTCAGCCTGATTATGCATTTTTTGGCGAAAAAGACAGGCAGCAGCTTATAATATTGAAAAAAATGGTCAAAGATTTAAATATTCCCGTTGAAATAGTGCCTTGTCCCATAGTAAGAGAAGAAAGCGGACTTGCATTATCTTCACGCAACAAGTATTTGTCTGATGAAGATAAGGTAAATGCTCAGGCTTTGAGCAAAATTTTATTTAATATAAAAGCATGCTATAATAAGGGTATAACAGATGTTAGAGCTTTGAGCGAAACTGCATATTCATATTTAAACAGCAGCCACTCGCTTGAATATTTGGAATTCAGAGATGCTGAAAATTTGGAAGAGAAAGAAATTGCTGATAACAATACAATCGCATTTATTGCTTTGAAAATAGGCGATGTAAGGTTAATTGATAATATAGCGTTAGCGTGAGGAATTATGCTGGTAATTTATAAGTTTTTATCAAAAGTTTTACAAATTATTCTAAATATATTATTTGTTATTCAGATAACATTAATGATACTTGTATTTCTTACGGCAACATACTGGTTCTTAAATCTGATAAATATTCCGGCATTTGATTTCGCAAAACCGATTGCGGATGCTGTTTCCGGGTTTGTAAAATTATTTTATCAGCAGGAAGTTGAACTTGGCGGTGTTTATGTGGATGCTTCGATTTTGTTATTTGATTTGATTGCAGTAGTCATGGTCTTTGTAATTACAAAATCTAAATTTTATTTTCACAGAGGGATGGATTATTTGAATGACGGAATTCGAGCTTGTGAAGAAAAAATTGAGGCTAAGTTTAACAAATCTCTTCAAAAAGAAGTGGAAAACAGTATAAAAAAATGTAATAACGTAGCTGTTCTGGTTCAATTTACCTCAAAAAATATGATGGTAGATACCTGCTGGGGCGGTGATGCAAATGCAGGTGTAAAAGAGAAAGAAGAAGAAGCTTTTAAAACTTTTTATGCATCTATAAAAAATATCACCGGTTGTAAATTTGCTAAAACAGGCGATAAAATGCTTATACTCCTGAACGATTTTAACAGTGTAGATAACCTTCTTCACTTTATTGATATTTCAGTAAATCGCATAAGAGTAAATATGAAGAAGAAAAAATGGCTCTTAATCAGTTATATTTCAGTTGATGTGTTTGATAATCAAACAAACTTTAAAGATGATGTTTATCCTCTTCTGGAAAAATTATTAACTCTGAAAATTCAAAACGAAGCAGTTTGCCTCGGTAACTTTTGTATGAGATATGAATTAATGATGGAACCAATGTATACACCGTTTTTGAGAGGTACTTATAATATAAACGAACAATGTGATGTATGGTCTTTGGTTAAGAAAAATTAACTTTCCTATTGATTTTTAAAACCTTTTCAAGTAATATTACAAATATACAACCGCAGACAGTTAGCGGGGGGGGGGCAGATAAGAGCCCCGGTGTTTGAAAAACTAACATAATCTCCCCTTAATATACCAGCTAACCGAGGTGAAACAGTCGAAATATTTTAAATAGATTTGTTAGCCTGTGAGATTTTGCGGTCAAAATATGAAAGATGCAAAATCTTTTGTATTTTTAGAAGGTCGATAAATTTAATTTGTAAAACAAAGGAGCTAAACATGGCAACAAAAGCTTTTAAATCTGAAAAAATAGATGCTATAAAAGCAAAAGCAGAAAAAGCCCAGGTAGCTATTTTAACTGAGTATAAAGGTTACACTGTAGAAGAAATTACAAATCTCAGACGCAGCATTCAAAAAGACGGCGGCGACTACATGGTAACAAAAAATACTTTGGCTAAAATCGCTTTAAAGGGTACTGACTTTGAAGTTCTTGCCGAATCTTTAACAGGACCTGTAGCTATCGCTTTCGGTTTTGAAGATCAGGTAAGCCCTGCAAAAGCAGTTGCAAAATTTATTAAAGATACCAAAAAAGGTGCAATTCTCGGCGGTGCTTTAGACGGTAAATTGTTATCTGCTAAAGAAGCTGAAGCATTATCAAAAATGCCTTCAAAAGAAGAACTTATTGCAAAAATTCTCGGTTCTATCAACTCGCCTGCTTCAGGTATCGTTGGATCTATCAACGCAGTTATGTCACAACTTACAAGAACTATTGCTGCTGTTAGAGACCAAAAGACTGCTTAGTCTTAATTAAACATTGTACAAAATAAAAATTTTAAAAGGAGAAAAATAATGAGTAACGTAGAAACTATTTTAGAATCAATTGAAAAATTAACTTTATTAGAAGCAGCTGAATTAGTTAAAGCTATGGAAGAAAAATTCGGCGTATCTGCAGCAGCTCCCGTAGCAGTAGCAGCAGCTCCCGCAGCAGCAGGTGAAGCAGCAGCTGAAGAAGCATCAGAAGTTAACGTAATCTTAGCTTCTGCAGGTGCTAACAAAATCGCTGTATTGAAAGAAGTTAGAGCTATCACAGGTCTTGGCTTAAAAGAAGCTAAAGATTTAGTTGACGGTGCACCTAAAGCGGTTAAAGAAGGTATCAAAAAAGAAGATGCTGAAGCTATCAAAAAACAACTTGAAGCTGCCGGTGCAACTGTTGAAATCAAATAGTCAATTGATTATAAATGATTTAAAAAACTCCTCTATTATAGAGGAGTTTTTTTATTGAAATACAACTTATAATTTGATATAATAATTATAAAAGAAAGGAGCAATTATGAAAAAATTGTACAATTACGGGGGGGGGGCAATTCTGTAGCTCCTGCTCATAGTTTTGAGGATTTATTCAAAATCTTTGTGCCAGGGCAAGCGGCACGCTTGGCATTTACACTTGCTGAGGTTTTGGTAACCTTAGGCATAATTGGTGTGGTTTCAGCAATGACCGTACCGACTTTGGTGCAAAATCATCAACGTAAAACCTATACAACAAGTTTGCATAAAGTATATAATCAAATTAGTCAGGCTCTTATGCAATATCAGACAGACAGAAATGCTCTTAACCTCGCAGAAGCAGGTTTAACTAATGAAGATGCTGTTGGGGGCTTTTTTAAAACTTATTTCAAAGTAATAAATGATTGTGCCGAAGATTTTTCCCCGTGTTTTGCAAATGCTTCTGAATATAAATATCTGAACGGTAAAGCATTAAATCCTGATAAACGGGGGAAACACATAGTTTTAGCTGACGGTACATCTATAAGATATGAATATAGAAGTAATTTAGGATTAGTATTAATAGAATTATTTGTCGATATAAATGGCGTAAAAGGACCTAATATTGCGGGCAGGGACATTTTTGCCTTGTATATATACAAAAACGGAAATATTGATGATTACAGTTCCGATAACACTACTGCAGAAAGGTTGACAAAAGAACAAAGAGAAAGAAGTTTTAACACTGTTTGTTCAGGTAACACAAACGGAAACTGGTATGGCTGTTTCGGTAAAATTCTTAATGACAACTGGGAGATGAATTATTAAATATATTTAAAAGCCTTCTGATTAGAAGGCTTTTAAATTATGAAAACAAATAATTCATGAATATTTATTTCAAATGCATTTGCAATACTTTCAATATTTTTTACAGTTATATTTGTTTCTCCGCGTTCCACCATGCCCACAAAATTCCTGTTAAGTTCGGCAAGTTCAGCAAGTTTCTCCTGTGACATTTTTCTTTTCTGGCGTTCAATTCTGATTTTGTGTCCCAGTTTAATAATGGTATCTTGATTAAGTCGTTTAGCCATATTTCTATCTTATTAACTAATATATTGACATTCTACCTAATATTTTGGTAATATGACTAATATATTAGGTAATAAATGGAGGTAATTATGAAAAAGGCATTTACGTTAGCGGAAGTTCTTGTAACTCTTGGTATTATAGGCGTGGTTTCAGCAATGACTGTACCTACATTGATGCAAAATCATCAGAGAAAAACTTATGTAACGCAGCTTCATAAAATTTATAATGAACTATCTCAAGCTCTGGTAAGGTACCAAAATGACAAGAATGCATTAAATTTAACAGAAGCAGGTTTGACAAGTGAAGCTGCTTCACAGAATTTTTTGAAAGAATATTTTAATGTTGTTTCTGAATGTGAGACACTTACAACTCCTTGTTTTGCTTCTGAATATAAAACAATGACAGGAAGTACAATTACAGAAGCTTATGTTGAATTTAACCACAAAGCTTATGTATTAGCGAATGGTATTTCAATACGACCACTTTACAGTAAGGCAAACGATAAAATTTTAAATATAATTGTAGATATCAACGGTCAAAAGGGTCCAAATATTTTGGGCAGAGATTTTTTTCTGGTAAATGTCTATAATAACGGGATGATTGATTCCTGGAGTAACGGTGTTGTAAGTGCACCTCTGACTGAAGAACAGCGTGAGGCAGCAGGTATTATATATAAACCCTTTGGACAAATTCTCAATGACAATTGGGAGATGACATATTAAATATTGATAAAAATATTAAAAAAGTTTATAATAAATATATTATAATTTTTTAGTTATTGAAAGGAGTAATTATGAAAAGAAGTGAATTAGAACAAATGTTTGTT
>FR900425.1 GCA_000438175.1 Fusobacterium sp. CAG:439 | reverse complement strand
ATTCTGACCAGTTATGAGCCTTATTACCGTCCCAACAGGTGACATAACCGGGACAATCAGCCTCACTTGTCGCATAACTACCATCCCAGCATTCATAATCTTCTTGAGGCGGCTCAGGACAGGTTTCCCAACTATTTACAACAGTACCGTCGTAACACTCTTTAGTACAAGTGCATGAGCAAGGATCAAATTGATAGTTAAGCGAACATTGTATATTACATTTAGGAGTACAACAATTAAAACAACCTGTACCTTGAACATCATTTTCAGTACACCAAGATAAACCTGCCGTTCTGCAACTTTGTTCGTCAAAAATACTTGGCTGAGAATAACAGCCAAAGTTACATTGAGAATAATCAGGCACCCAATAATCTCCGGCCGCAACAGACGGAAAAAGATAATCCCAAAATGTCTTGCCTGATTTGTTATTAAAAGCCTGCTTGTACTCTGGATCTTTTGGATCCCAATCTGCCAGCATTTCGGTCGATATCTTTCTTAAAGTGGAGTATGCATTATAATATGTATAAGATACAACGTTATCTAACTTTGCCTT
>FR900424.1 GCA_000438175.1 Fusobacterium sp. CAG:439 | reverse complement strand
TGAAAATTTTTCAAGATAACTTAATAATTCATTTCCCAGTTATCATTTAATATTTTTCCGAAATATCCCCAGGCTCCGTCATTATTAAAATTTGTCGTAAACTTTTCTTCACGCAAATCTTTGTCCAACGGTCCTGCATCCGCTCCTTGTTCATCCAGCCGAATATCAGGATATAATATCATATAAAATAAATCTCTTCCGAAAATATTTGGTCCCTTTTGAGCATTTATATCCGCAAGAATGTAAATATCACCATTACTATAATGAGGACGAATTGCCACACCATTGTTTAAAACGTAAGAAGTAGCTGCCGCGTGTCCACTGGAATAAGATTTACCGCTTAGTGTACGAAATTCATCTAATGCAAAACATGGTGTCAGAGAATTATCACATTTTTGAACAACCTTAAAATACAACTCAATCCAGTTATTCAAAGCTTCTTGGGAATTAACGCCTGCTTCGGTCAAATTAATTGCATTGCGGTCAGTAATATATTGTTGTGAAGCTTGTAATAATTCATTATAAACTTTATGCAGCTGGGTTACATAAGTTTTACGCTGATGATTTTGCAT
>FR900423.1:39848-45244 GCA_000438175.1 Fusobacterium sp. CAG:439 | reverse complement strand
TGCCAGCACCTTTGTTTAAAAAGAAGAACTTAAATTTGTATTAAGTTCTTCTTTTTTTTTGACTTTTCTCTACTTAGCATTAAGTTATAAGTATGTTTATTTTGGAGTTGTTCAAAAAAAAGAAGTCCTGTTGCCATATAAATATCAACCCTGATGTTGATTATGCATATTGTCCTGATTGTGGGGAACTTATAGAAAATCAATGGTTTCTTGTGCGATGTGCTTGCTGTGGTGTAAAATTAAAGGGATTTATAAAAAACGGTGAAATCATTCCTGAAAAACATTTTTGTCATAACTGTGGCGGTAATGATTATCTAATAGAAAGAATTTCAAAGATTAATTTTATAGATATAAGCTATGCAGTTCTTGTAAAAACAGTTGTAAAGAATAAAACATATAAATATACTCAGAGTTGGGTTGAAACTGATTTTAAAACATCCAATTACAGACCGCGATTGCTGCAACAATTCCTATGAAGTCAGCAAGCAGCCCGACTATGAGAGCATAGCGCAATTTTGAAATTCCCACTGCTCCAAAATACACTGCAAGAATGTAAAAAGTAGTTTCACTCGAACCGACCATTACTGCTGAAAGTTTTGTTGCATAATCATCAGGTCCAAGATTATGTGCGATATCTGAAAATACACCCAGAGCAGCTGAACCTGAAAGCGAACGTACTATCATAATCGGAATTGTATCTGCAGGAACATTAAAATGTGATAGCAGAGGGCTTAAAAGTCTGCCTGTAAATTCAATTATTCCCGAAGCTCTAAACATTGATATCGCAACAATTATTGCTACAAGGTATGGGATTATATTAACTGCGACTTTAAAACCGTCTTTTGCTCCGTCTGTGAAAGTTTCGTAAAGCGGTACTTTTTTTAATAAACCTGTTGTAAGTATGATTATGATGATAGCAGGAAGTGCCCAAAGAGAGATTATGTTCATTAATGATTGAAACATTACTTATCCTCCTTTGAGTTTTTCTGCGGCTTCCATATTTTCTGAAATACAACCGCAATAACAATTGCACTTAAAAATGCTGTTGATGTCACCAGAAGAGTTGGTGCAATTATTTCTGTAGGATTTTTGTAACCTATACCTATCAAAACAGCTATAACTGTTGCAGGAATTACTTGAAAACCTGCAGTACTCATTGCCAGGAACATACACATTGCATTTGATGCCGAATACTTATCTTTATTATGCTTCTGTAACTCTTCCATAGCTTTAATACCTATCGGAGTTGCGGCATTTGCCAATCCGAAAGCATTTGCTGTAAATGCCATTGCAATATCACCTATAGCGGGAGAATTTTCAGGTATTTCATTAAATAATTTTTTTGTGACGGGTTTTATTATTTTTGCTATAAACTTAATTATACCGCTTTTATCGGCAATTTTCATCATGCCGAGCCAGAATGCCATTATGCCTATAAGTGAAAATGCCACTTTTACAGATAACTCTGCTCCGGTAAGGATAGAATTAACAACATCTGTCAGAGTGCCGTTTATAGCTCCGAAAATTATAGAAACTACGATTAATATGTAAAATATGTAATTCATAGGAAGATTATAGCATAAATTTTGTTTTTTTAATTATGCATACTCTTCCACATTTCTAATGATGATACACCGCCTTTTTCATAAGAATTTATCCCGCATCCGCTAGGTAGTAATTTATAATTGTTTCCGTCTTTAGAAAAGCTCAGTTTAAATAAATCATGCCCCCATTTATTAGGCCCTTTTTGTCCGTTAACATCTATAAGCATTGAAATCGGTACAGTATCTTTAAGATAAGAGATTACAATTGAACCGTCATTTAGGACATAAACAAGATTATTATTATTTATGCTATTCTTGTTTAAGCCTGCGCAGTTCTTGTTATTATTTTCAAGTTCATCTTCGGTATAATCAGGCTTATCAGTTATCAGCGTGTCCAGACCTTTATATTGATCTTGCTGTAAACAGCCGTTATCTGCGGCTTTTGTGGTACATATTTTCCCTATTTTAAGATTATTTTCTACGGCCTTTCGAAAATCTTTGCACGAATTTGTGTTCCCCCATTCTCCCTGTACACCTGTCACCAGGTCTGTATGGTAACAATCAGTTACACCTCCTACATCATATACAGATTTATTATAAGCCTGGTATAATGTGGAGTAGAGTTTTTTATACTGGTTTTTCAATACCATTTTTTTATGGTTGCTTATTAATGCCGGCATTGTCATTGCGGCTACAACTCCTATAATGCCGAGTGTGATTAAGACCTCTGCAAGAGTAAATCCTTTATCAATTGTCATATGACCTCCATTGCATATATATATTGTATTATATGATATATATAGCATAAAGTCAATTATATAATGATAATTTTAGCATGTTTTTTATTCTAAATCCTAGTATCCTCTATTAAAAGGAGCTCTTATGAACAGAAAACTTTTCGGACAAAAACTTAAAAATTTAAGAAAACTGCATAACTTTACGCAGGAAAAAATGTCGGAATTAATTGATATAGATGTTCGTCAAGTTGCAAGGATTGAGGCGGGTGAAAGTCTGCCATCCGTAGTAACTCTACAGAGAATGGCAAAAATACTTGCTGTTACTCCAAATGATTTACTGAATTTTGAGAATGATGAAGCAAACACCATAAAAACATCTTTAAAATCTGACATAAATGACATTTTATCTCTGGCAAAAGAAGAGCAATTAATCTTAATTAAAAAATTAATCCTTGCTGTTTTATAGATTAATGTCTGTGGTGTCTGTGATGCGGCGGTGGAGGCGGGACATCATGTCTGTGATGGTGATGCGGCGGCGGGGGCGGATACATAATTCCCGGAAGTGTGAATAATTTTATAAAATCTGAAACTTGTTTTGCTTCCATATAATCATTCATAATAGCTTTATATTCATTATAATTTATAGTATTTGGATTTGAGTCTTCTTCATTGTAAGCTTCCGAAAGGGCGTTAAATTTTGCACTTGTTTGTTGTTCTTGTGCAGGGGTAAACGGATAATATATGTTGTATCTGTTCCAATTTTTTCGTTCTGTTCTTACTACTTCATTAGCTGATATTGCTCCGTTTTCATTAGTATCAAGTTCATTGAAAACTTCGCGCATAGATTTATTATAATCTACATTTCCGTTGTCGCCTACTATGAAGCAATTAGGTACCGGATTAAGGTTTAACGTATTCGGTGTTGGTAATGGCGGTACCGTTATGTAGGTCGGCGGATATATAGGAGGATAAAATATTTGTGCATCAGCTTCCTCGGCGGGGACAACAGAGGCTAAAGCTATAGCTGCTGCTCCTGCTGCATTTTTTAACCTGTTTGTTTTGTTAGAACCTTCTCCGTTAAAATGCGGATTTGTTTGATAACTCTTAATTGCTGAAATTCTCATATATACCCCTTATATTTAGACCACATAATTATAATATGCAATAAAAAATTTTTTTGTTTATTCATTAAGAAATTTTTACAATTATCTGTGATATACTTCTCCTAAAAAATCATTCCAATAATCTTTTCCTTTCTTAGTTGGGTGAGTATTGGTTAGTGCATAGTAAGCACAAGATGTATTTTGGGAAATATTAGTACTTGTTGTTGAACAATATTGTGAACCTATATTATTAAAGTTTCCACAAATACCGCTGCCGCTGGTACATGATGAAGGGTTATTTTTATGCTCTTGTCCTACAGGTAAAACTTTGCCATCTACCGTGAATATAAACATAAAGTAATCAACACCATAGCGATTGGGGCGTTTTTTACCGTTTATATCAACACAAATCACAGGACCATTTTCACCCGGTCTGGGGGCATCATTTAAAATTAATATTGCACCTGACTGGTTATTTCTAAAACCTGTATTATCGCATAAAAAAGAAGAATTTGCTCCTGAACTGTTTCCGCCGCCAGAATAATTTTTGCCGTTCAAGTAATGTATGTCATAAAAAGCAATAAAATTGCCGTCATCGTCCATTGATCCTTGTCCGGAAGTTGTTAAAGCCGTTGAGCCTTTATAATAACTGAAAATTAAATTTGCATCCGATGCTGAAATTCCGTTGTTCTCACTCGCTGTGTACTCGGGAATTGTAACACCTTTTTCTGCAGCAAATAAGAGTGCAAGTTGGTTTAACTCGGAATAAGTTTTTAAAAAAGCTGTTTGAAGCTCTTTGTTTTGAGTTTTATTAAATAGTACGGGCATTGTCATTGCTGCGACTAATCCGATTATGCCGAGAGTTATCAAAATTTCTGCGAGTGTAAAACCGTTCCTTTTCATGTTTTCTTCTCCATAAATACACTATTATAATACTGCATATACTATTATAATAGTGTAGAAGGAACATTGTCAATAGTATAAAATTTTATTATGACAGATTATAAAAATGTTCTTAGAAAAATCGGCTTAAATTTCAGGGTAGAAAGAACCAAAAAACGCCTGTCTCAGGAACAATTTGCCGAATTGGCAAATGTTCATACAAATTACATAGGAAAAGTCGAAAGAGGTGAACAGAATTTAACTGTCAGAAAAATAGTTGAACTTACAAATGCTCTTGAGTTAACGGTTGATAAAATTTTAAATATTAGTTAACAGCACTTGCGTAAAAAATTTTTTTCTTATAGAATATTTTCCAGAGAATTATTATGAACAATATTACAAACGCAATGATGATGAATATGATGATGATGCAAAGTTCCGATTACGGCAGTTTGTATTTTTTGTTGCGAATGTGATACTTTCAAATAAAAAATTTTAGAACTGCCTTTGTAAAAAAGGCAGTTTTTTTGTTTAGCGTTATTTGAAAGGATTGTCATGATTAATAAAGTTAATAATTTTGAGCAAAATAATTTATATAAAAATTTAAAAAAATCGGTTAAACCTCTTGATAAATTTATTCAGTCACAGGAAAATTTATCTCATACAAGATTTATTCAAGATACTGTCACTAACTGGGTTCCTAAAGCTTTGTTTGCCAGAAGTATTGCAGATTTTGGCGATATGAGCTTTTTGGAATTTTTGGAATCCGGTATTTTTTATTTCGCACCTCCATTGATAGGTGAATTTCTTTTGAGAAGAAAAATGCTTCCGAAAATTGTCCCTGATAAAATTACAAAAAATCCCCATTTAACGGATTCGCTTGAAAATATTTTAAATAATAAGGGATTGCAAAAAGGCGGGATTAATAAAAAAATTATTGCCGCAAAAACAGCACTCGTTGTCGGTTGTACATGTGTTCCTGTTGCGGAATATATGCTTAGTTTTGCAAAAAATCTTTTTACTTTGAAATTTTTTAAAAAAAGCAATTTTGATAATATAGCTAATCTTGACAAAACAAATAAAGAAGATGCTGAACAACAGAAAAGAGTTGAAAGAAATGCAAAGAAAAA
>FR900423.1:17826-39796 GCA_000438175.1 Fusobacterium sp. CAG:439 | reverse complement strand
TTCTCTCGGGGGTTTTGCCGCCGCTGCTGTTATAGCTGCTTACGGGCATAAATCAGATATTGCTCAGAAATTATTTAAAACGATTTTGGAACCTGCTGATTTGGTTACAAAAGTTTTTCCGAAAATTAAAGGTTCTAAATTTGATAAATTTTTGCATGAATATACAAAACTTGATTTTGACAGTAAAGACGGAAAACTTGTATTAAGCAAAGGTCAGCTGGCTTTAACTGCAATCAGCGGGCTGTTTGGATACAGCGAAGCTGCTAAAGACAGAGGAAAACTTGATTTTCTTGAAGTGTGGACACGTGTTCCTCTTGTTGTTTTCTATACAATTTTCGGGAGTTCAATTTTTGATTATGCGTTTAAAAAATATCTTATAAGAAATAATAAATTCCCTGATTTAATACAAAAAACTTCATCCGGAGATATGCACATACCTTCTCGAAAAGAATTACCTGATATTGCACAGAGAATTGCTAAAAACAAAAATCTTAACCCGCAGGACGTAATGAACAGATTAGTTAAGGAAAAAGCTGTTGTTACTGCTGTTCCTTATGCTTTTGCCTTGCTATTTATGGGCTTTTCTCTTGCAGCAATTACAAGATTGTGGACACAGTTCAGATATAACCAACAAACAAAAAAGTATGCAGGAAAAGCACAACCATTTGTAAAACCGTCTTTTACAGCGTTTTATAATAAAAAAGTATAAATGTTTATTTTTATAACAATTTATAAAGTTTTGTAAATATGTTCAAAACCCTTGAAAAATAAGCGATAATACCTCATAGCATAGCATAGCATAGCATGCAAGGCGAGGTATACTTTTCCTGAAATCACCCCTTTTTTCTTTTGTTTATATATTTAATAAGACAAAATAAGAGAGGCAATTTATGGGTGAATTCGGATCAATAACCACCAAGTATTATATTAGTACGAATAAGTACGGAAAAAAAAATAATGTTAGAAATAATTTGAAAACTAAAACTGATATTCGTATGACTAAGGATGGGTCGGTTATGTCAAAAAAAGTATCAAACGGAGCGCCTAAACAAACTTCTCAAACAAAAAATGTTTCATTTGCTGACATTGTTGATGCTATGGGGATTTTAAATAAATCTTTAAACTCAATTACTTCCCAAAAAGATAATTCGTCAGGTACTTCTTCTGTTTCAACTCCAGCGGCTTCAAATTCTTTCAACCGGGAAACGGCTGCGTCAATTCCTGATAACGGAGCTTCTTATTCAGGTCTTGCACAAAATGTTAGTGCCGATAACAGTTCAACAAATGATTATGATTTTAGTGCGCTTAACAAGATGGATAGAACCATAAGCAGCAGTAATAAACTTTCTATAAATGAACTTAACGATATGAAAAATGAATTATCTGCATCTTCTGTTGATGTCGGCAGCCGTTTATCATCAGCAGAAGCTGATTTTAGCAATATTCGCAGCCAAAAGCTTACTGCCGAGGCTAACGCTGCAAGGCTTGAAAGTGCTGTAGGGAATGCCAAAACAACACAAGAAAATGCCAAAAATACATTAGATAATAATACGAGTAATTTAAATTCATCTGTCAAAGCTCGTGATACACTTGATGAACAGTTAAGTTCCGTTAATGAACAGTATGAAAAGGATTGTGAACAGGTAAAAACTCAAGAACAAAATAAAACTTCAGCCCAACAGGAAGTATCATCTGCTAAGACATCAAAAAGCAATGCTCAGGCTGCAGTATCAGCAGCTGCTCAGTCTTTACAAGCGGCTGAAACAAATCTTGCAGGAACCCCAAAAACTCTTGATAACGGGCAGCCAAATCCTGCGTATGAAACAGCCAGAGCAGCTGTTGAAAAAGCAAAAGCGGAAAAACAACAGGCTGATGAAGTCTTTCAACAGGCTGAAAAGGATTTGGACAGTGCACAGCAAAAACTGGATAATATTGAAACCAGCCTTGAAAAAGCTCAAGAAACAAAACGTAATACTCTGCAGTCTTTACAAAAGACAGACTCAAAATATAAGGATATGGCACAAAAATGTGAAAAAATGCAGGATACTGTTGAACAAAATCAGGAAGCTTACGACACATCACTGGAAACATTCGATGATACAAATGCGAATTACCAGCGTCTTAACGCAGAGCTTGATGCACAACAAGGCTTGTTAAATCAATTTGAAGTTTATCAAAATAAAGTTGATAATTACAAAAATGCTTCAGATAAGATAAAAGCATTAAATGCAAAAATTGATGAACAATTGAAGGCTAAAGAAAACATGACAAATACAATGCTTGAAAAAGCTGCTTCATCTGAGGGATGTTCTGCTGCAAAAACCCCTGCAGAAAATTTTCTGTCAATGAAAGACGGTCCGGCAAAATTAAATAATTTTGCATATACGGGCAAGATGGTAAATACTCCAAACGGTTCCTTTGTAGATGAATCTCAAATGAAAGCTCTTCAGGGAAAAGATGTAATTAAAGAAGATGCTTCATTCTTTGAAAAATCAGGATGTATTGCTAACGCTGACGGTTCTTATACAAATTCTGAAAACGGCTGGACATGGATTAACCTGAAAGATAATACCTGGGTTCGTACAGATTGTATAGCTGACAATGCAGAGTATAGAGATATTGCTAAAGCTAAATATCCTGATGTATTTGAGGCTTCACAAAGAGCAAAAGAGCAAGAGGCTGATTACGGAATTCAAGGATGGGTTCCAAACAGTAATTTGAATAAGTTTAGAAAATATTAGACAATAAAAAGCACCTTTTATTAAAGGTGCTTTTTTTGCTTATGGAATTTTAAAAATGATTAGTGGCAGCAAGAGCATTCAGAACAAGTACATCCCAAAGCTTCTTTTGCTTCTTCCAATCTTACTTTGATACGACCGTCTACCGCGATACCTTCACCTGTTGCTTCGGAAATTAACAACGGGTTAATATCTAATTCGTCGATAAATTTGAAGTCGCTTACCAGTTGAGATAATCTCAATAATGTTTCCTGTATCTGGTCGATTTGTGCAGGTTTTGTTCCTCTTGCGCCTTCTAACAGCTTGTATGCTTTTACGGATTTAATCATATCCATAGCATCAACATCTGTTAATGGAGCAATTCTGAATGTTACGTCTTTCATAACTTCTACGAATACACCGCCTAAACCGAACATCATCATTGGACCGTATTGAGGATCTGTCGCAATACCGCAAACCATTTCACGGCTGCCTTTTACCATTTCCTGAATGATTACGCCTTCAAGACCGTCTAACAAGCCTTTTGCTTCAAGTCTTTCAAGTAATCCTTTGTATTCTTTTCTCAATTGTTCTTCTGATTTAATGTTAACAACAACACCGCCTACATCTGTTTTGTGAGATGTTGTTTTTGAAGTCATTTTCATTACAACAGGGTAACCGATTGAGTTTCCGAGTTCAACAACTTCTTCTTCGTTTGTTGCTAAACCGTATTTGCAAGCTCTGATACCGTATGCCTGAAGTACATCGATAGATTCAAGAGTCGTAAGCTGTGCTCTGCCTTCTGCAAGAGAATTTTTAATAATTTTTTCAACTTTAGCTCTGTCAACATCGTAGCAAGGAATTTTCCCTTCCGGTCTTTCCATCCACAATCTCTGTTGATTTAACCTGTTCAAACCGTCTGCAGCTTCTTCTGCGTACATAAAGAACGGCATATTAACATTCATGTCTGAAAGTTTTGAGAAGAATTCATTTTTAGTCATGAATACACCGATTACAGGTTTTTCCGGATGTTGAGCTTTAATTTCCATTAATGCCTGAGCAACGTCAATATCTTTTAAGCCTAAGAACGGTAGATAGATTGTAATAATCATATCAACATTTTCATCTGCAATAACAGTTTCAAGTGTTTGTTTATAGTGTTCGATAGGTGCTGATGCAATCATATCTATAGGGTTTTTAACTGATGCTGCTGCTGGTAAGAAGCTTCTTAATTTTTCTTTTGTTGCATCAGAAATTTTAGCCATTTGCATACCGTATTCACATACAGCATCTGTAGCCATAATTCCGGGACCGCCTGAGTTTGTGATAATTGCTACTCTGTCGCCTTTTGGAATAGGGCAGTTTGCAAATACTTTTGCTGTTGCAAATAAGTTTTTCAAAGAGAATTCTCTGATAACGCCTGACTGGTGTAATAATGCAGCAGCAGCTTTATCTGCACCGGCTAATGAACCTGTGTGAGAAGAAGCTGCAGAAGCACCTGCTGCTGAACGACCTGATTTTAAAGCTAAAATAGGTTTCTTTTTGGTAATTCTTGATGCTAATTTTCTAAAGTTAGCAGGATTTTGAATTGATTCCATATAAAGAAGAATTTGTTCAACGTCTTCATCATTTTCCCAGTATTCAATAGCGGTTTCAGCGTTAACATCAGCCTGATTGCCGATTGAAATGAATTGAGCAAAACCTAAGTTAAGGTCTTTCAAAATATTCAAAATACCGCCGCCTAAAGCTCCTGATTGAGAAACAAAACCGATGTTTCCGCGTTCAGGTAAAGATTCTGCAAAGCATCCGTCCATGCGGATATCAGGGTGAGTGTTTACAACGCCTAAGCAGTTAGGACCTACACATCTCATACCGTATTCGTGAATTTTTTCAACTAATTGTTTTTCAAGTTCAGCACCTTCAGCGCCTGTTTCTTTAAAACCTGCAGTAATTATACAGATACCTTTAATACCTTTTTCGTGGCACTGGTCAATTGTTGATAATACAAATTTAGCGTTTACAACGATAATTGCAAGGTCAACTTCTCCGGGAACTTCAGTAATTGAAGTGTATGCCTGCAGACCTTCGATAATTCCGCCTTTTGGGTTTACAGGATAAATTTTACCGTTAAATTTGTATTCCTGTAATCTTTTCATAATATCTGAACCAATGGTGTGTTCTTTTGTTGACGCACCGATAACCGCAATTGATTTCGGTTTCATAATTTTGTCTAAAAGATTCATTTTTTGTCCTTTCTTTTCTTCTTATTTTAATTTATTCGTCTTGCATTATTTCCAAAAATTTTTTTCCGAGTTTATTAAAGAACTTTTTGGATTTTTCTTTAAATGTAGGGGGTAAACTTGCTAATTTTTTATCAAATTCTTCTATGGCATACGTGGCTGCGATATCATAAAACTCAAGGTTTTTATCCATAATAACGGCATGTCTTGGAGCTTTGCGCCTGCCTAAATCTTTTTCTTTTTGAGCTATTATACTTACTGTATTTTCTGCATGATTTTGTTTAATAAACAAATCATAAGGCTTTTTAGCTATCATTTCCTGCATTGTTGTCAGGTGTTTTCTTACAAATCGGCAGGGATAATAGCTTAAATCAGGATCAACAAAAACTTTACCCTGAAAACTTTTATTATTTTGAGCATTATTATTTGGTATTTTTTGTACCTGCATTACTTTATCCTCGTTTTTAATATCCGTTCGGAATCCATTCTCTGACACGGAATTTAGCACCTAAATCCTTGGCGATGTTTTCGCATATTGTAAGATCAAGGTGTCTGCCTTTATAACCTTCGACAACACTTGCAACAACAGAAATTTTTTCATCTGCACAAGCTTTTATAAATTTTTTCACTTCTTCATAGGCTTCATCAAATTTCGGCTGTGAAAGTTCATTATATTCTTTTTTTGTTGGGGCATTTAAGCTTACCGAAAACTCGTCAATCAAACCTTTTAATTCGGGTACAATATTTTTTTGATATACAAAATTTGCATGTCCGTTTGTGTTAACCCGAATTTTTGTATCAGGGTAATTCGTTTTAATATATTGAGAGACTTGTTTTAGTTCTTCAAATTTAAGTAAAGGCTCTCCGTAACCGCAAAATATAACTTCTTTTGTCGGTTCAAAAGAAGAGAGCTGTTTAATTACATCTACTGCGGTTGAATTTTCGTCATCAAGCCACAGTTCTTGTCCCTTAACATCATCTTTGTCTTTTCTTAGGCAAAAGATACAGTCATTTGTACATCTGTTAGTAAGATTAATATAAATTTTTCCGTCAAGTAAATATACTAAAGTGTTCGCCATGACAAGCCTTTCGATATTAAAATTATCGCATGGGCAAAAATATTTTACAAGCAAATATTAATTACTTTTTAGCATTTTTTTCTTGAGAATAATCTGCTGTTCCCGGGAATTTATCCTGACCTGTAGTCATTTTTGTTATCCAGTATTGCATTTTCGGAATAAGAGTAGACAGGAACAGGGCTGAAATTGCAAAACCGACACCCCAGTTAAATGTATTTTTAATGAAGTTTTCACGGCAGAAGTTTTTCAATGTGTCTGACGTTATATCTTTGCCGTGTTTTTCTGCCTTTTCAACAAGTTTTGTTACGTAATGGATTATATCTTCTTTTAATTCTTTCAGTTCTTCATAATTTACATATTTATATTTATTTGTAGAGGCATTACTTGTCGCAACGCTGAAAACATTTTGCAAGAATTCAGGCATGTTAATTGCGCCTTCTCTAAATACATCTTTAATCTGGTTTTTAGTAAGAACGGCAACACCTTCAACTTCCGGCTGAAGTTTTGACATACGTTCTGCAAGATTTGAATATCTCGTAATATCTTTGTTTGAGAATGTCTTATGGTTTTTCAGATAATCCTTAAATGTATCAAGAGTTACGACTTTATGTTCATTGAATTTTTGTAGCAGAGTTTTATCAATATAGCCTACATTTGCATTGTCGCCGAATACCTGCTTCGAGAATTCTTCTATACTCATTTTACCGTTATTTTTATCTAAAACAGCTTGTAAATGGTCTGTAACTTGTTTTGCCGCAACGGGATCAAGTCTTGTTTTTCTTCCGTCCTCAAGCTGGTTAAGCCATCTGTTAATGTTCGGCATACTAAACATATAGAAATATATTGAACTTAAATCTCTAAATAATACTTCTGTTCTTTCATGATTATTTCTGGAGCTTATCGCACGTCCGCCGGCAATTCCGGCATCTGTTGAAAGCAGCTGATATGTCGGGTCGTTTTCAAATTTATTTGCAACAGATAAAAGCATATTATAATTCATACCGAAAGAAACTTTTTTATTATCTTCTGACTTAATGAATTTATCCATTGACAGTTTTTGTTCAGATGTATTAATTGTGGATTTCGCAGGGGGTTCATCAGGGCTGCCGAAATGTTTACTGTGATAAACAGCTGTAATGTGCTGGTTAATTTTAGGAACAACAAAACCTACAAGAACATTCGCAAGCAAAATACTTGATGCAATTTTTAAGAATTTGAATTTTGCGATTTGTTCTTTTGTTAACTCCTTGATAAACTTGCCTGTTTTCCCCTCAAGCTTAGCTTTAGCCTTAAGCGCTTTGTCATCATGCAGATAGTTTTGAAGCGGTTTTCGTATACCGTCTTCCTGTGCATCAAAATCGCTTGTATGAAGATTTAAAACTTTTTTGCCTATATGATCGTTCATTTTATTGAACATTTTCACACCGGCAAACCAAAATGCTGCTCCTACGCTTTCTTCCGTAAATCTTTCACGTGCTTCTTCAAAGCCGCCTCTTTTATAAGCTTGTAATGTTCTTCCGCCGGTTACAAAGCATTCAAGCATAATAAGAGGTGCAAGACTTCTGCTTGCAATGCCGCGTACAAAACGTCTCGGATAACTGAAATTTGAAATTGTCTGAGGGGTTACATTCATAATCTTTACCGTTCGAACAGTTTATTTAATATTCCTGAATATTATTTTTTGCTTTATGAAATAATATTTTTAATATTTTGTTACACGACAAATGTAGCATGAACACTAATTAAGTTTTGTTAAACTTAAAAGATATTTTAGCAATGTTTTTTCTTTATTGTTTTTGTTACAATGGAAACAGAAGGTGTGTGTATAAATGCAAGTAACTCCAATTAATAATAATGTAAACCATCAAGGGATAAATAATAAGAAAAAAGATAAAAAGATAAAAGCAGGTGTTATTGCTGCTTCTGCTCTCGGTGTGGGTGCTGCGTTGGCACATGTTGCCAAAAGGCAGGGATTTTCATTATCTCCATCGGCAATTAAAAAAACTCCGGTTAAAGATTGGGCAATTTTTGGTTTGTATAATAAAAATCAACCAGGTAAAAAAGTTTTGGAACTTGATGATCCTCTTGACATTATTGAATTGGCTTCAGCTTCTGTTGTAGGCGGTGTTGCGGGCGGAGCTGTTTTAGATGATAAAAAACATTTAAAAGCTAAATTTAAAGAAGCGGTTAATCAGCTTTTAGGTAATGTTTTAGTTCCGATTGCATGTGTTGGGGCAGCATCAAAGTTATACGGCAAACATAAAGAGAAAATTTTAAATTTTGTTCCGCAAATTGCCCAAAAAGGCAAAGCATCTGTTGTGTTTAATAAAGCATTAAAAGCACTTCCTGCCTCAATCGCGACAGTGGCATCATTAGGAATAGGAATATTTGCAGGCAACAGAGTTTCAAATATTTTAAACGAAAAAATATTCCACAAAAAAGTTAAAAGAGAAATTAAAGGCTCTGATTTTGCTCCGCACGTTGATGATTTGGGAATGGCAATATCTTTAATGTCCGAACAATCTAAATTTTCTTCATTTGTACAAAGAATAGTACCGCTGTTCTTATGTGTGCCGGGAATTGAAGCAGGAACACACAGAGAAGAATAATAAAAAAAATCTTTTATTATTCAGGTTCTTTCAATATATCAGCGTATTTTTGCAGGCCGTCAAGAAGCGGCTTATATTTTTCATTAAGTTCTGCACGTGTTTTATCTCTATCTTTACTTTCCATAACCTGCATATCAATTTTTGCCTGAAGTGCTTTCTTTAACAATTCTGGAATGTTCAAGGCTGTTGGATTTTCGCTTGAAAGATTTTTATAATATTTATCCAAATAATCTGCACTTATACGTTCTTTCCAGTTGTCTGCTCTTTTAGAACCTCCGATATTATAAGTAACGTCAGTAATGCCTAAAAGATCTGCAAATGATATTTGGAACTTAGGAGTTGTCATAAGTTCGGCAAATTTTGCACGAATACGTTCTCTGTCATTTGTTTTATAAAGTTCTTTAAGTTCGTTTCTTATTTGTCCTATATTTTCCCTGCCGTCATCCATGTTAAGGTACCCTGCAAGATAATCGAGATTCCAGGCATCATGTTCTCTTGTGTATTCGCCTTTTGATCCGTCTTTCATGTCTCCGATACGCTGCATATATGTCATTGCAGGCATGTTGTCATGAGAACCCATTAAATACCAATCGTCTTTTCTGCCATCTCTGTTTAATTTATCCTGTACTCTGCCCCAGTCAATATTTTGTATTTTAGGCAAGTTGAGTTCTCTTTCATAAATTTGTACAAATCTGTCAGGATAACTGCAAATATCTTCCCATACTGCCTTGTCCGGAGTTATTCCCTTTCTCCGCAATGCAGGAAGTATTAGTCTTGTAAGCAGTTTCGGGTAAGCTTTGTCATATTCGTTACCGTCAGCATCTTTAAGTTCTGAAATATATTTTTCAACATCATGATTTTTATCATTCCCGTTTACGAATTCATCTTCAGATGCAGACGTAGAAAGCAGATAAGGTTCAATAAGACCCATTACGTGGTCAATTCTGATATTTTCACAAAATTCGAGTGCGAAATCAAGTTTTTCTCTTAAGAATTCACCGCCGATATCTAATTGATAACTGTTCTTTTTAAATATTTTTTTAGGATCTACTACAGGAATAAACCATCTTTGAGATTTGCCGCCGCTTTCTTTTGCTCCCATTTCCCAATCTTTTAAGAATGCATCCTGATAACGCCATTTATCCATTTTTGAACATCCGACAAGCAGATCATTTATATATTTAAAGCCTTGTTTATCACGCCAGTCTTTGTTCTCTTTAATTTGTTTGGTTGCAATAAATTGTTCAAATTTATATTGATTAATTTCATTTTCATTGGCATCAACCATATCATAATATTTTTCTATAGCGTCCATATCTCCGTTATGGACACCGGCAATAAAAGTTTTGTTTTCTTCGTCCGGCCATTCCTCAAATCTGTCTGTACCGTATTTCTTTGATAAGACATGAAATAATCCCTCTTCGGTCAGTCTGTCATCATGTTTATCAAGAAATTTTTCAAATTCTTTATTTAGTGTTAAGGCTTCGGGTTGTCCTTTTGCAACTTTTGCTTTGAAATTATTATAGCTTTCTTTTAATGCGGTATTATATGTTTTGAATGCTTCGTTAAAGTCTGTCATGTCATAATTTTTATCATCTGCTTCGGCAAGTTTAGTGACATTATTAAAAGTTTCTTGGGAAAGAATTTTGCCGTATTTATCTTTTGTTAATTCTTCCAAATCAATAAACAATTTATTTTTAGCAAAAGCTGAAGAATTATATGGTGAAGGTTGTATTTCGCCTTTTATAATTTCAAGTTCTCCGCCGGGTCCTAGCTGGTTTCCGTTGAAACCGTAGAGCATAAGAAATTTAGTATATTCTTTTGCCGCACTGCCGTAAGGAGATCCTATATAAGAACTTCTGCCCAGAGCCGGAAAACACGATCCATGTGTTATTACAACACGTTCTTTTGTTCCCAATGCTTCATAAGTTTTGTTAATAGTTTCCTTTAAACCCGGTTCTTCTTCCTTTGTCGGTCGTCTTCTAAATGTTATTTGATTATTTATCCCTAATACACGCATATTTTTTCAAAACCCCAATAAAAAATTTTTTGCTGATTTGTAACGCAATATTAAATTTCTGATATAATATCAATTTGTGCGTTACATCCGATTTCTTCTCTTGAAAGTACGGTTATATTATTCATATAACTGCTTAAAAGAGTAAATATTAAATGTCTGAATTCCAGAGGTACAATCAATTTCGGGCATTCAATATTAAGCTGTGCCGTTTTTTTTGAAATTTTTTCGGCTAATTTTTCTGCAAAACCCGCATCTATTCGTATTATTGCATCATCGCTTTCATCAAAATTCGGCATAAATTTATCAAGTGTGTTTTCTGATATTTCAAAAGCACTTATTACTCCGTCTGAATTTTGATTGCATTTACAGATTTGGCGGGAGAGCGATAATCTGATTTTCTTGATTAAATCTGATTTTGTGCTTTCCTGAGCAAAATCATTTATTTTTTCAAAAATGTTTGTAATATCCTTTATAGAAATTTTTTCTCTGATTAAGCTTGTTAAAATAAATCTTAAATCAGATAAGGATATAAAATCGGGAATGATATTTGACACAAGAAAGTCATTAACGTCATTCACAACATCTATATATTTATCTAAATCTTCATAATCCAAAAGGTCATCCACATATTTTACGGCGCAAAACTCTAATGCTCTGGCAATAAATTCGGAGCCTGATATACCTTTTTGCCAGAAATCTTTTGTTTTATCTTTTTCAAGCCAAATAATTTTACGACCTGTTATTTTATCAATATCAGAAATAGAATTTTTAATTTTCTTATCAAGATGTAAATCGTCGTCAAAAAACATTAAAAATTGAGGATATACGCATGCTTTAAAAACATCCAGACCGCGAACTCTTATCGTAAATTCGTAAGGGTTCAGATTTTCGTCATCCTGAAAAACAATTTTCGGTATAACAAACCCGAGTTCTTCAGTAAGTTTTAAACGGGATTTTACGGTTTCCGCAACAAGTTCTTCTTCCTGAATCTCACTGTCAGGATCAATGTAGCCGAGGATTTCTTCGCTTAAATGAATAGAAAGCTTTTCCTCTTTTAATTTTGCATACATAGTGTCAGGGGAAGTCGCTTTTGCAAGTTTCAGCTTCAATTCATCAAGCTCTTTAAGACCTGCCGAAATTTTATCGTTCAGTTTTTTTCTGTTTACTGATGCAGGCGCTTCTCCTTCAAGTTCTGTTTTTATCTTTGCGATTTTTGCTTTTTGTTCTCTTATTTTACTCTGAATATCAAGGCAAATTTCATAAGGTGATTGTTCAGGAGAAAGCATTTTTTCCATCTGGCTTTTAAATGTTGAAATATTTATTGTATCTGCATTTATTTCGTTTCCTGAAGATGCTGCTTCCCGCATAAAAATGCAGTGGCATAAAACTTGCCCGTCGTCATTTTCAACTTCTTGCATGCTGTATAATTCCCAGTCATTCATTGACATCTCGTTCAAAAGATTTTGAAGCTCCTGAGTATTTTCACTTGAGCAGGTTTTGATAACATACTGCATCTTTTTGTTGTACATAATTACTCCTTAATTTTTGTCATTTGCAATTAACAGTTTCAAAGCTTCTATTGCTGTTTTAATTGCTTTATCCGTGTCATGGACTACGGGATTTTCAAGATTTTGTTTTTCTCTTTCCTGATTTGCGACTGTTAAAAATACAGACCCTGTTTTTACTCTCAGAAAACTGCCCACAATAAAAAGCGCAGCGGATTCCATTTCTGAAGCAAGACAGCCCATTTTCTTCCATGCTTCCCATTTATTGAGAAGTTCATAATTCACAGGCATTCTTTCGGGATTGTGCTGTCCGTAGAAAGAGTCTTTACATTGAACAACACCTGCATGATATTCATAGCCTAAGTTTTTCGCGGCCTGCACGAGTGAATTTGTTACATCAAGATTTGCAACAGCCGGAAATTCTATAGGTGCGTATTCTTTTGAGGTTCCTTCCATGCGGATTGCTCCTGTTGCAATTACGATATCCCCGCCCTTTACATTTATATCCATGCCTCCGCATGTTCCTACGCGGATAAATGTTTTTGCTCCGATATTAACAAGTTCTTCCAGGGCGATTGAAGCGGATGAGCCGCCTATACCGGTTGATGTTACACTGACTTTTGTGCCGTTTAAATATCCGGTATAGGTTGTAAATTCGCGTCTGTCCGCTATAAGTTTTGCATCTTCAAAATATGCCGCTATTTTTTCGCATCTTTTAGGATCGCCGGGTAAAATTACATATTCTCCGACATCACCTTGATTAAGACCGATATGGTACTGTTCTCCGTGGTTTGAATATTTCATGGTTTTCCTTTGAGTATTTGTAAATTTTCACGCAAAGCCCTATAGGGCGGATGCAGCGGCACGCTGCTAGAACTGACCGCTTTTCAATTTTTGAATAACAAGATCCGAAATATCAACGCCGCCTACAAAAATTACTCTGTAATCAACAATTGCATCAAGTTTTTGTTCTACAAGAACCTGTTTTGTTGCCGCTTGAATTTTGTTATAAACCTGTTCTTCTTTTTGTGCTTTTAATTTCATATAAGCTTCTTCTTTAAGCTTAAATTCTCTTGCTGTTTGAGCTTCGAAGTTTTGTTTTTTCAAAGGTGTATCCAATGATTTATATTGTTTTTCTTTATCCACCATATACTGCTGCATTTCAAGTGCTTTTGCATCAATTTCTTTTACTGCCTGCTGTGCAAACGGAAAGCCGTCCTGAACTTTTTGATAATTAATGTAACCTACACCTGCGGCATCAGCTTGATTACCAAGGACAAAGAGTAATCCTGCCGTCATTAAAAGTGCTGCTAAGTTAAATTTTTTCATTTGATACCCTCCTAAGGAATTTATATTAATACATTATGTCGCCTACACCAAAAGTAAAGTAACCGTTTCTGTTACCGTTGTCACCCGGATTGGTAAGCGGAATACCGTAATCGATTGAAAGCGGTCCCATACCGGGGATATATAGTTTCAAACCTACACCGGCAGATACTGCATAAAGAGGTCTGTCGTATATCTGATCTGTAATTGACGGGTTAAAGATTTTACCTGCATCAGCCCATACGGTAAATCTCAGGTTATTTAAGAAGTTAATTCTTGTTCTGTCAAGAAACGGGATTGGAGTTGCAAATTCTGCACTACCCATGATGAACGCATCACCGGTACCTACACCGCTCATTTTAAAACCTCTGATGGTATAAGGACCGCCTAATCTGTACGCCATTACTTCAGGCATATTGTCGCCGTGAATTTTGCCGCCGCCCTTTGCAGTGAATGATAATGAAGATTTCTTTCCGACAGGAATATATTGTTTAACCATACCTGTTAATTTACCGTGAGTTTTATTAAAATCTATAACTCCCAGCTCTTCATCAAACCTTAAACTTGCCATTGTACCTTTTCTTGTAACAGTGGCATTATCACGCGTATCGTATAGTAATGCAGGACTTAAAGACAGGAATAAACCGCCTTCAAGCTGTTTTGCACGTTCGGAAATCGGGATGTTATATCGTGAATACAGGCTGCCGATTTTTCTTCCGTCACCTTCAGAAACGTCAATATTTTCAAGTCCTAAAGAGAATGTACTTGTAACATGTTTGTTAAATTTCATTCTGTGAGCGACGGTTGCTTCGGCTCCAACTCTTCTTTCAATTGCAAGAGGCACCTGATAAGAACCGAAATCCCTGTAGAATACTTTACTCATTAATGATGTATCGGCATTATAGAAGTATGGTTTAAAGTAGCTTAATTCCGCCTGCAAGTTCATTCGTCTTTTAATTGAAGAGTCATTTAAAATTACACCTGTACCAGCAATACCGTTTAAAGACAGCCTTTCATTTCTTCCTAGGAAGTTATTATCAGCAATGCCGACAGACCCGAATACGCCTGTTACGGAGTCAATACCGCCGCCTACGGATATGCTTGCCGTTCTTTGTTCTTCAATATTAATAGTAATATCATATTTATCGGGATCGTCGGTAGGTTCAATTTCTCTTGTTACGTCTTTAAATGCTTGAGTGGCATATAAGCGCACCAAATCTTCTTTAAGCAGATTTTCATTATAAATTTGTCCGGGTTCGGTCAGTACATTTCTTTCAATGACATAGTCTTTTGTTTTTTCGTTGCCTGAAATTAAAATTCTGTTAATAGTACCTTCTTTAATGCTGATATTAACAGTTCCGTCGGGGTCATCGGATACGGAATCTATTCTTGCCAGAATGTAGCCTTTAGAACTGTAGCAATCCTGAATTTTAGCAATAGCTTCATTAATATCGGCAATATTCTGGGGTTTGCCTTTCATAGGCAAAAGATAGGTAAGTATTTCATCGGTAGAGATTACTGTATTGCCTTCTATTGTAAAATCAGTTACGGGAGCATTTTCTTCCAGTACAATTTTTAAAGTTACGGTACCGTCAGGGTTATTAACGGGGATAGCTTTCATTGTTTCCGTAAAATATCCGAGCTGGTAGATAGATTTTAAATCACGCTGAATTAATTCACGGCTGTAAACGTCGCCTTGTTGAAGTTTCATCTGCTGTAAAATCACGGATGTATCAATAACGTTATTCCCGAGAATTTCAATATTTTTAATAGTTTTTTTATCTGTTTTTTCGGCAGAAGTTTCTGTTTTATTTACAACTGCAGATGCTGTAGGAGTGTCATTTTCGCTTGTTGTCTGGGTTGCAGACGGAGTTTGAAAATCATTGATTTCTGTTTTAGTTTTATCTCCCCAAAAATTTCCTTTTGCAACACTCTGAAGCGGGCACATTATAACCAACAGCAGGGCTATTAAAGATATATATACTTTGTTCAGTGAATTCAAAAAATCTCTACCTTAAAAACTTCAATTATACTATCCTAAAAATATTATATCATAAATTAAAAAAAGTGGAACATGTAAATTATGTTAAACATCTTTTGTAAATATCATTTTTATTAAGTTTATAAAGTTCGGATAAAATTATAGAAATTTCTTTTGCCTTAAAGTTTTTGGTTTTTAATAAAGAAATTTTTTCATCAATATCAATATCTGAGCAGGTTTCTTCTTCTCTGAAAACAAGTGCGACGATTTCACCTTTCAGGGTATTATTTTGAAAATGTTTAATAACTTTTTCGGTTTCATCAATAACGATTTCTTCAAAAACTTTTGTCAGTTCTCTTCCTATACCAACGCGTGAATTCGGGCGAAATTCTTTTATTAATTGAAGAGTATTTAAAATTCTGTTAGGGGATTCGTAAAATACTAAATCAGTTGATTTATATTTTTTTAATAAGTTTTCTATTTGTGATTTTGTTTTTGGTAAAAATCCTGCGAAGGTAAAATCTTCTCCCTTTCTTGGTATCTGTGAAAGAAACGTCGCAACGGCATTTGCTCCTGCGAGTGAAGTTACGGTGTAATTATTTTTTCTTAATTCGTCTACTATTATCGCTCCGGGATCACAGAATAAAGGAGTTCCGGCATCGGATACAAGTGCAATTTTTTTCCCTTCTTTTAATATATTAAGAAAACAATTTATACGTTCTTTTTCGTTAAATTTGTGATATGAGATACATTTTGTTTTTATATCAAAATGATTTAGAAGTTTTTGTGTTACTCTCATATCTTCGCAAGCAATTATATCAACAGATTTTAAGGTATCTATTGCCCTTCGGGTTATATCTCCAAGGTTTCCGATAGGGGTCGGAACTATATAAAAATCATATTCTTTCATTAATTAAATCTCGCTTCCGTATCTTTTTTAAGTTTGTCTGTGATCTCTCTGTAATCTATGGTTACAGGTGTAGGTTTTGAAGTCTTTATTATATCTAAAAATATTTTCGCATTCTCAGGTTTTTTACCGTCCAAAAAATAAGCGGAATTTGCGGCATCTTCCCGAGCAGGAACAATTAAACCGCTTTGTGCAAATTTTTCACTGCTTTCTTTTGATGATAAAAATTCTATAAGCTTTTTAGCTTCATTTTTGTGTACGGATTGTTTTGAAACTGCCCAGCCTGATGCGTCTAACTGTACAATACTGCCTTTAGTTCCTTTCGGAAACTGTGCAATATCCCAGTCAAATTCAGCTTCCTCGCGTAATTTCGGAACCATCCATCGCCCCGACAGGTACATCCCGATACGCTGCTGCAGAAACATTTGTGCCATTGTAGCACTTGCACTTTCAGATTTTAAAGGTGCAGCATGATATTTTTTTCGCAGATCAGCATAAAAAGTTATTGCATTTTGGCTTTCAGGTTTTGATATTTCGTCAGGCAATATTCCGCCGCCGCTGCTCATCAGATAAGGAAGATAAAATAACGGATCCTCCTCAAAGCTTATACCGAAAGTATTTTTATCGGTTAGTTTTTGTGCCGTTGTAAGAAAATCTTCAAATGTCCAATTTTTGTCAGGGTATGCAATATGTTTTTTATTAAATAAATCTTTATTGTAATAGATTACTAAATTAGAAACGTCACGCGGAATTGCGTAAAGCTTGCCTTTCCAGCTTAATGCTTCAAGTGGCTGAGGATAAAAATGCCCGTCAGCATTTAATTCTTCCAAAAGTCCTGCATTTGCATAAACAGGTAAATATAAATTATTGATAAATATTATGTCAGGAGCTGTGTTTGATGCAAAAAGGAGGTGGATTTTCTGAAAATAATTCTGGGGAATATGCATAAAATCCACTTTGATATTCGGATTTTCTTGTTCAAACTCTGATAAAAGAGGTTTTAATATATCTGTTTCCGATTTAGAGCCCCAGCTTGCAAATTCAATTATTGTTTTGGTTTCCTTTTTGCCGCATCCGCATAAAAATATAATGCAAACAAGTATTGTGCAAAATATTTTTTTATTAAACGCTGCTCTCACAATTATTTACCTGTTACAGTTCAATTAATACGCCCATTTTATCTTCATTAACTTCAACAAGTGACTTGAAGCCGCCTGCTTTAACCATATAGACATTTGCATTATCATGTCTTACCTGAATAGGATTTGTTACGTTATTATCGAATTTTTTCAATACAAAAACTTCATCGTTAACTTTTCCTATTAAAGCTGATTTCCCGTCAAGGTTCACAATATAGAAACCTTTGTTTTCGTCAATATTAAACCCTGATTTTACAATTAATCCGTTAATATATGAAGATTTTGTTTCGTTGCGCAGTTTGGCAATAGGGTTTGTATGCTGCGCGGACTGTGTAATTTTCGCGGGTGCAGACGGTTTTATAACCGGATTGCTTGCTGTTTTTTCTTTATCAATAATTGAAAAGAACTCGTCAATTGATGACATAATGTATTCTGTCGGTTTAAATTTCATACGTTCACCTCTGTTTTCCACGTCAGCTACATCTAAGTTAGCGTCTTTTAACCTTCTTGTATTTGAATGAAGTAATGAATTACCCAGTTCCACATTTTTTTGTTCGCGGAGAGGGATTTCATTTTCATATTTTTTAAATCTGCTTTTTATTTTATCACGGCTTGTCATGCTTAACGATGTTCTGCGCGTATCAAATGCTTTAAGCTTAATTGTTTTTTGAATTGCATCTTCTTCGTTATGAACTTCAATTATTTCAGGTTTAATGCTTTCATCACCGTAAGGCGCCTGTTCCGTAACCAGTTTTTCCAATTCCTGACGTTTTTCTTCTATTACGGGATCAGGTGTTTCGGCAGGAGTTTTAATAAATGTATAGTGACCTTTGTTATTTGCTCTTGGAACAGGTTTTGCGGATTCGTCCAGGTAACGCTGATATTTCTGCTGCCATGATAATTCATTGTTGTTTACAATATTGTTATATTTTACGGTATTAAGTATAGGCTGGCTGATTGAAGGTTCTTTTAAATTGTTTGATTTTTTTGATTTTAAAATATTAGAAATTATTATTAACGCCAATAACGGCAGCAGTCCGAAACGTACAGATTTTGGAAGCTGTATTCTGCTTAATCGGTTTTTTATTACAGAAACAATTGAAGGTTTTTCAATCGGAGGAAGTTCTTTAATATCTTTAACAGGTGCATCGAATGTTGTACCCGCAACAGTTTGAACTTGAGAGATTGTTTCTTGCGGAGCGGTTTCAGCCTGTTTTTCCTGCTTTACTTCTTCTATGAGTTCTGCTAGCTGTTCTTTTCTTGTAAGTCTGTCATCCTGCGGGTTAATTTCCTTAAGTTTAATTTCAGGTGCTTTAACTTTATTTTGTTTTTTTATTTCAGTTTTTTGCACAGTTTTTTTCGGAGTTTCCTGTTTTACAACAGTAACCGGTTCAACTTTTTTTGTATTAACTGCCGTTTTTGTCTGAGCAGAAATTTGTTTTTGCGCAGGTGCTTTATTCACAGTAACTTCTGTTTTAGGCTGTTTCTGCGGTTGTTTAGGAAGTTCTTGCTTAGCTATATTATTTTTAACCGCATTTGCCTGTGCTATAAGGGTTTTATATTCTTTTTGCTCTGCAGTAACAGGTGCACTTTTTTGAGTATTTGTTTTAATATCAAGCGGTTTAGTCGTAATAAGCGTTACTTTAGTGTAACCGCCGCTTGTGTCATTAATTGTTTTTACATCAATATTTGAAACTAAATCATTAACACCGTTTAAGCTTGAGCTGCTGAAACCGTTGCTTTGAACTTTAGGTATAAGGATTACATATTTATTATCGGATTTTTTTCTTACAAGTACGTTGTCGTTGTAAGTATTTGAGGTAAATAAAGTAACATTAACGGAATTATTTGATGCCCGTTTCAAATCGAGCTGTACAAGGTTATTATTTTCGGCATTTGCAAACGACTCTGATACAGGTGTTACTGTAAGAGCAAGCAATAGCGCCATACCTACTATATTAGATTTTTTTACTGCCATTTTCTACCGTTAAATTTTTCCCTTATACATATATATAATACTTTGAGCAAAAAAAAATTGCCAGTTTGTTAAAAAAATATACTTTTATGTTACAATTTTTTTATGAAAAGCGGATTTACAGCAATCATTGGACGCCCGAATGTAGGCAAGTCAACTTTATTGAACCAAATATTGGGGCAAAAAATTGTTATTGCCACAGATAAGGCGCAAACTACACGCAAACGAATTAAAGGAATTTATACTACAGATAAGGGACAGATTGTTTTTATAGACACTCCGGGAGTTCATAAGCCTTTAAATAAACTCGGAGAATTCCTTCTTGACGAGTCAAAAACTGCTGTACCTGATGCGGATTTAATTTTGTTTCTCGTTGATGGTTCTGAACCTGCAGGAAAAGGCGATAAATGGATTGCACAAAATCTTTTGCAGACTGAAACTCCTGTTATTATTGTAATGAATAAGGTTGATAAACTTAAAAAACTTAATAGGGTTGAAGAAAATTTATTGACTTATAAACTCTTATTTGAAAAGAACTATCCTGTTGTTAAAATTTCCGCAAAAACAGGCAGAAATACAGATACTCTCATTAAAAATATCTACAAATATCTTCCGGAAGGTGAACTTTTGTATCCCGAAGATGTTGTTACAGAAGAAACAATGAGGGATGTAACGGAAGAAGTTATACGTGAAAAAATTCTTTTGAATACATCTGATGAAATTCCGCATTCGGTTGCTGTGAAAATAGAAAGCTATACCGAAAGCGATGATATTGACAGAATTTATGCAACTATATATTGTGAAACAAAAAGCCAGAAGGGGATTTTAATAGGAAAAGGCGGAAGTCTGCTAAAAAAAATCGGTACGGAAGCCCGTAAAGATTTGGAAAATATTGTTGAGAAAAAAGTTTTCCTCGGGCTTGAAGTTAAAATTGAAAAGGATTGGCGTAAAAAACAAAGTTCTTTGAAAAATTTCGGCTACGAGCAGGAAAAGTAATTTACAAATCCAGAGTTTCCAATAAATTCAATTCTTTATTACTATTAGTCGGTGTTGTATTTATAATATTGTTAAGATGTTTCATTGTTTTTTCTGTCGTATCTCTGTTTGTCCGCATTGCAACAAGCCAGTTTTCTCCGCCAACCTGCTTAAAACCCAAACGTGAATATTTTGACACAGTATCGAAAGGACCGTTTAAAATTGCATCTAGACTTAATATGTTCGCTTTACTGCCAAGAAAATCCGTAAACATCTGTTTAAATAAAGTTTGCCCCGCAAGGACTACTTTCTTGCCTGTTTCTACAGGCCATGTGCAGATACAATCTAAATGATACTTATTTTTACCGGGCTGAAAGGTTATAATCCCGCACGGCTTATTATCTTTAGCAGCAATAAAACATTTCCTGTCTGAGTTTAATGCTTTATCAAGTGCAACATTAAGCATTTCCTGCCAGCGGTCAAATTCTGATTTTATAATTTTAGCATCCGGCATGAGTTCATTCATTTTTATTGTATTTCTCAGTTTTTGAAGAAAGGCGCGGTCGTTACGGGTTATCTGATACAAACCGATATTTGTTTCCGCATTTTTAATACAGTTTATTGAATTTGCAATATGAATGCCGTTAAATGTCGGGGGGGGGGCACTTTTGAAGCTGTTTTGTATTTGCATAAAATACTTCCCTTTTATTTTCTATACAAAAGGGAAGTTATATGAATGTTTAAAATTGCCTTAATTTTAAGTTTTTTTAAGTTACCACGGATAATCTTTTGCGATTTCCCATCCGTCATTCATTATTATAGAAGCACACCAGTAGCCTGATTGATTTCTGTTGCAGGCATTTCCTCCTCTGGTAAATATTTTATCCCTGTCAAATTCTCCATAACTCCATGCTTCCTCTGTCCCTGCTCCTCCTAACGGCTGCAGTCCGTACTTATTCGTAAAAATAAATAAAAAAGTATCTTTACCGATTTGATTGGGCTTTTTTAATCCGTTTACGTCTATACCTACCCATATACTCGGATGTACGTAGTTAAGAGTTATCATAGTGCCGTCTGAAAGAACAAAGTTTGTTGCGGTTACTGATGAGGGGGCATAGGTAGTACCGCTGTAATTTTTACCGTTTAATAATTTTCTTGGAGCGATATCCCATAGTTCTTTTGTAGAATATTCATTTACATACTGAACATAATTTTTTATATATTTATTAAAAAAATCTTTACCGTTTAATTGGGTAGACCAAAATTCTGAAGATTCATTATAAACTTCCGAAAGTTTTATTGCCTGCTCAACAATACTATAAGCCTTTTTTAAACGGGTTACGGTTTCCTGCTTTTTATAATTGGCTAAAAGTGCAGGCATAGTTAATGATGCAACTACCCCTATTATCCCCAGCGTGATTAAAACTTCTGCAAGTGTGAAACCGTTAGAAAAATTTGAAAAATTCCCTGTATGGCGGGTCAAGCGGCACGCTTGCG
>FR900423.1:0-17794 GCA_000438175.1 Fusobacterium sp. CAG:439 | reverse complement strand
GGGGGGGGCAGTCTCAAAGCTTCTTGTTTAAACATTTTTCAACCTCCTGTTTTTCTTTATTATTTAACATGAAGTTGTTTTTGTCAAGTGCTGTTTAACTTATACATTCAGTTTATATCCGCCGCCGTATATTGTTTCTATGTATTTTTTGCCGTTTGAAATCTTATCAATTTTACTTCTTAAATGTCTTATGTGAACTCTTATTGTTTCAATATCATCATCAGGAGAATATCCCCATATATCTTTCAAAAGCTGTGCAGATGAAACCATATTGCCATGGTTTTGGAACAGAAGATTAAATATTTCAAATTCTATAGGCGTTAATTTTGCCTGTTTTTCTCCTATTTTTACACTGTAAAGTTCAGGGAGCAAAGTGATTTCTCCGAGTGTCAAAAGTTCTCTTGTAGATGCACTTTCAGGAATTTGCCGTGTTCTTTTCAAAAGAGCTCTAACTCGAACCTGCAATTCTTCCATTTCAAAAGGTTTTACAAGGTAGTCATCCACCCCGATGTTAAAACCGTTAACTTTATCGTTAACTTGTGAAAGTGCTGTAAGCATTAAAATCGGAATATCTTTTGTTGTATCGTTTTTTCTTATTCTCTGTGCAACGGTAAATCCGTCAACATCAGGCATCATTACATCAAGCACCACAAGGGAAGGAAGTTCCTGTTTGCACAAAGCAAAGCCTTTAATGCCGTCATAAGCCTGAATAACTTTATACCCGCATAATTCTAAGTTAACTTTTATAAGCTCGTTTATCGCTAAATCGTCATCTATTACAAGAATTTTATTCATATCTGAATTCTATATATAAAATACAAAAAATACAACTCTGTTTGTTAAAAAATATTAATAAAAATAGCCCGTTCGAATGATACATTATGACTTATTTTTAGGCATATTTATTTGAAAAGATTTGTAAAATTTTTTATTTAAAGTGTAAATTTTACAAATTTTCGGATTTTTATTGTAATATGTTTATTGCATAAACAAATTATTTTGTAGTAGATAAGTATACATTTATAGATAGGAGGCACATGAATTGGCAGTAACATCACCTTTCACAGCGTTTCAGGAAAACGGCAAAAAAGAAATCCACTTAGGACAACACGTTTTAGCAGAATTTTTTGAATGTGACCCGAACACATTAAACAGTTTAGATAAAGTAGAAAAGTACATGGTGGATGCCGCCCTTGAATGTGGTGCTACTATTGTCCAAAAATGTTTCCATATGTTTAACCCTTATGGAGTTTCAGGTGTGGTAATCATTTCCGAAAGCCATCTGGCTATTCATACCTGGCCTGAATTAGGATATGCCGCTGTTGATTTATTTACCTGCGGTGATAAATGCGACCCGAAAATTTCTTATGAATTTTTGAAAAAGAAATTTAATTCTAAAAAAGCAACTTTCTCTGAATTAAAAAGAGGTATTATTGATGAAGAAACTCTTAAAGTTGCTGAAAAACCGTTTGAAATCATGCAGCAATTTGCTGATTAGGAGCCAGCCAATATTTCAGTAATATTTGGAATAGCATGAATTTTAATATTTTAAAAACAAAAGACCATTTTTAATATGGTCTTTTGTTTTTGTTAAATCATGTAAAAAATTTGCCTTCATGCCATGACAATAAGCAGCTCTTTTTGTATGATTTTTTATATCAGGGGGTAGAAATGCCGGAAGATTTAATTGAAAAAAAATCAAATTTTGACTTAACATCAAGAAGTGCTTTTTCTCGAGATGAAGAAGTTTTCACTTCCCGTTCTTATGCGGCGCTTTTAGCAAAAAATATTATACCGTATTCACATCGAAAAATCGCCGATAATTACGTGATTGTTAAACGTATTTTTAAATTTCAGGCCGTTATGCCGAGAATTACGAACGCGGAAAAAACACTGCTTGCAAAATATGATTTTAATACACTTGAATTTACCACTGTTAAACAAATGTATGAAGAACTTGCTTTATTGCAAAAATGGTCAATGTCAGGTGATGAAAATTTGAAAAAAGATTCCGACATGCTTCTTGAAATCAGAACAAAAGAACTTAAATTTATTGTGGCAACAAGCTATGCAAATATTTCCAACGAAATTTATAAAGGCTACCTTGCTTTAGAAAGCTATTTTACAGAAATCAGCAAGTATAATGATTAATTGTTGCTGATTGTAAATATATTCAATATTAACCGGCAAATTTTTTTATTTTTGTTTGTTAATTGTTCGGAAAGGCTTAAATATGTCAGTTAATGCGATTAATTCTGTATCAAAATCTCAAGTAAAATTTAGTGCGAGTTTTAATTTGCCTGAAAGAAAAACAGGTATGAGTTCGGAAACAAAGGCTTTAATAGGATTGTCTGCTCTTGGTGCAACTATTGCAGGCGGAGTGCTTGTAAAAAAAACTATTGATGCAAATAAAATTTCAGCCCTTGCAAAAAGGTTGCTTAAAAAGCCTGAAACTTTTGATCTTGAATCCGTTAAAGACATAGCTGTAGGATTTGCCAAAGCAGGTATAGCCGTACCCGGTGATTCCGTTTTGATTATGGGAAGAGATATGTTAAAGGAACTGGCTCAAACCTCACCGAAAAGTAAATGGGCTAAACTGATTAAGTCTATGCAAATGTCAGAAACAGGTTTTGCCTCTGTTATCCAAAAACCTGATAATATAGTTGTTTATGAGTCTTTAAGATTTTTTGATCCTGAAAAAATTACATATAAACCGCTTCTAAAAACTTTGCAAGAAGGACGATATTACCAATTTAAATTGAAAAAGAACGGATAATATTACTCATTGATTGTTGCTTTTATTATTTTATAAATTGTTTCAATTTTTTCTCTGTCTTTGAGATTTTGTACATCTGAAACTATTTCACTTATCAATTCTTCTTTTGGTTTTATGTGATCAAATGCAAAAAGTTCTGAACTTGACACATTGAGTGCTTCAAAAACTTTTTCCAGAGTTTCTGCAGTTACAAAGTTTTCACCATTTTCAATTCCGCTTAATGTTCTGGGAGCAATTTCAATTTTTTCTGCTAATTGTTCCTGTGTGTATCCGCGTTTTTGTCTAAGTCTTTTAATTTTACTTCCCAGTTGTTTTTTGATATTCACTATAAAACCTCTTTTAGAATATATTAATGTAGTTTTTGGGATTGCAAAATGAGATTTAATCTCCTATAATAATTATATTTTGGTATATTATTTCTCTATTTTCGAATTTAAATAAGCTAATTTGTTACAATTTGTAAAGGGCTGTATGGTATGTCATATCATATTTTTAGTAATTTTATATATTTAGTATCTATATTATGCGCAATTTTGTTATGCTAAATGTTTTTATATAAGCATAAGATGTGCAAATTGCAATTGACACGAGTGAAGATATTAAATGAAAAGGAGATTGAAGTATGACAGAAATTAACAAGATTAATGGAAACGGGTTAAAAAACAGCGGGAAAATTTCATCAAATCCTAAACCAGAAAAGGGGAAGGAGCCAAACGTAAATTCTATAATGGTTGGCGGGATTAAGTATAACAAAAATGATGTAATTCAAACCAGAATTTCTCAAATTTCATTACCTGATGCGTTAGACGGAAGTATTTTCAAAGATGCTGCCAGATATGAAGTAACCTTAAAAGATGGAACAAAGATTATGCACACCTCGTCAAATACCGATGAAGTGTCTACAGAAGAACAAAACTTAAGACGTAATGCAGAAGTACAGGTTGAGAGAGACGGAACTATCAATTTTAAAGGTTTATACGGGGCTGAGATAACAGATACGCCTAAAAATGATAATTACAGACTTTTAGGATGTGATTATACGGATGTACATGCAGAAAGAGAAACTCCTGTACCAAAAAGTATTGTGGAGCGATTATCCGAAGCAGTTGGAGGATATGTTCCCGAAAAAACTGTTGGAGCTGACGCTGACACAATTACCGTTGCTGGAAGAGTGCTTCCAAACGGAGAAATTCAAAAAAGCGGATTTATGAATGATATTAATGTTAATGATGGAGATGTTGTTAACTATCTGAAACCTGAAGAAAATTAAAACTTATTGCATTCTAAATAAAAAAGGCTCTCATAATGAGAGCCTTTTAATAATGTTACATTTTTCTTACGCTTCAGCCGGAGCTTCTGCAGCTTGAGCGGCTTCTGCCTCAGCAGCAGCTTTTGCCTCTGCTTCTGCTTGAGCCTTAGCCTGTGCTTTTTTAGAAAGTTTTACTGTTTCTTTTTTTACGTAATTTAAAGTGCCGTCTTCGTTACAGTTTTTAATTAAGTAAGCAACTGTTTCTGTAGGTTGTGCACCTTTTTTAATCCATTCTAAAGCTGATGTTTTATCTAACTGCATAACTTTAGTTTTCGGATTGTAGTGACCTAATTCCTGTACAGGTCTTCCTTCACGTTTTGTTGTTGAATTGATTACGATAATTCTGTATGTAGGGTTCTTTTTTGCACCCAATCTTTTTAATCTGATTTTTAACATTCTGTTTTCCCTTATTTTTTTAGTTCTATTCATCGGGGCTTCATCCAACGCAGCCGCCGCTTTGTATGACGACCCCTTGAATAAGGTTAAGAGGAATTACCTTATTCCTATTTTATCAAACCATAAAAACATTATCTGATCAAGTGTTTTGTTACAAAATTGAAAAATATGCAGAAATCTGTATAATTATGGTATGGACGGTTTAGATACTAGCAGGCTTGATGAATTAAAGCAAAGGGTTAAAAATAAGCTTGATGAAACGGAATTATTTCGTTTCAAGGGCACTGTGTCTAAGCTTTTGGGTTTGACGGTAGAGGTAAAGCTTCCGGGATTGAAAATCGGTGATTTATGCTATATCGAAACTTACGACGGACGTAAAAAACCTGCCGAAGTTGTTGCATTTAAAGGAGAAGCGGCTCAGCTGCTTTTGCTTTATGACGGTGAAGGTATCGGGCAGGGAAGTCTTGTAACTTCTACTGGGAAACCTATTATTATTCCCGTCGGGGATTTTCTTCTCGGACGTCTTATAAATCCTATGGGAGAACCTATTGACGGAATGCCTCTGGATACGACCGGGGCAATGTGGCGTCCTGTAGAGGGACCGCCTCCCGGACCTTTTGAAAGACCGATTATTACGGAAGTTTTTTCAACGGGTGTAAGAGCTATTGACAGTTGTATGACAATGGGCTGCGGTCAGCGCTTGGGTTTATTTGCAGGGTCAGGCGTAGGAAAAAGTACATTGCTCGGTATGATTGCAAGAAATTCAGATGCTGATGTTAACGTTGTAGCTTTGATTGGAGAACGCGGTCGTGAGGTAAAAGAGTTTGTTGAAGATGCATTAGGAGAACAGGGTATGGCAAAATCCGTTCTTGTATGCTCTACAGGCGATCAGCCCCCTTTGATCAGACAAAAAGCCTTGCTTACGGCAACGGCTGTGTGTGAATATTTCAGAGATCAGGGAAAAAAAGTTTTCTTAATGACCGATACTGTTACCAGATGCGCAATGGCAGGGCGTGAAGTTGGTTTATCAATAGGTGAACCGCCTACTATGAAAGGCTATCCGCCTTCTATTTTTTCATGGCTTCAAAAAGTTCTAGAACGTGCGGGAAACAGTCCTAAAGGTTCCGTTACGGCGCTATATACCGTTTTAATGGAAGGCGATGATATTTCAGACCCCATTGTTGATATTGTAAGAGGTATTGTTGACGGTCACATTTTCTTATCGAGAAAAGTTGCCGAAATGAATCATTACCCTGCAATTGATGTTCTTGGAAGTATTTCAAGGCTTATGTCATCTATTGTTACACAGGAGCACAAGGAAGCTGCAGGTAAAATGCGTGCAATTATGGCTTTATATCGTGAAAATAAGGATTTGATCGATGTAGGGATGTATCAGCCGGGGACTAACCCGAGACTTGATATTGCTATTGAAATGATGCCCAAAATTAATGCTTTTTTACAGCAGAGAACATCTGATATAGTCAGCATGGACACTACTATAGGAACTCTTGTTGATATGATGCGAGGTGTTGATATTTAACTTAATTTTAATTCTTTTGTGGTACAATTATTCTGAAAGGAAATAATTTTTATGAATTTACCGCAGAATTTTATCCCCGCTATGTTAATTACCTTGTTTGCAGGTTTGTCTACCGCTATAGGCGGAGCAATAGCTTTTATTGTTAAAAAAGATAATTTGAAAGCTCTGTCTGTGGGATTGGGTTTTTCTGCAGGAGTTATGATTTTTGTTTCTTTTATGGATATGCTGCCTGAAGCTGATAATCTTTTATCCCTACATTTTGCTCATAGTCATCAATGGCTTACTCTGGCAGGTTTTGTGATTGGGTTAATAGTCGCTATTTTAATTGATTATTTCTTGCCGGATCATATTGATACAGATGATGTATTACATCCTGATGCCCCTTCTCATCATGATTATAAGATTAAGCGTGCAGGTTTGTTCACTGCTATAGCAATTTGTGTACATAACTTTCCTGAAGGTATGGCTACATTTTTTACAACTACACAGAATATAACATTGGGACTTTCTGTCGGAATTGCAATTGCTATCCATAATATTCCTGAGGGAATTGCAGTTGCTCTGCCTATGTATCATGTCACAGGTAAGAAACGTTATGCAATGCTTTATGCTGCATTATCAGGAATTACAGAACCTATTGGAGCGCTTGTCGGAATGTTTATTTTTGGACTTTTTCTTCCGCAAGTGTTAATCGGGGCTTTAATGGCTGCGGTTGCAGGAATTATGATTTATATTTCATTTGATACTTTGCTGCCGCTTGCAAAAGAATACGGTGATTGGCACCAGTCTATAGTTGGAATTCTTTCAGGAATTCTTGTTATATGGGTAAGCTTGATTTTGATTGGAGCGTAGACTGTGGTTAATCTTTCAAATTTATTTGATATTGCCAGAAATTTGTATGCGCTGCCTGCCTATAATAACAGAAGCGGACTTGCGCCTATGCCTTTAAGGTATTTTTTTGAATTGACATACCGTTGTAATCTTAATTGCCCGTATTGTTATGTCGGAAATGACAGAAAAAAAGAAGAACTTACTACTGATGAATGGTTTAAAATTATTGAGCAAATTCCGTGGTATTCGTTTGTTACGCTTGTGGGCGGCGAGCCTCTGGTAAGGAAAGATTTTATTGATATTTTGATGAAAACCGCTAAGAAAACATTCGGGAAATTAAATGTAGTTTCAAACGGTATTTTGATAAATGATGATATTATTGATGCTTTTATTAAAAGTAAAATGATGCTTTTATCTGTATCTTTGGACGGTTACGGCAGAAACCACGATATTAACAGGGCTAAAGACGGGATTTGGGACAAAATTATGAATAATTTTGAAAATATGAATTCCCGTAAAAAACGTCCTATGATTGATATTAAAACAATTGTTCTTGAAAATAATCTTGATGATCTTGTTAAACTTTATAAAATGTGCGATGAAAAGAATTTTAATTTTTTATCAATATCGTTTTTAAGAAACAATAGTTTAAAACAAAATTCTGTTTTATTTGACAGTTTTGTTCCTGAGTTTAATGCAAATTATCCTATTGAAAAATATTTTGATATGGAGCATTTTAAAGAAGTATATAAAGAACTGATGTGTTTAAGCAGGAAGTCAAAAGTTAAAATTCGTTTTTCTCCTAAATTTGAGTATTCGGAAAATCCGCTTGACAAAATTGAGGAGTTTTTTAACACACCTGCCGATAAACCGGTGTCTGAAATTTATAAACCTTGTATGTACCCATATTCTAATATGATGATTACACCGGCAGGTGATGTTTATCCGTGCCTTTCGCAAAAAATCGGAAATGTAAAAGATATGAAAATTAAGGAAGTTTTTAATCTTCCGCATTACAGATGTTTTCGAAAAAATCTGCATGCCGCAAAAGTTTTCGGAGCCTGCCAGATGTGCTGTGAGCTCTGTGTTAAATAGTTTATGGGAGATTTTTGAAGTAATTTGGGTCTGTTAATGCTTTATAGGTACAGCCTATACCATTAATGTTCCCGGTTGAAGTTTCAGAGCATTCTCTGTTATAAAAATCTGTACCTTCTTGCCCCATTGGAAGGAGTTTTCCATTATCCATTAACTGAAAAGTAAATACATCATGTCCCCAGGCATTTGGTTTCTTAGATGCTCCATTAATATCTGCAGTTAAGTATACTGTTGGAGTTTTTTCGTTTTCTATCATTATCAGCATTCCATTTTTTAGAACAAATTGTCCGTCGTCAATATAGCGGGTAGATATACTTTGTGATTTCTTTGAGAAGTTTTTATATTTAATGTTTACTTCATTGCCGCTATCATCTGCTCCGCCACAGATTATTGAGTTTGTAACTCCTTTATTACCACCCCAGGAACAATCTGTCGGGTTATCAAAATATGGCATTATTAAACTTTTAAACTGTCTGTACTCTACATTTTTTGAAGTTAGTGTTTCTCCGGCACCGTTATTTGCGTTGATTATAGCTTGATTTATTAATGAGTATGCGACTTTTAAACCTGTTTCAAGTTCTTTGGTCTGTTTTTTTTGTATTAATGATGGCAGAGTTAATGCTGCAATTACACCGATAATTCCTAATGTAATAAGTACTTCTGCAAATGTAAAACCAAATTTTTTCACCATAATAAACCCTTCTTTTAGTTATTAAATAATTACTATAGTAGTTATATTATTACTATAGAGTATAGTGAGTTTTTTGTCAATAGAATAAAATATATAAATGAATAAAATCGAATTTTTACAGGATTTAGGGTTTGCAATAAAGGTTGCAAGGTTGCGGCAAAAGATGTCTCAGGAACGGCTGGCAGAACTTTCTGATTGTAGTATGTCTTATATCGGTTTTGTTGAAAGAGGGGAAAAAAGCATTTCTTTATATAATTTTTTAAAAATCGCTAATGTTTTAAATTTAGACCTGGGCAAATTTTTGGGAGATTATAAGTTTTAAATTAAGCATGAAAACATGGATATGTATGCATGTGCTTATAATTGTGGACTTTTCAAATATTTAGAATAAGTTATACTGAAAATGTGGTTAAGGTTCACGCCCTCAAGATGGCAAAATCGTTTACCACACGGGTTAGGGGATAGTAGTATGGGATATATTCACTGCTGCGGTGCCTTGCATAAGACCAGAACTTATCGTCTTGTGCCGCAGGACAGCTTCATTCTATGCGAACTGGATTACCTTGCAAAATGTCCTGTTTGCGGACATACGGTTGTTCAGCTTACAAGAGTTGACAGAGATGATAATATATCTGTTGTCAGGAAAGTTAATAAAAAAGCTAAATTATTTTTTGAGAAATTGAAGAAACTTATTTTATATGAAGTTCGGTCAATTAAGTACAACAAGGTAAATTGCGGGAAATTTTATCTTAATTACAATGAATTCGGTGTTAAGAAAAGATGTTATTCAAACTTAAGAACATTAAAAATCGGATTAGCCGAAAACAAAGATTTAAAAATCAATCCTTAAAATTATCTTACTCTCCGGGCGGATTACCCGCCCTGTTTTTTTTTGAACGGAAATATTATGAATGAACAACAAATATTTTTTAGTATGCTGAATATAAATTTAAAATAAAAGGGAATTAGGAAAATGGCACTATCTCCAAAGGAAGTTAAAGTATTGACTTTGGTTGCAATGGGCTATTCTGATAAAGAAATCGGAGTCGAATTAAAAATAGCTTACGGAACCGTCAGGAACCATATTGATAAAGTTGTCTTAAAGTTAAACGCACAGAATAGGACACATGCAGCCATAATTTATAAACTTATGAATAAAGATTGGCTAGAGGACATTTATGAAACGAATAATAATACATTGGACCGCAGGAGGATATTATCCGACAGATTATGAGAAAGAACATTATCACTTTTTAATTGATAAGGACGGTGCTATTCATTGCGGGAAGTTTAAACCTGAAGATAATGAAGTTTGCAAACCATATAAATATGCAGCACATACCGGAGGCGGTAATACAGGAAGTATAGGTATTTCTTTATGTGCTATGGCGGGATTTGTAAATAAACTGTCAGCCGGTAAATATCCGATTTTAAAGAAACAGTTTGAAAGTGCTATGGAGTTTTGTGCAAAACTGGTAAAAAAATACGATTTGGATATTACTCCGCAAACCGTAATGACACATTATGAATTCGGATTAAAAAATCCCAAAACATCATCAGCAGGTAAAATTGATATTATTTATCTGCCGCCTTATCCGTGGGTGTCAAAAGATGAAGTCGGCAGTTTTATACGCTCTAAAATTAAGTGGTACAAATCAAAAGGAGTTTAGAATTTATGGAAGTTGCTTATTATAATTTAGCAGGAGGCATAAACCAGGCATTAACAAAAACAGAGCTTGGAATTGATACAAAAAAAGTTTGCTGGTCAGATGCAGAAAACGTTGAAATACTTCAAAACAGAGGAATTGTCAAACAAAAAGGCAATTCTTTATTTTTGGAAATAGGTGAAGAAATTACCGGGTTGGCTGAAATATCAGCTTACGACGTTAGTAAAATGTTAATAACTACAGTGTCCGGTAAGATATATATTTATGACGAAAATCATTCTAAAAAAACTTTGGTTGATAAAACTTTAAAGGGTGTAAAACCTGTATTTCTCAATTTTTTGAACGGCATTCTGGTTATGACTGAAGCCGATGGTTTATTTTATATAAAAAACAATGCCGATTATGAAGTTGTGGAATGTAATCTTAAAGATTTGTCAAAAAATACCGTTACAGGGGCATCCATGGCAATTTATAAAGGCAGAGTGTGGGTTGCAAAAGATGCTGCCATCTATTATTCTGCTCTGGGAACTTATAATGATTTTACAACGGAAAATGATGCAGGGTATATTAATGAGTTTCATACCGATACAGGTTCTATAACAGCTTTAAAACCATATAAGGATTATCTTGCCGTTTATAAAAAAGACAGTGTATATCTGCTAACGGGAACAAGTCCTGATGATTTTGCAATTGTATTGTTCGCAAGTAAAGGGGCAGTCGGTGCAAATTCTATTGTTAACGTAGAAAATAAACAATATTTTTTAAGTAACGGAATTTTTGCCCTTGAACAAGCTGGAGAATTAAATCAAATTCAGCTCGGAAGTGAAATTTCACAGAAAATAAAACAGGAATTTTCATCTTTCGGCAAACTTGAAAATACATTATGTCTTCATTATGAGACAAGAAGTCAGATGTGGTATTTCTTCCCTTACGCGGATGATACCTTCTTACATACGGTGTGGATTAATGACTATGTTAACAAAGCCTGGTATAAACGTGTAATTCCGCAGGATATTGTGACTGCATGCATTTATAACGGGTCTGTATATACCGCAGATAAAGACGGAAATATTTATAAAGAAGATTTCGGCACTACATTTAACGGTGAAGCTGTAAAATTTATGTGGAAATCGCCTTTTCTTGCTCTCTCAAATCCGCATCACAGAAAAATGATTGATGAATTTTATTTTCTTCTGGATACAGAACATGATAACGATTTTAACTTCTATGTTTGTAAGGACTACGACAGTGAATATTCGGATGATATAGAAAAGATTTATTCCATACACCGGGATCATTTAATCTGGGCAGACGATGAGACTTCAGATGATCTGCCGTGCCACTGGACACCTGAAGATGCAAGTGTTCCTGTTTGGTCGGTAAATAAAGACACAATGGAAAAAGCTGAAATTTCAGAAGCAAATTATTCCGTTCAACTTTGTGTTTCGGGAGAGGATATCACACAGTCCTGTGCAATTATAGGACTTCAGTTCAGAGAAGTCTATAACGACGATTAGTTTTTTTGAATAAATGCCGCTCATTTAATTTTTTGTAGTTAGAAAAAGAAAGGAAACAAAGACATGACAGACAATGCTTATTCTGCATTTATCCCTGAAATTTGGAGCCAAAAACTTAATTATATGCTTTCTAAAGATTGCGTAATGCTCCAATGTGTAAACAGAAACTGGGAAGGTGAAATTAAAAATCAGGGTGACAAGGTTAAAATTATTACACCGGCTGACGTTGCGATTTCTACTTTAAGTACATCAAATATTACTTATGACGAATTAGAACCGACTTCTCAAGACCTTGTAATTGATCAGAAAAAATTCTTTGCATTCAAAATTAATGATGTAGCTCAAGTTCAATCTAATGCTGACATAATGGAAGCTCATTTGAAAAATGCAAAAAAAGCTATTGAAGAAGTGCAAGATGCTTATATCCTATCGTTACATACAGAAGTTGATTCCAAAAATGTTGTAGGGGATGAAGAAACAGCGGTTACACTTGATAAATCAACTATTTATTCTAAATTTGTAGAGCTGGCTCTCTGTTTGAAAAATTCAAATGCGGTATCTGCAGGTGTAAGACCATGGGTAGTTATTAACCCTGTAATTGAATCTTACTTATTGCAAAGTTCTGAATTTATCGGAGCTCATAATGTTGCCGACGAAACTTTAAGGGAAGGTGCTATCGGAAGAATTGCGGGCATGGATGTTCTTGTAAGCACTAATTTAACTGATGTTTCAGGAAAATATTATGTTCTTGCAGGAACAAATGAAGCTATTACGTTTGCTTCTCAATTATCAAAAATTGAAAGCTTAAGAGATAAAGACAGTTTCTCAGATCTGGTAAGAGGATTATATTTATACGGTGCAAAAGTTGTTCAGCCGAAAGCTCTTGCAAAAATGATAGTAGCTTCTGCTGCAGCGGCATAGCATTTATCCGTACCCCGTAATGCATCTTCGAAAAATTTTTTGAAGATGCATTATTAAACAAAATATTGAGGTAATTATGTTTAATAAATTAAAAGAAAAAATAAAAGAGCTTGCAAAGACTGCCGTTATAAAAGCTGAAGAAGCTTTAGGCAGCAGTAAAGGACAGCAGAAAAAGGAAATGGCTGTAAAATATGTTGTCGGCAGAATTCCTGTACCTGATTTTTTTAAGCCTTTAATCTCTGTACTGTTATCCTCTTTTATAGATGACGCAATTGAGCTTGCGGTAGAATATATGAAAAATGAGGTATTATAAAATGAATGAACAAAATATACAAAATATTTCATCCTATGCCGGTAATCAACAAGCGGCAGCCGGAGTGCAGCAGCCTTTAAATAACTATGCGGAAGCAATTAAACAAAAGGCTGTTAATGATTTGAAAACTATTAAAAGTCTTGTGCAGACAGGTGTAATGACCCAGGAACAAGGACAAAATTTAATGAATTATGTTACTCAAAAGGCGTTTGAAAAGTATACATTAAGTCAACAGAACGGTCAGACATCTGCAGCCGCATTACTGCAGCCTGCAGCGCAAATGCAAAATCAGATGCAGGGAAGTATTCCGCCTGAATTTTTTAATAAAGACGGAAGAATTGATGTTTTTGAATATTTAAGAAACTCCAATGCTGTTTTTGATGAGGATGAACTCTCTAAAATCTCAGCTCTTGTGGAAAATATTGAAAATAAAGCAGTTGAAAGATATTTGAGAGAATTACAGCACGAAAAAACATTAAACAGCGAAAATGAAACCGCAAAACAACGATTGAGAGCTAACGCTCAAAACTCTGTTTGTGACGGTTTAAAAAATTTGGTTTTTACCCGTGAACAAATCGGCAAAATGAGCGGCGCAGAATTTGCTAAGCACGAACGTGCAATTATGGACCAGTTGAAAAAAGGTCTTATAAAATAGCAATATTCAAAAAAAATCTTTAATGAAAAAACAGTCTTTTTAAGGCTGTTTTTTCTTAAAGATTGAAGAAAGGAAATTTATGAATTATTTAGAACTTATTAACAAATGTCTTGTTGAATTAAATTATAAACAAGTCAGTGCATTTTCAGAGCTCACTAAAAATGACCACAAAAAATTAAAAAATATTCTTAATATATTAAATACAGAAATTTGCGGTTTCGACAGGTGGAATTTTCTTCTTCGTAAAACAAAAATTGTTTTACCTAAAAATACCTGCGAAGTTGAAAATTCTATCGACGGAAGGATTGAAGCATTAATTGCGGATGGAGTGAAACTTGAATATTATGAAGATTTTGAAACGTTTTTTGTTAATAATCAGCCTCAAAATACGTATAGTTTATTTAATGATAAGATTTTGCTGCCGATTTTTAATAAAGACAAAGATATAGAAGTATTGTATTATACAAAGAATTGTGCAAAGAATTCGGATGGTGTTGAAAAGCTTTTAATGGAGAATGCGGAAGACACTACTCTTATCCCTGATAACTTTGCCGAACCGCTTCTTGTCTACGGGGCATGTATGCGTTTAAAGGGAAACCCTCAGCATGTACGCTTCAGTTACTGGTACAGCATGTATAAAGATGCTCTCGCAAATATGCGTTCAAGAATTTCTTCAAGTATGGATAATGCTCCGTCGGTAAAGTTATACAGAAGGTAATGTGTTCATAACGTATTTCAGGCAAAAAAAACAGGAAGTTTAAAATTCATTTTCCCCTCCTGTTAAGATTTACACTAGCCGAAATATAAATAGCATGTTTATTATACAATTTTTTTTCAAAAAATTCAAATTCTACAAAGATTTGTAAAGAAAAATACATAATTTATACCCATTAAGACAATGAAACATTTAACCAAACAACAAAAAAAATTTGTTACGGAATATATAAAATCCCTTAACGGCGAGCTTTCTGCCCAAAAGGCAGGTTATAAATCCAAGGACTTAAAAGAAACAGCATCGATACTTTTATCACAGGATGTGATTATTAAAGAGATTAAATTTCAACTTAATAATCAGATTAACTCTTTAAGAGTTAATAAAGGGTATGTAATCCAAAAACTTTTGCAGATTGCAGAGTTTTCTCTTGAAGAAGAAGACATTCTGGATAAAGAAGGTTGTATTACGGGTAAGAAGAAACTTCGTGATACATCTGCCGGTTTGAAAGCTCTTGAAAGTTTATGCAAGTATTTGGGATTTAACTCTGATCAGGACGAGGAAGAATATAAGTCTGCAAAGGTAATAACTATTTCTAATCTTGATGACAGTAAAATTTAACAAAGGAGATTTTTTATGAAAAATAACGACGCAGAAGAAAGGCTTTTAAACAATGCCTCTCTTGATGACCTTATTAAGATGAAAATTGAAAAAGAATTTATTGAAGATTTGAAAAAATCAAAAGAAAAAATTCCCCCGAAAGTATATACAAATATAAAAGATATACCTTCGGATAAAGTTTTTTCAAAAGTTTCGGTATTCAGATATTTCAACCGTAAGACAAAATGCGAAACTTTTGTAAACGGAATTCAGGCAGATGCTCTGATAGGAATTCAAAATAACATCAGAGAGAAAATGTTAAAAGGAGAACTTAATGCTTTTACGACAGAAACTGCTTATGTGAAGTTTGAGAAAGCGGTATTTTAATGGCTGAATTCCGAAATCCTTTTGATAACCCTGCTTTTTTTGAGCAGGCTTTATTTTTATATACAAAATATTTGAAATATCTTGAAGATGATTATGCTTTTAATGGTTCGAATGTGTACGATTATTTCTATAGTCTTATACAAAGAACTTATCCCTTCTGTTTTGTAATAACAGAAGGGAATATAGTTAGCGGCTTTGTCTACTTAGATAATATTATCGGTGATAGTAAAACTTTGCATAGTGCAGAGTTAACAACTTGTTTTGATAAACGTTTTTGGGGTAGCTATACAAAGGAATGTGCGAGATTTTTTATAAATTACTGTTTTCAACATTACGGTTTTCAAAAGATTAAAGCTCTTGTTTACCCTGATAATTCCAGAGTTAAAACTCTTTTAAAAAATGCAGGTTTTGTAAAAGAAGCCTTGCTTAAAAGCGAAACATTGAGAAAAGGACAGTTACAGGATATAGAGTTGTACTCGGTCTTTAACAATAAGGCAACAAAAAATAATTAATAAAGGTGGTAAAAAATGAAGATAGAAGCAGAAGATTTAACACAGAAACTTTCTGATACTGAAGAAAGATTTTTGGTTTCAAGTATCACGGAAAAGTATGACAAATTTAATGACCAAAGAAGTGCACAGCTTACTGATATAAAACTTGTAAGAGATGCAATATATAATTCGGATGTTCCGAAAATTAACGGCTGGGATAACAGGGTGGAACTCCCTGATATATATGAACTTGCTCAAACACTCAAATCTCATATAAGTGAAAATTTATATTCACATCCTGATGCGATGTTTGATGTTTCGGGAACTACTCCGCAAACTCAGGGTTATGCCAATAAACAAAAAGCAATGCTTGTAAATACTTTTGAACAGATGAATATTGAAGATGAAATAGAAAAAGTAATTGACAGCATTGTAGAAACCGGAGAAAGCACTCTTTTTGTCGGCTGGGAAACAAAGATTAAGACAGTAAGACGGGCAAAAACTATTGAAGAACAAATTCTTAAACCTGATAAAAAAGGGTTTACAATAGATGAAAAAGTAATTTATGATAACGCAAAAGTTAAACACATAAAATCAGAAGACTTTGTATTTGATAAATTTAATAAAGATAACTGGGATAAGTGTGCAAAAATTTACAGAACATATTCAACAATAGATGAATTATATTCTGATAAATCAAATAATTGTTTGGATGATAGAAAATTGGAAATATTGAAAGGGGTGGTGGCATCAAGAAAATCTCAAAATAATGATGAAAATGCTGTTGAAGGGAAAAAGGTAGAAATTTTAGAATTCTGGGGAGATATTGAACTATCTGACGGTACATTTCTTAAAAATTGGTTAATCGTAGTTGCCGCAAGACGAGAAGTTATCCGTTTTGAAAGCAACCCTTTTGTAATAAATCCTTTTATTCATGCAAATATTATTGAATCTCCAAGGACAGGAAGAGGTATTTCTCCATTAAGAGTAGCTCTAATTTTAAACAGTCTTGCATCAACAATTTTAAATAAACAGATAGATGCTTTAACCCTAATGATGAATCCTCCATATCTTGCACCTAAAGGCTGTTTTAAAGGGCAGCAGGACGTAAAACCGGGAAAAATTATAGAATATGATGCGGCATTAATGCCGACGGCTCCGACACCTTTAGCTTTTGATAAAGCTATGGTGGGTTGGGATTTCTTAAACTATTTTAAATCAACAATAGAAAGTGCAACAGGAATTTTCAAGAATATGGCCGGCAATCTTCAATCAGCAGAACGAACTGCAACAGAACTGAATTATTCCGTAAGCGGTCAGGAAGCACGATTAAACATGATATTGGATTCCATAAACCGAAAAATTATTGTTCCAATGGTTGAAAAAACAGCTGAGATAATCTCTAATTTTAAACTCGGTAAAGAATTAATCGGAGTAAATGACAGAGGCAAAACAAGCTTTATGGAAATTGATGATAATGTAAGAAATGGTAATTACATATATCGTTATGGCGACAGAAGAGCTTCTTTTGAAAGAAAAATGAGATTGAAGGAATTATTTGAAGTTGTTCAGTCTTTTGCTCAGGTTCCTGAAGTCGAGCAAAAAATAGATTGGCTGGAATGCTTTAAATTTGCACTTGAACAGTACGGAATAGAAAACGCAAATAACTTTTTAATCAGTGAAGATAAACCATAGTGCCGCATTTGCGGCACTATAAAAAAAGACTAAAAGTATTATATACAAATAGTCCTTTTTTAGTAAAATAATATTATTATGAAAAAAATAATTTTACTAATAATGTTAATACTCTTTCAAATCCCTGTTTTTAGTGAGGAATTCCCTCCCACCGGTGCAGGAATAAGAGTAACGAAAGAAACTAATCCAATATACTGG
>FR900422.1 GCA_000438175.1 Fusobacterium sp. CAG:439 | reverse complement strand
CTGAATTAAATTAATTAGCTTCTTTTAAAATTACAATCGTATCTTCAATTTCCGTCTTTAAGTATTCCAGTTGTTCGTTAATTACATTTTCATTATACAAATAACCCGAACCTGTATATGCAAGATAAGGACGGTACTTTTCTGCCTCTGCCCTTAAAGCTGCCAATGAACGTGTATGAGTACTTAATTCCAAAAGTTTTTGGAAAGAATAATAACTGCTTTCAGGTAAACCATCATATTTATTTTTTAAGTATTCCATAGTTTTGGTAAAAAAATATGCTTTAGCATTAAATTTTTGTACATCAGAATTATCTTCAATGCAGGTAAGCAAGTTTTCAAGCTGTGGTAAAAGCTCATTGATATCATTTAAATATGGAGAAATTTTATCCTGTTTTAAAATTATATTCACAAACGCCGGATTTTCTCTCGGTACCGGTTTTATTTCTTCGGAAGAGTTAAAATCTTTTGTTGTTTCAAAAACAGGTTTTGTGTTTTGCGGTTCCGAAGTTTTAAATCCTTTAGTCAAATCAGGAAGTTTACCGACATATCCGTTTCCGTTCGGTTCAACTTCAATTTCTGCCTGAGATGTATTTTTTTTTGTATCTTTGTTCCGCCAACCCCAGGCAAAACAGCTTGTGCTGCTTAAAATTACTGCTAAACATAAAACCGCTAACTTTTTCATATCCTAATTATAATGATTATTTTTCATAAATCATCATTTGTTTAATTTATTTGATTTGAGTTTCCTGCTTATGTTTAAAACCAAATATATGCCATTTTTTATGAACGGGACATAACACGTTATTTTGTTCTCCGTAATACATTTTTTCGCCAAACGGACGGAGTTTCGGATCACGTTTATAAAAAGCCTTATTTTTCATACAGTACTTAATTTCTTTTTTCTCCATTTTTCTAACTGTATTATACTTGGCTTTTTGTTCGGAGCTCAGTATTGATTTAAATTCTTTATCGTATTTTTTTCCGATTTTTTTCATGCATTTTTCAATGTCTTTAACTACTTTTTCTTGCTTTTTAATTGCTTCTTCACTTGCATTATGTTTGCACATATTTGCCAGTACGAATTTTTCCTGTTCATACAGTTTAAACTGTTCTCCCAATTCTTCATAACGTTTTTTATCAATGACATCTTTACATTTTTGTTGATCGTTTGAAAGGTTTAAAACATTATATAAAGTTGCGCGTTCATTATACATTGATGTCATTAAGTCAAGACACTTTGTCTGCTTGCTGCAGCCGCAGTCGGGACGCTGATTTTCCGCAAAAACAGTTGTTTCGCCTGCAAAAACAAAATTGCCGGAAAGTATCAGACATATACTTATTATTAATACGTGTTTCTTCATAAATTTTCTCTCTTTCTAATAAAGAAATTATCTCATAATGTTTTACTTTATTCAACATTTTGTAGTACACTCTTTTTATGGAAGAAATGAATTTGAGAAATTATGCCTATATTGGTGATGCAGTATGGGAATTATTTATAAGACAAAAAACAACTAAGTTAACAGATAATGCAAAAAATTTACATAAAATTACGACTGATAAAGTTAAAGCATCATTTCAGGCTGAATTGTTCCATAATCTTGAAGAATATTTGAAAGATGAAGAAAAAGAAATAACCCGCAGGGCAAGAAATCTTTCAATTCCTGTCGGCAGGCGACAAATTCAGGCAGAATACCGTCAGGCAACAGCTTTTGAAGCCTTAATCGGATGGTTATATTTCTATGATAAACAACGTCTACAGTATATTTTAGATATACTTGAAAAATTTTTAATCTTTTAATAATTAAAAAAAACATTTAACCGGAGGATAAAATTTATAATTTTTATATGTATATTATATAAATATAAAATTTGGAGGTTTTTATATGAAAAGAGATTATCAGGAACTAATTAGTAACTATCAGGGCGGTGACCTTGATTTATCCGGCTGTGAGATTAAAAATCTTGAATTGGGTCATATCGAAGGCAGCTTGAATTTATCAAAATGTGTTATAGGAAAATTGTCAATCGGCTGGGTATCAAATACTTTAAACATGTCAGGTGCGGAAATTAAAAAAATTGAAACACCTATTGATGCAAATTCCGTAAATATGTCCTGTTCAAAAATAGGTAAATTGCCCGAACATATTTGGACAGACAGTTTAAACATGGAAAAAAGCAATGTTGAAAAATTAAACACTGATATCAGAACAAATGTATTTAATATTAAAGGAACAAAAATTTCTTCCTTACCTAAAAATATGAAAGTACATAAATTAATAACAGATTCAAAATCTGCAAAACACCTTTCATTGTTAACACTAAAACAATGTGATGAACTTGTTATGGATGATTGTGTATATTTTGAACAAAAAGATTTAGTAGAAAATTATAACTTTTCTCAAATAGTATCATCCAACAGTGAAATGGAAATGGTATACACAATGTAATTAATCAATATAATAAATAAAAAGCAGCCTTTAATACAGGCTGCTTTTTTGTAGAAAAAAATAAATTGCAAAAAGGGGTTTACAAAAAAAAATCAGCATGTACAATAAATATTGTGACAAATAAATAAAACCTTGTGGGGGTTTAGCTCAGCTGGTAGAGCACCTGCTTTGCACGCAGGGGGTCAGGAGTTCGAATCTCCTAACCTCCACCATTTCATACAAGTCGAACTTGGTGAAACATACTCAAAAGAGCCTGCGGGCTCTTTTTTAATGCCCTTAAGACAGGCTGTCTTACTGTTTTCAAGTGTTTTGGCAAATGTCGCGTGTCAGGGATTTTGAGAAAAAGTGTCACGAGTTTGACATATTAGTCGGAAGATAGTTATATTTTTTTAAAATAATTCACCATATCTACTTTTTATTTCAGAAAATAAAGGTTCAATTTTGTTATATTTAGCAATATCAACATCTTTTAAGTATGCCATAAGTCCTATCAAATGGTTCATTAAACCATATGTAGAATAAAATCCTCTTTCCTTTGCAACAGATTGCAATCCAAACTTTTTAATAATATATAGTAACCCCTCAATCCTTTTAAATCCTTCTTTCGATATTCGAGGTTGTTTTCCATCTACTAAAAGACCTAATACTAATTTTTTTGCTCCGGGGCCAGCAATTCTACTTTTCTCTTTATTTTCTATGAAATGATTTTTTCTAATAATTTTAATAATTTGCCTCCTTATTGTATCTATAGATAAATTATTTGGTAAACTCACTGTAGAAAAGGTTAAATCGTCAGCATATCTTGTGTATACAAAACCAAGATTTTTCGCATACTCTTGTAACTCTTCATCCAGATTTTTTGCTACCAGATTACTTAATGCGGGACTCGTGGCAGCTCCTTGGGGTAATACCCCAATCAAATCATATTTATATTGTTTATAATTATAGGCATTTTTATTTCGAGGCATATTATACGAACGCGGTAATCTTGTAGTTGTACAAATTCTAGCTAGTTCAAATGCCAAAATATCTTTATAGCCTATAGATTTAAAAACATTGTATACATTACTTTCTGTAATACTAAAGAAAAAATCTTTTAAATCAAATTGTAATAACCACTCACAACCACAATGCTTCTGTGCACATTTTAATATTCCTCCATTTCTATTAAAAGCATAGGCACAGGGATGAATTGGAATATTTTTTAAAATTTCTTTATTTATGTAATTATGTAATATATGCAAATTTTTTATTGCAGCATGAATAAACCTATGTTTTCCATTCCGTTTCCTTATGGAAAACATTCTATAATTTGATTTATCAAAACGTCTTGATACTGTTCCATACAGAAAATCATAATTAAGATTTGTAATAAATGCTAAATGCATTAATGTAAAAATAACAGGAACGTCATTTTTAATCAAATTTTGGGCATAGCACTGTAAATCTATAATACTTTCTTTGCTAAGATTACCTTGTCTATTAGCTTCTTTTATTAAGTGATGTATTGACCAAGCTTCCACTCACTACTCCTTTAGTCTTCATGACCTTTATCATTGAAGCGCACCCGAGACCCCGATGGATAGATAGGTTCAATGATAGAGGACGGCTTTGCCGTTATTTCGTCAGTTCTTTCCAGAGAATTCAATCCGAATCCCCCATCAGATAAATTATAATTAATATTATCTGAATCTGTTCGCGTATTATTAGCGAACGGCTGAGCAGAAGCTTGATTAATACACCATTTTTTAGGTATATACAAACTTTTATTATATTCTATTTTATTACAAAATTTATTTTTCTTCAAAAAATCCATTCCCGCTTTGGTAATAATAAAATTATTGTCAATTAAGTTTAATATTATTGCCTGATTTATTAATGTATCTACAATCATTACGTCGCAATCCATGGCTAAAGCAATACTTGATTTTTTTCGTATTCCTCGTTTAATATGCATAAGAAATTCATTCATAAGTTTCTTATCTGTAATTTTATTTGAAGTACTTGTCTTTGCTAACAAATCAATTAACCATTTAGGAAAAACTCTGGAACTATCAAATAAAGCTTCTTTGTTTTCTGTTGAAAGGAAAAGAATTCCGGGAATATTGTTTGGAATACTATGATAAAAAACAATGTTTGACATTACTTTCCCAAATCCATACTTATTGTTTTTTATACCTGTTTGTTTTCCGCAAAGATTTTTAATTTCAACATAATTTTTTCCCCATCTTTTTTCTAAATCATCTTTTCTATAAACAATACGGCTAATGAAACATATTTTGTTACTTTTAGGGTATTTTCTTGTATAATGTTCTATTCCGGGAAGAGATTTAATGATATATTCTTCTGCTTTTTTTGTCCTCGCAAAAGAAATAATATATATCTTTATTAAATTATAATTCCACCAGCTTAAAAAAGTTTTATTATTAAAGACCTTTTTTAAAAATGTCGATACTTTTCTTCCGCTACCAATAGAATCATCAATAAAAATAATTTTATGGATTTTATGTTTTTTTAAAGTTGAAATACTTGCATGTTCGTAGCAATTGCTGTGTAATTTTGCAAAATTACCAACAATTGAACATACAAAATCTTCGCTTCCTTGATATTTAACAGTTCTTAAAGCAATTTCACCAGAAGCATCATCCCAATAAAAATTGTCTTCAAGGTCTCTTACACAATATAATGCAAATTTTTCTTTCGGGTATTCTTTTAATAGTTGCCCTATTTTATTATTGCACCATTCAGAAAAGGTGTCTCTTGATATAAATACAAGATGTAAAAGTAGATCATATAAAATCTTTTTTTCATCTTCTTTAAATTGGCTAAGCCATTTTTGTATTTCTTTTGAAGATTCAATATTTTCATAACTAAGTTTTTTTAAACAAATTTGCATAGACTAATTTTACTATAAACATAAGGCTTTTATGGTAAAATTAGCAAAATTTTGTTTGTATTTTTTTGCTCTTTTTTGGTTATAATTTTCTTATGAATGAAATAAAACCAAACAAAGCAGAATTAAAATTTTTAAATCTTGCATATGCAAGATTTTTTGACATTTATGAAGTGATTATGAATGATGATTTTTTTAATATTTCAGAAGAAACACGTTTTTTCTATATAATCAATATTGTTAATATTTATTCAGAATTATTAACATACGAGCCAATAAATCATTTTATAAAATATATAAAAGAGGAAAGACCACCAATGGAAGCAGAAATATCTAGTGAATTATTTAAATTTATTCGCAATATATTTGCTCATTTCCCTGTTTTTAAATCTTGGAATGAAGTGTGGGTAGACTATGAACTTATAACGTGGTCTAAAGAAGATGGCTTTATAAATAAGTTCTTAAAGAAATATGTAGGAAAATCGGAAGTAAAATATAGAATGTGGATACCTAATAAGAAGAAAATAATATATGTTGATATAAATTTTCCACAAGAATACAAAGATAACAAGATTTATTTAAAAGACATTATAAATGAAAAAAACGGGATAATTTTTCTTTGTGGAATCATGAAAAATGTTCTAAGTTCTCAATTAGAAAATATTTAAGCAACTTTTCTTAAATAAAATTTTAATTTAAACGGTATTTAAATACCGTTTAACAACTGTTTAATAAATGTTCAAAAATTACATTTTTTCAATATACCAATTCGAATTTCCAAAATGATTGAAGTTCCATTGTAATTGGAAGTAGAAATTGTATTCCATTGAGTTATCATCTTTAAAATTGTAAAAATATTTATTTAATTGTGTTCTGCGATAACTTTCAAAAGCAGTTTGGATTTCTTTTACAAATTTTTTTCTAAATTCTGGATAAGTTATTTCTAAGGTTTCTCTTGTCAGCTTATTTTTCAAAATCATCTTCAAACCCTCTTATACTATCAAGCTCTATATTGTACCTTTTGCCTTGCTTATCAACGCAAGTTGCGTAATCTATCTCTGCATCTGCAAACTTGTTTTTCCAAATACAAATCAGCAAGCCGATATCTTGAGTTTTTAAATTCAAAACCTTTGTTCCGTATAAGTGATAATCTTTTTCTGTCATCATTCTTTCCTTTCAAATATCAAATCTGAATAGATTTCATCAGGTTTTTGTGGGTCTATTAAAAACTCTTTCATAAATACAAATCTTTCTCCGTAGGTGTTTTCACAAATTACAGTATCGAAGTTGTAGAATCCAATTACTTTGTAATACTCATTATCAGAGCTCTTAAAACCTTTGATCTTTTTAAGTCTGTATTTTTTGCCTAATTCAATCATTGCTAGCCTTTATATTCATTTATAGCAATGACATTAATCACTCTAAACACATTGAATATCAAGCAAAGCCAGATAAAACGTATCATTCAGACACAATCCATTTTCGAACACTTTTTGAACGGTATTAAAATAGGAGTTAAACACCATTTAAAAATTATTATTGTCAGGATAATTTATAAAATAATCGTTTACAGTATCAGTATCTCGCCTTAAATTTTCTACGATTGGGGCAAGATTATATAGCTCTTCAATTTCTTGTTGTGTCCTGCAAAAATAATCAATTACAACAACTGTATTATAAATCCGCTCAGCTAATTTTTCTAACTTCCTAAAATCTTTTTGTTTAATCTTGTATTTCTTGCTTTTACTCATACGACCTCCTTTTTCAAGTGTCGTATTCATCACTCGAAGTTTGTTAATTTTCAAGTATTAAACTACTAACAGTTCTGGTTTTTATGCTAATATAAAGAGGAATTAGGGAGTGTGCGAAATGTCTTATCAAAGTGAAGCAGAGTTAGAGAAGCAATTAATAAACAAGTTGTCTTCTCAGGGGTATAGCTATATAAAACTTGAGGATTACAAGGCTCTTGAAAATAATTTTAGAGTACAGCTTAATTACATTAATAAAAGCATCCTAGAGGGTGTTGATTTATCCGATAAAGAGTTTGAAAGAATTCTTATTTATCTTAACGGTAAAACAGTTTATCAATCAGCAAAACAACTCAGAGACCAATTTATCTTAGATAGAGACAATGGCAAGCAAGTATACATAAATTTCCTTAATGAAAACCCTGAAAATAATGTTTACCAAGTAACAAACCAAGTAACTGTACAGGGTAAATATGTTAATAGATATGATGTTACTATCTTGATAAACGGTTTACCTCTTGTTCAAATTGAACTTAAAAGGCGTGGGGTAGATATTAACCAAGCTATAAATCAAATAGACAGATATCGACAACACTCTTTTAAAGAGCTTTTTAAATATATTCAGATTTTTATAGTTTCTAATGGTGTTGAGACAAGATATTTCGCCAATACTAATGAGCCTAGAATAATGAAGTCTTTGACTTTTTATTGGACAAGAGAAGACAATGAGCGTATTAACATACTTGAAAATTTCTCGTCTGAATTCTTGGAGAAAAATCGCCTGTTAAAAATGATAACTAAATACATGGTTATCAATGATACTGATAAATGCCTAATTGTAATGCGACCTTATCAGGTTTATGCAACGGAAGCTCTTATAAGACAAGCTCTAAACACCAATTCTAATGGCTATATTTGGCATACGACAGGTTCAGGAAAAACATTAACAAGCTGGAAATGTGCAAACTTGTTAAAGAACGAACCAAGCATAGCAAAAGTTTTCTTTCTAATAGACAGAAAAGACCTTGATACTCAAACGATTGAAGAATTTAATAAGTTTGAAAAAGACTGCGTTGATAATACGGATGATACAAAAGTCCTTGTAAAACAGGTAAAAGACCCAAATAAAAAACTTATAGTAACAACTATTCAAAAAATGGCAAAAGCTCTAAATACTCCTAAATATTTAGAGGTAATGAATAAATACAAAAATGACAAAGTTATTTTCATTATTGATGAGTGTCATCGTTCACAATTTGGCGAAATGCACAACCAAATAAAGCGACATTTTGTAAATGCTCAATATTTTGGTTTTACAGGAACACCTCGTTTTGTAGAGAATAAATCTCAAGACGGCAGAACAACTGCCGATATGTTCCAAAAACTTCTTCATGCTTACTTAATTAAAAACGCTATCCACGACCATAATGTTTTAGGATTTTCGATTGAATACATCCAAACTTATGAAGGAGAATATGACGAAAATGATGAAACAAGGGTAGAAGATATTGATAGAGAAGAAGTCTTTATGGCTGATGAAAGAATTAATATGATTGCAAATCATATCATTAATCACCACTCGCTAAAGACAAGAAACGGTAAATATACCTCAATTTTTGCGGTTTCATCAATTCCTCAGCTGATAAAATATTATGACACTTTTAAAAAGTTAAAAGATGAAGGCAAGCATAATTACAATATTGCAGCTGTCTATTCTTACGGAAGTAACGAGGATTTATCCAATAAGGAAGAACATTCAAGAGATAGTTTAGAAAGAATTATCAAAGATTATAATGAAATGTTTGAAACAAACTTCGATACTAATACTTTTAGTGCTTATAACAAAGATATTTCAAACAGATTAAAGCAAAAGAAAAATCCTCAAATCGATATTCTGTTAGTTGTAAACATGTATCTTACAGGTTTTGATTCAAGACCTTTGAATACCTTATATGTTGATAAAAACTTGGATTGGCATAACTTATTGCAAGCATTTTCAAGGACAAACAGAGTTGAAAAAGAAACAAAACCTTTTGGCAACATTGTTTGTTATAGAAACCTTAAAAAGAAAACAGATGATGCCCTAAAACTATTCAGCCAAACAGATAAAGCAGAAGAAGTCTTAGTTAAAGATTATGACTATTATAAAGACCAATTTGAACAATATGCAGCTGAACTTTACAAACTGGCATCAACTCCTCAAGCTGTGGATGGTTTGATGGATGAAAACGACCAAGCAAAATTTGTCATAGCTTTTAGAGAATTGTCAAAGATTCTTTTAATCCTAAAAACCTTTGTTGAATTTAGTTGGGAAGATTTAGAACTTACAATGACACAACAAAGCTATGAAGATTATAAAAGCAAATACTTAACAATAAATGACAATATAAGAAAAGTAAAACAAGCTGAAAAGGTTTCAATACTTAATGATATAGATTTTTCTATTGAAATCATTCAGACTGATAAAATTAATGTCGCATACATTATGAACCTTTTAAGAAATATAGACTTTACTAACTATGAACAAAAAGAGAAAGACATTAATAATATCTATAAAGAGCTTGATAGAAGCGACAATCCAGAATTAAGAAGAAAAGTTGATTTAATTAAACAATTCATAGGTGAAGTTGTTCCCAAAATGTCTGCGAATGATTCAGTAGATGAAGAATATTCAAACTTTGAAACAGCTCAAAGAAATAAAGAAATTGAAGATTTTGCTTTTGAAAACAAACTTGAGCCTGATTTCATAAAGAATTCCATAAACGATTATGAATTCACGGAAATTTTAGACAAAGACAAAATCAGAGAAGGAATTACAAGCGATATTCCATACTTTAAGAAAAAATCCTTAGTTGAAAAGATTATGGAATTTATCATAAATAATGTTACTAAGTATCAATAGGAGTAGCGATGAGTACAGTACAAATACAAAAGGAACAAAAATCTGAACTGCATACAAAGCTTTGGGAAATGGCAAACGAGCTTCGTGGCAACATGGAGGCTTATGAGTTCAAAAACTACATTTTGGGTTTAATCTTCTATCGCTACTTATCAGAAAGAACTCAAAATTATATCAATGAACTTCTAAAACACGATAATATCACTTATGAAGAGGCTTGGGAAAAAGATGATTATAAAGAAGCCTTGAGCGAAGACTGCTTAGACCACCTTGGATATATAATAGAACCTAAGTATCTGTTTTCAAATTTAATTAAAATGATTGCAAAGGGTGAATTTGGTATAGATTACCTTGAAAAAGCAATTTCATCAATTACAGAATCAACAATCGGACAAGAATCCGAACAAGACTTTGACGGTCTTTGGGAAGATATGGACTTAAAATCTTCAAAGCTTGGCAAAATGGTAAGCGAAAAATCTAAACTTATAGCTAAAATCCTAAACACCATTAATACAATAGATTTTCACCTTGAAAATATGGAGCTTGATGTTCTTGGCGATGCTTATGAGTATCTTATCGGCATGTTTGCACAAACGGCAGGCAAAAAAGGCGGAGAATTCTATACTCCTGTTAATATGTCAAAACTTGTTGCAAGGCTTGCAACTGTTGGCTTAACAGAAGCAAAAACTGTTTCAGATTGTGCTTGCGGTTCAGGCGGTTTGCTTTTACAAGTCGGTAAATACTGCAAAGTAGGTCAATACTTCGGTCAAGAGCTTACAAGCACTACCTACAACCTTGCAAGGATGAATATGTTGCTCCATGGTATAGACTACAAGAAATTTGAAATTCTAAATGTTGATACTCTTGAAAAAGACCAAAACGAAGATAGACAATATACAGTCCAAGTCGCAAACCCGCCTTATTCAACTTCTTGGTCTGCAAACCCTAAGTTTTTAGATGACGATAGATTTTCTGTTTATGGAAAACTTGCACCAAAATCCACAGCTGATTTTGCCTTTGTGCAGCATATGATTTATCATATGGCAGAAGATGGAAGGATAGCTGTTCTATTACCTCATGGCGTATTATTTAGAGGTAATGCAGAAGAAACAATAAGAAAACATATTGTTAAAAATATGAATTACTTGGATGCTGTAATTGGTTTGCCTGCAAACTGTTTTCAAGGAACTTCAATCCCTGTTTGTTGTTTAATCCTAAAAAGAGAAAGAAACGGCAACAGTGGAAATATTTGTTTCATAGACGCTTCAAAATACTATGTTCAAGGCAAAAACCAAAACTCTATATCTGATGAAGATATTGAAAGAATAGTTTCGGCATACGCTGAACGCAAGGAAATTGAAAAATTCTGCCATATTGCAACTATGGAAGAAATAGAAGAAAACGACTACAACTTGAACATTCCTCGCTATGTAGATACTTTTGAACCTGAGCCCGAAGTTGATTTACAAGCCGTAAAGGAAAGTATTAAAACCCACAAAACCAATATCCAAAAACTGGAACAAGAAGTCCAAGCCTACTTGGATGAGTTGGGGGTGTAGGATGAATTTAGATATTGCTAATTTAGTTATATCAATGGGAGATAATTCTATTCATAAGTCATGGATAGAGGTATTTTCTGCATTATTGACTCCTACGATAGCAATATTAGGTGTATTTATTGCCTATAATCAATGTAAAATTGCCGAGGTTAATAAAAGGCATAGATTATTTGAAGAACGATATGAACACTTGTATCGTCCAGTATTAGAACAAATAAAAAAAATCAATACAATTAACAATCAAAATCTTGATTTAAGTGAAAAATTAAAACAAGTTGAGAATATTTTAAATAGTTTCTATGAAGATTTTTACAAGTACAAATTTTTAATTTCAGAATTTGACGAAAAAAGGCTTAGTGAGGTTTATAATGCTATTATTAAATTCTATGAAATTCCGCTAGATGTAAAAAAGCAACAAAAAGAAATTTACATTAGAATATTAATAACATTGTATTATTTACAAAATATAGAAGAGATTTTATCAAGCTATTTGAGAGTCGAACAATTAAATTTTATTAATCTGTATAACTTTATTGGAAGTATCTTATCTTATATTGTGATATTTTTTCTGCCTGTTAAATGTCAAGAAAATTTACTCATTAATGGAAGGCAGTATAAAGTCATTCAAAAATTTAGTGCGCTCTTTGAAAAAGCCAATGCTAATGCAGAAATAGAACAAAAAAAATACGATACAGAATATAGAGGAGCAAATCAATGACATTTAACAGACCCTTAAAATATCATGTATTTGTTCCTTTGTATAATATTGAGGTTGCTGAAGAACTCATAGATATAACTATCTTTAAATCTTATCAAATTATTAAACGTGAAGATATTAATTCTAAATGTGGACTATTGCTTTTTCAAGAAAATCGTTTTGCGAGACTGTTATTTCAAGATATTTCTGAAAGACATCCTGATAAATTAATATTTTATCCCTATGCAAAATATGTCCTGTATACAGAATTTGTAATCAAAGATGATAAAGAATATGACAAAAAAGTCCATGAAATAAAACAAAATGTGTGCGACATGGTTCTTGCATTAAGACTTATTAGTGAAGGACGTTGTCAAATTTACAACGGTTATTGTTTTGCTGAAGGATGTTCTGCTTGTGTTCAATTTGAAGTATCTTCTCAATTATTAAATATGGAATGTTCACATAGGACCAATAAAAATGCCTTGGTTGTTGAAGAATTATACAACCTCACATCTGATAAAATAGAGCAAGCAACAAATTTATTTAAGATATTACAAACATTGCCTAAAGATAGTTGCGCTGTGCCTGTCATATATTTCAACAAGTATTATGATTCACTTTTGCCTCATGAAAGAATTATTCAACTTGCAATATTCTTAGAAAGTACATTATTAGCTGGACAAACAGATGAATTAAGCTATCGATTGTATTTAAGAGCAAGTGCATTCCTAGGAAAAGATGTAAGTAAAATATTAAAATTGTTTTATGCAGCTCGTAGCCAAATAGTTCATAATGGGCATATTATGAAAAATAAAGATGGAAAAGATATCATTAAAAGGCTAAAAAAACTTATAAATTCTGATAGGGAAGATGAAACAGAATTGTTATTCTATTTTGTGAATGATTATGTTGAACCAATTATTAGGGAATTGTTCTATAAATCGATTCTATTAATGAATTCTGGTGCAATTAATAACTTTGATGATTTAGCACAAAAACTTGATACTTTCATTATGAAACAAATTACCAAAGAAAGTTTCGAGGTTGATAGTGTTGATACACAAAACTTGGACGAATTGGGGGTGTAAAATGGCTCAAACCTTACAAGAATTTAAAGATAATATGTTCAAGGATAATAGAATTCATACAGACAAATACTATCTGTTCTACACTGATATATTAGCAATGAAAAAGAATATTGATTCTAAAGATAGTGAATTATATTTGAATTACATAAACAATTTATATAAAGATGCTCTCAATATTATCAGTGGAATTTATGAAGATATCTATAGAACGGGAATCAAAGTTCGAATATTTTCAGATAATATTGTAATTGCAATAAAACAAGAAGGTAATATCATAGACTCGCAAGAAGCAATAAAAAGAACTGTAATAATTGAAATAGCTGCTCTTATACAAGTATTAGCATTAAAATATTCTCTATTAATTCGTGGGAGTGTAGTTATTGGAGATTTTTATATTGATGACAATTTTATATATGGCAAAGCACTAACTAGAGCTTATAACTTAGAAAATGAAGTAGCAATATATCCAAGAATAATAATTGATGATAGCTGTATTGAGCATTTTAGGTCAATGTATTTAGATAAATTTATAGTCAAAGATACTGATGATGTGAAATATATAAATCCTTTTGAATGTCATTATAGTATAGCTAAAAAATATAAAGAAGATGAAATTAAACATATTAGGCAAATTTTATGGACAAAACTTCCTGAAAATAATACCTGCAAAATTAATCAAAAAGTTCATTGGCTTGTAAACCGTTTCAATGAATTTTGTCTAAATAATCAACTAGAAAAATACATACTTGATGTCGATAAATTGCCAAGATTAAGTAAATATGTGCAAAAAGCATTTGAAGGAGTGCCAACAATTGAACAATAAACCTAGATTAAGATTTAAAGATAAAAATGGAAATGCTTATCCCAAATGGGAAAACATTAAAATAGGTGAAAAACTAAAAATTTGTCGTGGTGCTTCGCCGAGACCAATTGATGCGTTTATAACTACTAGTAAAGATGGAATTAATTGGATTAAAATAGGTGATGTATCACCTAACACAAATATTATAAATAATGTAAAAGAAAAAATAACAGCAGAAGGTGCTAAAAAATCTAGATTTGTAAAAAAGGGTGATTTAATATTATCAAATTCAATGAGCTTTGGAAGACCTTATATTCTGAATGTAGACGGATGTATTCATGATGGATGGTTACTCATTAAAGACCCATATGAAACATTTAACAAACAATATTTATGTTATTTATTAGATACTACTAATGTAAAAAATCAATATAAAAAACTTGCGGCAGGCGGTGTTGTTATAAATTTAAATAGCGAACTTGTACGCTCAGTTAAAGTTGCGGTTCCAAATATTGAGGAACAGGAGAAGATTACGGGATTTTTGAGCAAGGTAGATGAGTTGATTAATGAGTGTGAGAGTGAGGTTAAAGACCTTGAAGAACAAAAGAAAGGACTTATGCAAAAAATCTTTTCTCAACAAATCCGCTTCAAAGACGCCAACAACAACCCCTACTCGGATTGGAAAGAAAAGAAGTTAGGTGATGTATCAGATATTCAACGAGGAGGTTCTCCTCGACCAATAGAAAATTATTTAACGGATGATATAAATGGTATTAATTGGATTAAAATAGGTGATGTATCAAAAGATTCAAACGTCATTAATGCTACAAAAGAAAAGATAAAGCCAGAAGGTAAAAATAAATCTAGATTTGTCACAAAAGGGGATTTGCTTCTATCAAATTCTATGAGCTTTGGAAGACCTTACATATTAAATGTAGACGGATGTATTCATGACGGTTGGTTAGTAATTAGAAATTATAAGAAGGCATTTAATACAAATTTCCTTTGTTATATCCTAGATTCGGATTTAGCTAAATCACAATACAAAAAATTAGCTGCAGGTGGTGTTGTAATTAATTTAAATAAAGAATTAGTTGCATCTACAAAATTCTTTGTTCCTTGTCTAGAAGAGCAAGAAAAGATAGCAAAAGTATTATCTAAAATGGATGAGCTTATTGAAGAGAAAAAAGCACTACTTTCCGACTGGCAACAGCTCAAAAAAGGCTTACTCCAACAAATGTTTGTATAATAGGAGGTTGTTATTTTGCTTATTGATGAGTTAAGTTTTCCAGTAGAGAATATAATCTTTCCAGTAGGACAAGGAGGGTTGTTCTTAGGTTTGATTAAATATCAAGAATTAAACAAGCTAGAAACAAAAACTTTTGCCTATATATATGATTGTGGAAATATAAAAAGAACATATTTAGAAACCTCTATAAACAATTTAATAAATATTTTAAAGATTACAAATGAAATTTCACCATTAACCCATATTTATATTTTTATATCTCATGTGCATAATGACCATATTAGTGGGTTAAAAATTTTAAAACAAAAATTAGAAAAATGTAAATTCAATCTACATTCTACACCTGTTCTTGTAATGCCTTATATGGATGCAGTTGAAAAGAATTTAATTATAGGGTTAGATATTTTATATAAAAGATACACTGGTATTTTAACGGATCCAGAATCCT
>FR900421.1:30424-41602 GCA_000438175.1 Fusobacterium sp. CAG:439 | reverse complement strand
ATAAGATATGTATAGGAGCACAGTCAGGTCCCGGTTCGGGTACTTTTGCAACAGATAGCGTAGAACGCATATTTATTGGCGGTAAACCTAAAATGAAAAACAATCCTAATTATAGCGGAGGTACAGCACCTTTAGAAATTCATAATGATCAATCAAGAGGAACTTCAGTAGTAGTAAATGGGACATTACTGGTTCGCGGGCATATCGCCTTTTCATCCCCTCGAATAGGTGACCCTCGTTTGTCAATAATATCAAATAAAAAAGCAGGTTCAGATGATACATTTAATGTTGGCGGTTGGCTCAATGCATCCGATCCTTATACCAATAACGGAAACCCCGGTTATTTGAGTAACAGTTGGATATCAGACAGTAGAATGAAATATATCGGAGAAGAATTTACATCAGGTACTGATAAAATCAAACAGCTTAAAGTTTTTAACTATACATTTAAAAAAGATAATAAAAAGCTACCTCATGTTGGAGTAATCGCTCAGGATTTGCAAAAAGTCTTTCCCGATGCAGTAAAAAAAGGTACTGACGGTTTTTTAAGAATACGTTTTGAAGATATGTTTTTTGCAATGATAAATGCAATTAAAGAACTTGATACCCGCCTTACGGCACTGGAAAAAGAAAATCAAGAGCTGAAAGCTCGTATAGAACGACTGGAATCAAAGTTAAAATAAAAATTTATACATAGATAAGCTGCCGTGAAATGCGGCTTGCCCGCAGAGGGCGAACGGTTAAAGCGGAGAGTTTTGCCGGTAACCCGTTTATAGCAGGCGACCAAGCAGCGGCACGCTTAACTTTCATTCCTTCTCCCGCTGAATGGCGGGAGTTTTCCTGTTTTATGACTTTATTGATTTTTGCAAAATATCCATTAAATGATTGATGTGAAGTTTGTGTAATTATTATATTGTATTTATGGGGAAAGCTCATCATTACAGACTTGAATAAGGGATAGACAATTTAAGTATGGGAAACGAAAAAATCAACTCAATAGACTATAAAGAATTGTATGCACAGTACAATTGGTTTGCGAATGCTTACCCGCCTGTTGTTCAGGCTTCAAGTGATGAATTTTTTCTTCCCGGACTGAAATTTATTTTAATAGGTATAAGTAAAAATATTAATACTTTAATGGATAAAGAAGCCTATTTCGTTACCAAAATACGTATTGATAAACTGCATGATATGTTTTTCAGAACTTCTGAAAAAGCTATAGGTATTATACTTGACAGGGCTTTAGGAAAACCAAATTCAAGATTTAATTTAAACAAGCTTACAGACCTGGAAGCTAAGATTATTACTGCATTTAATGATTATATGTTTAATGAGACTTCCCAATTTCTAATCCCGCCCCCGCCTGCATTAAAACGTACAAATTTTGATGTGGTACATTTAACATTTTTATTGAAAGATGTTGATACAAATGCTGTTGCAAAGTTCATAATTACTTTGCCTGACGTGCTTTTAAATCCCGAAGCCGTAACTTCAAAGGGTGATAAATTTGATTACGGCGATTTTGCATCAAGCGTAATTGATGTGGCTGTTAAAGTCGGTTCTACAAGGTTTAAACTTATTGATATTAAAAATATTGAAGTTGATGATATTGTAGTTTTTGATAACAGCGATACAAAACATATGGTTCTGAGATTTAAGGACTATGAAAAAGATATTAATTTAAACCCTAACCTGGGACTGGTTATGCCGGTTGATAATGATGGAGGAAATGACGATATGGCAGGAGAAAATACTAATCTTTGGGACAGTATTGAAGTTGAGATGAATGCACAATTTGATACTGTTAAAATTACTCTCGGCGAATTAAAAAAGATTGAGGAAGGGTTGGTTGTAGACCTTACGTCCATATATGATAATAAAGTTACTTTAAGTGTTGAGGACAAGCCTATTGCACGGGGGGAACTTGTTATTGTAAATGACAGATACGGCGTTAAGATAGATGAGGTTATTGCTAAAACTCCTAAAGCAGAAAACAATCCGAATGCTATACCTCAGCAACAGGCTGTTTCCGCAGGTTCGGATTTTGCGGCTGAAGGAGCTCCGCTACCGCAGGAAGATGCCGCAGCAGCCCAGCCGGCGGATGAAGAAGATGAATTTGACTACAGCGACTTTGAGCTTGAGGATGAGGATATATAAGAAACTTTCTTGGAGGGATAATGAGTACTTATTTACTAAATTTCATAGTTTATACGGCGGCAATGGTCGGAATTATTTTTCTGGCTGTTTTTGTCTATAAAAAGTTTTCCTGCTCAACTTCTTCAAGATCTAAATTTTTAAATGTTGAAGAATGTATAAGTCTTGCTCCGAGAAAAGAGCTTTATGTTGTAAGAGCAGGTAATGAAAGATTTCTTGTTGCATCTGATGTTGGCAGAACGTCGCTTATTTCAAAGCTTGATGATAATTCTTCCGTACCGCTGAAAAAAGAAAATACATGCAGTGTGGATGAATTGCCGACAATAGTTGATTTCCCGAGAACTTCTCATAATTCGCAGAAGAAAGTTTTCAAAAATATAATTAATAACATTTAGAGGAATAAAAATGGATACGATAATAAAAGATATGAACCCTGTATTGCAAATGCTGATATTAATGACTGTATTCTCGTTAATACCGTTGGTTTTTTGCTGTATGACAAGTTTTTTAAGATTTGTCATAGTATTTTCTATGCTTAAAACTGCAATGGGAACGCAGCAGGTGCCGCCTTCAATTGTTATTGTTGGTCTTGCAATGATTTTGACCTTTTACACAATGGGTGGAACTTTTCAAAAAATGTATGAAATGGGTTCAGTGCCGTATCACAAAAATCAGAATATTGTTGAGGCAATCAATGAAGGCTCAAAACCTTTAAAAGAGTTTATGATGAAGCAGACAAGAGAAAGCGATCTGGCATTTTTCATTGAGGCTTCAAAGGGGCAGCCGCCGAAAAGCCCTGATGAGATTACTGTATGGCAGGTTGCACCGGCATTTATTATAAGCGAATTGAAAACATCTTTTGAAATCGGATTTATAATATTTGTTCCGTTTATCGTATTAGATCTTGTAGTGGCAAATATTCTGCTTGCGTTAGGTATGTTTATGCTGTCGCCTACGATTATTTCTCTGCCGTTTAAACTTCTTATATTTATTGCGGTAGACGGCTGGGCGTTAATCGTTCAGGGTCTGGTAACGAGCTATAACTAAGGAAGTTCGTAAAAATTTGTGAGGTAAAAAATGGAAGTTTTAGTTGAATACTTAGCAAAAGGATTTTTGATAATGCTGGCAATCTCAATGCCATGTGTTCTTGTTGCTGCTGGTATTGGTCTTGTTGTAGGTATTCTGCAGGCTGTTACACAGGTTCAGGAGCAGACAATTGCGGCAGCTCCCAAAATCCTCGGGGTTTTCCTTGTTATCGTAATCGGCGGTATCGGGTTTATTAATATGTTAAAAGGTTTTATGACTGACGGTATGGCAATGGCTTTTAATCTTGTTTCCAAAAATGATTCTTATGTTCTTCCGGCAGATTATTTTAAATACACAACGCCTTTTGAACATGAAATGAACGACAAATTTAAAAATCAGCCAACAATAAATGAGATAATGAAAAATCCCGGTAAGGTTCCTTTTATAGACCAGCAGCAAAAAACAAAATACTATGCAAGTCCACAGACACCTATGCCTAAACCTAATTTTGTAGAAACAAATCAAATTTTGGGAAGATAACGAATGAAAAAACTTCTGGTAATACTTTCAATACTTTTAATTCCTCTACAGGCATTTGCGTTTGAGGATTATATCCTGACGTCTGACAAGCCCGTAATTTCGGTTTCTTCAAGTGATGAAAGTGTTATATCTGTTCTTCCGTTTTTTACTATTGACAACAATAAAGATACGATAATTGTTAAAGCAAAAAAAGAAGGGGATGCAACAATTACAATAAAACGTTATGACACGAATGTTGTTGTAAAAGTCAGGGTTACTCCTGAAGAAATTATTTTTACAAGCGATGATGATATTGCATTTTTCCCTCTTGATACTCCTGAAAATAGCAAAGGAGGTAATTAACATTGGAACAGATTATTGAAGAATTAATGAAAATGTTTCCGATGCTTAATGCTTATCTGGCTGCAGGTATATTTATTTTTGCGCGTCTTTTGGGATTTTTCAGGCTCGCTCCTGTATTTAACAGAAAAGAAATTCCGGGGATGGTGAAAATTGCTTTATGTCTTTTGCTGACAGTCATATTAACCTGTGCAGCAAAGCCTGATGTTACTATAATTAAAGAGTCATTTGCACTTTCAATATTGTTAAATATAGTTGTAGGAGCAATGATTGGTTATATTGCGCAGTTAATTCTGCTTGCCGTGGATGCTGGCGGTGATATGATTAATATGCAGATGGGGTTATCTTCTGCAATGGTTTTAGACCCGACTACATCTTCTCAGGTTTCTATTGTGGGAAAGTGTTTTCAGCTTCTCGGGCTTTTAATTTTTATTCAGCTCGGCGGGGTTTACTGGCTTTTGACGGCACTTATGAGGAGTTTTGAAATATTTCCTCTTGATGCAACAATAATCCCTTTGCAGCAGATTGTAAATATGGATTATATGGTTCAGTTGTCTTCAAATGTTTTGTTTATGGGGCTGCAAATTGCATCTCCCATACTTCTTGCAACGCTCGGGCAGGATATTATTCTCGGTGTAATCTCAAAGACTGCGCCTCAGGTAAATGTATTTCAATTAAGCTTTCTTTTCAAACCTGTTCTCGGTGCGGCAATAATGGTATGGATTTTGCCTATGCTTGTTAATATAGTATCTGATTACTTTTTGTCATTCTCTAAAATTATTTAAGATAGTCTTTAAAATAATTGATGTTAATTAGTTCGGCTTCTTTAATCAGATCATTTTCAATCGTAGTCTTAATGTCCTTTTTTATCGGGAATGAATACGGATCGAGGGCAAAATTAGAATAACATTTTTTATTAAATGTAGCTGTTTTATGAAATAAATTGGGTACTATTTCTTTGACTTTGTATGTAAGACCGTAATTAAGCGATGTACCGTATTTGTTTAATGTTTTGTTATGATATTGCTTTATAAATACGTCATAGTTACGGCTCAATGATTGAATTGCGGGTGAATTTTCGAGAGCTTTTTGAACCTTAGGCGAGACATTTTTGAAATAAAGTCCGTTAAAATTTTGTTTGTTATAAGAATTTTTTATTTCCATATTCAGAATAAAAGTTGAACAAAAAATTTATTGCTATTTATTCAAATTTTTCACAAAATCCCCTATAGCAAATGCATCTACTGTTCCGACAATTATTTCAAAGTCTTTAATTTCTTCCTGAAGTTCGTCTTTCATGTGAGCTAACAACCCGGGAATTATTATTTTTCTGTTCTTTACTTTATTTGCAAAGTCAAATTTTTTCAAAGTTTTTGCAACCATTTTTGCCGTAAATTTTTCAGCAGACCAGGCTGTTAAAACGCTCATGCCTTCGGCAGGGGTTACAATTAAGTATGACGGAACCGAAAGGCTTTCAAGTTCATTCGCTACTGCAAAAAATGTCAGTGCAAAATTTGTTGTCATAAATATTAATGAGTTTTCATCGGGATTGTTAAACTCATAGATTTTTGACTCAACCTGTAAAGGTTTTTGAGGGTCAGTGAAAATATTTTGTCTTAATGTCATTAAAGCGGTCAGCAAATATTCGTCAAAATCTTCGAATACCAGCATATTTGCATATTTACAGATATAATAAGAAGCCTTTGCACATAACAGATTTTTATCTTCTGTATGTTTAAAATAAACATATACAGGATTTGAACTGTTTTCATCTTTTTCTAAGACAGCTTTTTTGCGTGTTTCAATAAGTTCGTTTGATGTTTTGGAAAATTCTCCATCAATAATTTCTTTTAGCGGCAGTTTTTTCAGTTCTTCATAAGTAATTGTATCAGGCAGAGTGCCGTTTTTGACAATAATCAAATCAACTTTTAAATGTTCGTTTACACGTGTAATCTCAAAGTTCTTAACGCGTTCATATTTTTCTTTCCAATTGGGGGCTGCCATATCAATTACAACAGCGAGTGCGGTTTTATTGATAAAGGTTTTTTCGTGTCTGTACAAGACATTTTCACCGCCTATTTTAACCCCGCTTATCTCAACTGTTTTTTGAGGCTGTTTGGCATTTTGTTCGCAAATCTCTTTTAAATTTTCAGGTGCATATTTACATTTTTCTATGTCAATATTGTGTTTGGCAAGTTTAAGTGCAAACGCCATGCATGTCGGACAGCCGCATTCTTTACAATTGGTGTGTTCAGCTTTTTTAGCGGCAGGAAGATATTTAAAAATTTGTAACCCTGAAAGTTCCGTCATTCAAGCCCCCTTAAAATTGAAACCGCTTCAGGTTTTGTCAAAACGATGTAATCTGCACCTGCTGCTTTAACCGCTGATGCTGATGCAATTTCAAGATATAAAGAAAGTTTTTCATCTTTTGCTTCTTTTGTTTTTGCCGTTTCTTCAGCCGCAAAAGATATCAGTGGTACATTCAAAAATTTATCTCCGTTTTTCCCTTCAAGCTTAATTTTTTCCATAATACTGTAACCGTATTCAAATCCGTAACCCAAACCGCCTATGTCGGTGTCTGTTAATATTCTGTCCAGACCAAGTCCCATATCGGATGTAAGGATATTCATTTCTTTTGCAAGGTTAATATCAATAGGAGTGCGGATTATAAGCCTGTGACCGCCTTTTATAACCGAAGGAATAATACTTTTATAATTATTTTCGGTTGCGGTTCCTATTATGCATTCCCTGTCTGCTAATTGTGCAAGCAAAGGCAACAGCTCCGTATCAATGCTGTCATTGCCGCAGCCTCTTATCATTAAAGGCTTTTCAATACGAGGAAGAAGCTTTTTAAAAGCTTCAATCCCCTTTTCTATATCTTCCGTAAATTTAAGACCCAGTATATCGCAGTCTTTTTTAAGTCCTTCTTCTGCCTTTTCGACAGGCAGTTCCAGAATATATTTAACCCTGTCTTTCACTTTGTACTCTGTTCATTATGTCTTCAAATTCTTTATCATCAAGAGTTTCTTTATCAAGCAGTTCTCTTGAAATTGCCTCAAGCATATCTCTATTTTCACTTAGAAGTTTTTTTGCTTCTTCGTATTTATTGTCAACGATGCTTTTCATTTCTTCGTCTATTTCAAATGCAACCTGTTCGGAGTAATCTCTCTGATGTCCGAAATCTCTGCCCATGAATACATTTTCCTGATTTTTACCGTAAGCCATGTTACCGAGTCTTTCAGACATACCCCACGCAGTAACCATTTTTCTTGCGATATTTGTTACGTTAATAAGGTCTTGTGAAGCTCCCGTGCTTACTCTGTCTTTGCCGTAAACGATTTCTTCTGCGGCGCGTCCGCCTAATGATACCGTAATCTGTGCAAGAAGTTTTGCTTTATTGGTGTGAACTTTTTCATCTTTAGGTTTTGTCCATGTTACACCGAGCGCGTAACCCCTCGGAATAATAGAAACTTTATGGAGTTCATCGGCATCTTTTAAAAGCTTTGCCAGAAGTGCATGACCGACTTCGTGATATGATGTTAATTCTTTATCTTCATCAGTCATTACCTTGCTTTTCTTTTCAATCCCTGCAAGCACTCTGTCAATGGAGCTGTCAATATCACCCATTGAAATTTTCTCTTTGTTATTTCTTGCCGCAAGCAGAGCCGCTTCATTCAATAAATTCTGTAAATCTGCACCTGTGAAGCCCGGTGTACGTTTTGCAAGAGTTTTCAAATCAACTTCCGTATCAAGCTGTTTATTTTTTGCATGAACTTTTAAAATTTGTTCTCTGCCTCTAACGTCAGGAGCATTAATATAAATTTGTCTGTCAAATCTTCCCGGTCTTAATAATGCATTATCTAAAATATCAGGTCTGTTAGTTGCGGCAATTACGATAATATTTGTGTTTTCGTCAAAACCGTCCATCTCAACAAGAAGCTGGTTTAATGTCTGTTCGCGTTCATCGTGTCCGCCGCCCATACCTGCGCCTCTCTGGCGTCCTACTGCATCTATTTCATCAATGAAGATAATACATGGCTGATGCTTTTTAGCCTGTTCAAATAAATCTCTTACACGGCTTGCACCAACACCGACAAACATTTCAACAAAATCAGACCCGCTTATTGAAAAGAACGGAACGCCCGCTTCACCCGCAACAGCTTTTGCCATTAATGTTTTACCCGTTCCCGGAGGCCCTACCAGAAGGACACCTTTTGGAATTCTTGCTCCTAATTTAATATATTTGTCACCGTTTTTCAAAAAGTCAACGATTTCTTCAAGTTCTTTTTTCTCCTCATCTATACCCGCAACATCTTTGAAAGTTGTTTTAACTTTGCTGTCAAGAAGCATTTTTGCTTTGCTTTTTCCGAAAGACATAGCCTGAGAACCGCCTGCCTGAATACTTTTTGCCATAACTGCAAGAAATACCAGAAATAATATAGGCAATAATAAATAACTTAATACATTGCCGAGAGTTTTTGATGATTCTGTTGCTCTCGTAATTTGTATTTCTGCATCAGAAGCATCCAGTTTTTTCATTAAATCAGGGTCAAAAGCAGGTGTTAAAACTTTATATTTTAAAGTCGGAGCCTTAGTTTCAGTAATTCCGAAAGGATTATCCATTGCGGGTGCTGCAGGTTTTTTTGCTGCTGCTTCAGGTTGAACCTTCGGAATTGCAATCAAAAAATCATCCGCTTTTTCTATTTTCTTAAATTCTCCTTTATCAAGTCTTTCCATAAAGTTTGAATATGAAATTTCGGATACCTTAGTAGCCGGACTTGACAAAAATACTGATGAAACAAACAGAAGTACAACTATTGCCAGTACGATGTACATTCCTGCGGATTGACTTTTATTCATTGGATGACCTCTCTCTTTTGTGTAAACGTATGCATATTATAACTTAAAAATTGAAAAATTTCTATATGTAAGAGGATTTAAAGAATTGTAAATAAAAATTATTGTTTTGAAATTTCTATCTTACCGAATTTTTTATATAGGTAAGAGAGAGTGCATATGAAGATAATAAATTTTGAAACTATTAAAGAAAAAGTCAACAAGCTTGATGCAATGGCAAACGTTGATATGACAAAGCCTAACAGTATATTCCCTTATAAAGAGGATAAATCTGTCGCCGAAAAGATGCAGAAGTTTTTTGAAGTAGCCGATGGCGAAAATCCTTCATGGAATGTTTAAATTTCGTCAACGGAAATACTTGTAATCCCTGAATTTCTGGCACAGTCCATTACTTTAACCATTGCTCCGTGCGAGGAGTCGGCGTCTGTTTTAATCAAAAGTCCGTCAGGATAATCGGATGCCTGTGATTTTATTGCGCTTTCAAGTTTATCGGCAGAAACCTCTGTTCCGTCAAGAAAAAATCTGTCGCCTGAATCCACCGTTATTGTCATAATTTTGGTTTCTTTCTGCTGCTGTTCCTGCGTTACATTTTCAGGCACGGTAAGATTTAATCCCTGCTGGTCAAGCATCGGAGCTATAACCATCATAATGATTAACAGTACAAGAAAAATATCTGTCAACGGTGTTATGTTAATTTCATTAAATGTGTCACGGTTTCTGCTCATTTTTGTTTTTTCTCCAGATCCTTCTGTTCTTTTTTGCTTAAAGGTTCTCCTGCGACGATTAATTTTTTATACTCGGCATCCTGCGCCGCATTCATAATTTCCATTATTTTTGCGCTTTTAACTTTTTCGTCGGCCTTAACCACAAGTTCGGGTTTTTCAAGCTGTGCTTTTAATGTTACAAGTTCGTTTGTCAGATTTTCATCAGTTACGGGACTGCCGTTAAGATACATTTTACCTTCTTTTGTAACGGAAACGGTTGCGTTTTTCTGTTCTATTGAAATTCCGCTGTTAATCTCAGGTATCGTAATGGAACTGTCATTGGATTGGAAAGTCGGAGCCACAACCATCATAATGATTAACAGTACTAAGAAGATATCTGTTAACGGTGTTATATTAATTTCTGTAAAAAGAGCATCTTTGCCCTTATTGGTTTTCATTGCCATAATTTACTTACCTATAGTGAAATATTTGCATTTGAAGGTGTTGTTGATTCATCGTTTGAATCTACAAAGCTTAAGAATAACAATTTGATTAACTGGAAGTCGTCTTCGTAGCGTTTAACTATAGATTGGAAAGAGTTATAGAAAATAACCGCAATAATCGCAACGCCTAAACCGAATGCGGTTGCAATCAATGCTGATGCAATACCTGATGCAACAGCAGCTGACTGATTGCCCTGTGCTGCCAAATCCTGAAATGTAAAAAGAATTCTTACAACAGTTCCGAACAAACCTAAAAACGGAGCAACACCGCCGATTGTACCAAGAATTGTCAGATGGCTTTCAAGTTTTCTTGCCGCTAATGATGCTGCAATATCAAAAGAGCGTGAAAAACCGTTTTTCTGTTCAGAAAAAATTCTTACGGCTTCTTCCGTAACTTCTCCGATAACTCCGCCGCATTGTACTGCAAGATTTTGAGCACCGTCAAGATTATTCTTAACAAGTTCTTTTTGCAATCTCGGAATAAATAAGACAACATCTCTTTTGTTTTTCTTGTAGAAAGAAAATCTGTTAATAACAACGCCTACAACAAGGATTGAGCATACCAAGATAGGTAATAGTACCGGCCAATCCATTTGAATTGATTTCCATAATAGTTCCATAATTTTATCCTCTTTTATTAATTTGTTTTACTAACTAATATCCTGATGCTCCAAATACGTTGTAATCAAACGTAAATTGAATATCAATACTTTGTCCTTTGAATTCTGCAGGCAGCGGTCTGAAAGGAGCTGTCGCCTGTACTGCATTTATTGCCGCTTTATCGGCCCCAGGAAGCCCTGAAGATTTAAATACACTGCAGGAAAGCAATCTTCCGTCTTTTGCTATTTTGAAAAGTAAAACTACACGTTTGCTTTCGTTGCCTTTAGGAGGATCCCAGTTCATTTTGATACGTCTTTGAAGTTCTCTCATATAAGGTCCGAAATCAGGTTCTCTGACTGCATCAATACCGGGTCTTCCGTTCGGGTTACCGGGTCCGGGGTTTCCGTAGCCTCCGGTTCCGCCGCCGCCGCTTTTAGCAAGTTTGCTTCCTGCAC
>FR900421.1:0-30417 GCA_000438175.1 Fusobacterium sp. CAG:439 | reverse complement strand
CAAGTTTGCTTCCTGCACCTCCGGTGGGTGCAAGAGAGGGGGCGGGTGCATATCTTCCGCTTCCGGCAGAAGAACTTCCTCCTGCTCCTCCGCCTTTAGCAGATGCACCGGATCCGCTTATAGGTCCTGTTGTGTATCTTCCTGAGCCTGTTCCGCCTTTCGGTACGGGAACCGTAAACGGAGAAGACGGTTTTACTGATGGTCTTGGTGTTACGGGAGGTTTTAACGACGGACGTGCTGTCGGGGGCGCGGGCTTAGCCTGCTGAGGTTTTTTGGGCCCCGGAGCGGCTTGCTGCACTGATTTTTTCGGAGCAGGCGTTTGTGCCTGCTGTGTAACCTGTTTAACTATTTTTTGCAAAGGGTTTTGCTGTTTCGGCGCTGCCTGTTTAGGTGCAGGCTTTGAAGCCTGTTTGGGTGCACCTGGAGCCGGTGATGGCATTGAAACCTTTCTTGTCGGGTCGTGGTGGCCGCCTGCACGTGAATTTATATCAGCACGATAAGGAGTTTTTTTGTTAATTGGAGTTTCCTCTTTATCAACAAGTACAAATTCAATATCATTCATTTTAGGTTTAGGCTTTTCAAAAATTTTGAATGTAATTCCCATTAATGAAAGAATTAATACGATTAAAGCCCACACACCTACTGCTGTCGGGTGAAGAATTGCTGAAATAAGAATTGACTTTTTCAGACTTATTTCTTCATCGTCTTTCAAGACAGCAGGTGTTACATAACCTGATTTTTCGTCAAGTTCATTATCTTCTGTAAAATTATCCGTATATTTTCCCAATAATGACATTGTTTTTTCTTTTATACAGTTTTTTGCTGTATTGCTCCCCTATCTTTATCTAATCGCTTTATAATTCTATTTTAAACCAAAAATAAAATTATTACCCGATTTGCTAGTAATTGTTATTAAACATTGCGGGGTTAACGGTAATCGGTTGGGTAAGTACCAGTTCAATCGCTGAATTAGCAGGGATTTCAACATCATTACCTTTATCCCAGAGTGATTTTACAAGTCCACCGCCTGCACCTACTGCTGTGGCAAGAGCTGTGCCTTTTCCTACATCTCCACCCGCAAGCGGTGAGATTATAACTCCCGCAAGAGCACCTGCACCTGCGCCTACGGCAACATCTTTTCCGTAATCTTTTGCAACATCAAGTTTGGTGCCTCCTACCAATACGCCTGTATTATCAGTTGTTTTTACAACGGCTGAAATCGGAATTTGAATACCGTAAGGAGTTACGATTTGAGTAAATCTCAAAAGCAGTTTGCCGTTCATACTTCCATGTTTGGCTTTGGAAACTTCCAGCACTGTTCCTGTAACAGAGCTGCCTGCAGGGGCTACTAAATTCCCGTTATAATAAAAGTCAGAACCTAACGCAAGTGTTACATTTTGACCCAGTGTCAGGTTAGCGGAACTCAAAGGTGTTGTTACTACCGCAGGAATTTTTTGTCCCGCCGGAACTGTTACTACACTGCCTTTAAGAGTTTGGTTACCGCTTACCGTTTGAGCAGGGTAATAATTTTGCTGATATAACGGTGCCGGATTATGCTGGCTGTATCCAAAATTCGGTGCAGCAAATGCAATACCCGAAGTTAATACCATTGCGGTTAAAACTAATCCTGATTTTTTGTTCATAATCTGCCTTTCTCCTTATTTATATTATTGTATTTTACAATTTATATTAAGTCAATTTGTTACGGTATGGGTTATTTCGGCGGGTGCGGTAAGCATTATAATTTCATTTGAACCTGTAGGAATTATTGTATGGGTGCCCATTTTTCTTTCTCCTGAGGGGCGGAGCTGAATAGTCGTCCGCTTTACTCTCTGCTGTCTTTGAGCCATACCGATATATTTCGCGGGGTCGGAAATTCCGCCTCCGAAAATGTTGTTATTTGAGGTGTATAAATAACCTTTTACGGGGATTTCAAATCCGTCGGAATATACCATTTTTGATATTTTAATTTTCATTGCGGCATTTGTTCCTATAACAGGTGCGTTAATTTTTTCTATATAACCGTAAAATTCCGTATCTTTAGGTACAATGTTGGTATCGTGCATATATAAGTCATTTGTCGCAATAAATTTTACTTTATATCCTTCCGAGCAGGTTTGTGTTGATATTTCCTGTGTGTTCATAACAGGTATAAAAGTTCCCTGAGGAATTGTTATTACATGGTAATCTCTTAAATCAATCTGAACATTAGGCAGTTGCGCCGCTTGAACCTGCGGCATAAATAATAAAATTCCGACTAACACGAGTAATTTTTTCATAATTTATATTATAACAGTTTTTTCGCTATTATCAATATAACGATATTCAAAAATTTTTGTTCATTTTATTACAAATGTAAACATTTCAAATAATCATGCAATTTTTTTGAGAAAAATTACTTTATATAAATGTAGTGTAGTAAAAGGTGAATTATTGTGTTTAGTGCAGTAGCATCAGGAATATTTGCATATCGCAATGCCGATAAAACTAAAAATGGTGATATAGGCAGAGGTGCCGTAACTTTAGGGCAGACCGCAGGTCTTGTTCAGGAAGTTGCTAAATATGACGGCGTTGCGGCTAATACTGCACGCAGTGCATTGAGTGTATTTTCTGATCTTGCAAAACAAAATAAAGCTTTTGAGTATGCGGGTAAAGTTACACAATTTGCAGTAAACAATGTAAATCCGCTGATTTGCGCATCAGGTGTTGTTAAAACTGCAATGGCGGATGATAAAGTTAAAACGGGTATAACGGAAGCAGCTGCATTATCAGCAATGTTTGCGGGGGAAGGGCTTATAAAGCTCAATTATGATAAAGCTGCAAATTCTAAGACCGTAAAAGATTCTCTTAAAAAAGTTTCTGACACAAAAGCCATGAAACCGGTATTTGAATATCTTGAAAAAAATAAATTAAACGGGAAAATCGGAGCTGTTGTTAAAGGATTAGTATTTGTAGGCGGGTCTATGGCTTCTTATTCGATCGGACAAAAGTATGGTGATATTGCTGCAAACCGTGTTGAGGCAAATTTAGGTTTAAAAAAGACCGCTCAAAAAATCAACCGGATGACTTAAGAACTTTTATAACATAATGTGTTATAATAATTGTGTGAAAAAGATTGTATTACTGTTTTCAATTTTTTTATTAAACATTATTTTGGCAAATCCGTGTTTTGCAATTAAAATAGGCTTGCAGACTGACGCGGCTTCTTCTGCCATAGGTACTTCCGTTAAAGGAACGATTATTGACGCGAATACAAATCATACGATTTGTGATTTGGAAGCAATGAAGGGGTATGAAATAAAGCCGTATCATAACCTTATGGCTATTCTTTATAACGGTACTTATTATAAAGTGAACTCCGATAATATCGTAATAAAAACACAATCTCCAGGTTTTGTAAGCGCAAAGGGCAAATGGTACCGCGGAATAATTATGATACAAAATAAAAACGGTAAATTAACCGTTATTAATAATGTTCCTCTTGAAGATTACATTAAAGGTGTTGTCCCCTCTGAAATGCCGTCAAGCTGGGCTTTTGAAGCTCATAAAGCTCAGGCTATTGCCGCAAGAAGCTATGCTCTTGCAAATCTCGGCAAACGTGCAAGATACGGATATGACTTAAAAGATACTCCCGAAGATCAGGCTTACGGAGGTGCATCAAAAGAAACTCCTGATACTAATTATGCCGTCGAGCAGACTAAAGGAATTGTTCTTACATACAATATGAAGGTTATAAATGCTTACTATTCAGCTTCAGCAGGCGGACAGACAAACGTTGACAGCTGGGGCGGAAGTCTTCCTTATTTACGTTCTGTGCCTTCATTTGATGAAAATGTCAAAAAAAACGGGCATGGGGTGGGAATGTCTCAGCATGGCGCAAATAATCTTGCTAAACAGGGATACAATGCATATCAAATTTTACAGTATTTTTATAAAGATGTTAAATTTGCAAGGGTTAACCCTCAGTCTTATAATTAATGTATAAGCTTGTTATTACTGCAATTTGGGTGGTTTATCTCCCTGAAACCCAATCTATATTTTAAATTTATTATATTTTTTTTTGAAAAATACTTGCCAAAATCAAATAAAATGCTATAATAATCTTTGTCGACACATAAGCATGCGGAGAGAGAATGGTTTCAATTACTGTATGCACAAGGTAAAAGGAGGTTCATAATGAACAAAGAAGAATTAGTAAAAGAAGTATCAAAGAAAGCAAAAGTTTCTCAAAAAGCTACTGCTGACATCATTGCAGCTACTTTAGAAACTATTGAAAAAACTGTTTCAAAAGGTAAAAAAGTTACATTAGTAGGTTTCGGTACATTCGAACCGCGCAAAAGAGCTGCTAGAACAGGCAGAAACCCTCAAACAGGCGCTCCTTTGAAAATTGCTGCTAAAACAGTTCCTGCTTTCTCAGCCGGTAAAAAATTCAAAGAACTTGTTAAGTAGGAGCGCAGCCGCTCCACCCCGTCAAATAGGTTATTAACAAATTTTACGGGTTATTATCAAAAGCAGAGTTTGAAAACAACTCTGCTTTTTTAATGCTTTGTTAAAAATGTTATAAATTTATCCCCGTATTTTTTCTGTTTAATTAGTTCAAAAGTTGAGACATCAACATCATTGACATGCTCAAGAATAATTATATTTGATACAATATTTTTTACAGCGTTAAGGCTGTGTTCATAAATTCCCGAAAAATACGGAGGATCAATATAAATTACATCGAATTTTTCATTCAGCGCAGGAACAATTTTTAAGCTGTCACCTATTTTTAACTTTGGCGCAGGGTTAAACTTTTTAAAATTTGATTTAATAATCTGTGCGGCTTTAGGGTGTTTTTCTATTGCACAGGCTTTTGAAAAGCCCCTCGAAAGAGCTTCAAGTCCCATAACTCCCGAGCCTGCATACATATCAAGAAATGAACTTTCTTCAAAGTTAACCATTGATTGCAAAGTATTAAAAATGCTCATTCTTACCTTTGAAAGAGTAGGTCTTGTAATACTTTCATCGGGCACCGTAATTTTTTGCCCTTTAAATCTGCCTGCTGTGATAATCATATTAACTATTTTACAATGAATAAGATTTGATGTATAGTTTTGTTGTATATAGTTTTAAATCGGGGCTGTCATGGAGAAGCGAGAAAATAAAACAGAAGTTATTGTTGTAGGAGGCGGACCTGCAGGAATATCCTGCGCCGTTACGATTGCACGTGCGGGAAAACAGGTTGTGCTAATAGAACGCGGAAGATTTTCGGGGAGTAAAAATGTTTTCGGCGGAGCGATTTATGCTCAACCGACAAGAGAAATCTTTCCTGATTTTGAAAAAACAGCTCCTCTTGAGAGAAAAAATATTGAACATAAATTTGCTCTTTTAGGAGAAGATGATGCAACAGTAATTTCTTATAAAAAGAAACATGAAAATCCTGTCAGCTATACTGTTGTAAGAGGAAAATTTGACCGTTGGATGGCGGAACAGGCAAAAAAAGAAGGGGTAATTCTTGTTGAAGAAACCGTTGTCAGAGAATTAATAATTGAAAATGGCTTTGTAAAAGGTGTAAAAACAGAACTTGAGGATTATTATGCTGATATTGTAGTGCTTGCGGACGGTGTAAATTCACTCCTTGCAAAGCAAGCCGGACTTCGCGGTGAGTTGTCGCCTGAAGATGTTGCACTTAGTGTTAAAGAAGTTATAAAGCTTCCGGCAGAAGTTATTAACGAAAGATTTCATGTTAATGCCGACGAAGGCTGTATTTACGAGATATTCGGCGGTCCTATGCTCGGGATGCTGGGTTTAGGTTTTATGTACACAAATAAAAGCTCCGTAAGTATAGGGCTTGGCGTTACATTGAGCGAACTTATTGACAGGGGGATAAAACCCTATGATTTACTGGATAAACTGAAAAAACATCCTGAAATAGCTCCGCTTATTAAGGACGGTGAACTTCTCGAATATTCGGCTCACTTAATTCCCGAAGGCGGTTATAAAAAAATTCCTTTGATTTTCGGTGCAGGCGTTATGGTTTGCGGTGACGCCGCAATGTTTGTAAATAATATGCACTGGGAAGGCACTAACCTCGCGATGATTTCAGGTAAAATAGCGGGAGAAACTGCCGTAATAGCCCTCGGAAAACAGGATTTTTCCGAAAATGCATTATCACATTATCAGGAAGAATTGGAAAACTCTTTCATTATTAAAGATTTGAGAACGTATAAAGATCTTATGAGTGGGGTTCAGGAAAGAGTTGGAGAATTTTTAGGCTATTATCCTAAAAAGATTAATTCTTTCTTTGAAATGTTTACTTCAGTTGATAGTGTTCCCAAAAAAGAAAAATATCATAAATTTATAAAAAGTATTTTTACGGACAGAAAGATTTCAGACTTATTTAAAGATGCCTGGTCTGCTGTTAAATTATTATGGAGTATTTTAAAATGAGCGATTTGGAAGATAAATTATACACCGTTAAGTATACCCCCGACACGGTTTCTCACTTGCAGCCCGTTCAGGAATGCTGCAGAATTTGCAAATCAAAAATTTGTACAACTGTTTGCCCTGCAGGAGTTTACGAATGGGACGAAAATATGCAGAAGCTTATTGTTAATTATGAAAACTGTCTTGAATGCGGGGCATGCAGAATTGCCTGTGAAAGTTCGTCATTAGGCTGGGAATATCCGAAAGGGACCAAAGGTGTAACCTTTAAACAGGGTTAGGGCTTGACATATTTTGTTAAATTCTTCATAATAGTCTTATTACTTTGATATAAGGAGAGGCATTATGAAAGAAGAATACACTAATCAGCAAAGACGCTGGTATGATAAAGATCCTGTTCTGTCACAGGCTGTTAAAACACTTGAAGAAACAGATGACGAAACACAAATAAGAATTGCGTTAAATTTAATAAAAATTATTATCGAGCATAATATCGAAGATGAAAAATTCGAAGCTGTTGAAGATATTATAAACGCAGTCGGTTCAGGACTTGACGATAACAGAAAAGGACGTTGGTATGATATTGACAGTACACTAAGAACAGCAATGAATATGCTTCAAAATTGTCCTGCTGCAACACAGCGTATTATTGCCAAGGAAATGGCAAATATGGTGTTAGATAAAATAAAAAAGGACGATGACAGCGAGGATGAAGAAGCCTAAAAAGTTATGGCTTTAACAAGCTTATATATTAATTCAATTTTATCATCAGATGCATTTTTAAAGATTTCATTCATTTCTTTAACAAGTGCATCTTTTGTTTGTTTATGTTCATAGTAAAATAAATCATAAATTTCTATATTAAAGATTTTTGAAATTTTTTGTAATGTTTCAAATGTTGTAAAACACGCCCCGTTCTCTATTCTGCAAATTTGCTTCGGGTCAAGACCGATAAGTTCTGCTAATTGTTCCTGAGTTAATTTATTTAATTTTCTAAGCTCTTTCAGCCTTTTCCCAAATAATTCCAGCGAGTTCATGTTTTCTCCGTGTTGTAATTCTAAAATATAGTGTTAAAATTTTTAATCCCTTTAAATATTAATTAAGCTTGACAAATTAATATTTAATGTTAAATTATTCATGTTTAATGGTATAAATTTGCAAAAATATACCTTTAAATGAGAGTTTTTAACGGAGGTTCTTAATGAAAAAGCTTACGATGTTATATGATGCAACTGTTGTATGTAACATCTTAACCAAGAATTCGTCGCGCAGCGGTATTTTTTTTGTAGCATATAATGTCCTTTTGGAACTTCTCAAACGTGAAGAGTTTAATATATTTTTGTATGCCGATAATATAGTTAAGCTTCAAAATGTAATTGAGAATTATGATGAATTCGCGAAATGTAAAAGATACAGATTTTCTTTTTTAGATGAAATTATTATATTTTTGAGCGATTTAAAGAAAAAAAACAAAAAGAAATTATTTCATATTTTCTCAAGTTTGTTCTTATTACTCTTTATATGTATCCTTAAAAAAATAAACAAATTTTATATAAATAATTTTAAGAAACTAGATGATATAGATATTTATTTTTCACCAATGAAAGCTGTTCCGAAGTTTATTGCTAAAAACAAAATTATAAAAAATTTCACTATTTTACATGATACAATCCCTTTAATTAACGATTACAGAAACAATGCAGACAAACATGACTGGTATCATAAATTAATATCTTCTATAAATTCTACGGATAATTATTTCGCTAATTCTCTTAATACAAAACAGGACTTTATAGAATATGTGCCAAACATTAATTCTGAAAACATTACTGTGATTCCTTTGTCTACCGGAAAGCCTTATTTTAAGGTCGATAATTATTCTTATATTAATCAAATAAAAAATAAGTATGGAATACCTGCAGATAAAAAATATATTTTTAGCCTGTGTAATTTAGACCCGAGAAAAAATCTTATATTCGCAATAAAAAATTTCCTGAATTTTACTGAAAAGCATAACCTCGAAAATTTTATTTTTGTACTTGGAGGAAGTCATTTTAAAGATTTTAAACAAATTTTAAATAACAGTATAAAAAAACTTGACGGTCAAAATGATAAAGTTCTTCGTATTGGATATGTTGATGATGAGGATATGTCAGCTTTATACAGTGGTGCGGAAATGTTTATTTATCCTTCATTTTATGAGGGTTTTGGTATGCCTGTTCTGGAAGCAATGAAATGCGGATTGCCTGTTATATGTTCGAATACAACCTCATTACCTGAGGTTATAGGTGACTGTGGTATCCAGATTAATCCCTACTCCGATAAGGAATTAGTTGAAGCAATGGAAAAGATGTATTTCGACAGAGAGTTTAGAGATGTATGTATTAGAAAAGGGCTTGAACGAGTAAAATTATTTACATGGAAAAAGTGTGTAGACATTATTACAAATACTATTGTCACTAAGGTTAATTATGGGAAAGAAAATAACAATAATTACATTAACTTATAATAATTTGGAAAATGCTACTAAACCGTTTTTAAAATCACTTTATGAGCATACTTCACCTGATATTTTTGAGCTTATTTTAGTAGATAATAATTCTACAGACGGTACTGTTAAATTTTTGAATGAATTTGTGAAAAATCATGATAATGCTCAAGTTATTTACAATTGTAAAAATTTAGGGTACGCAAAAGGTTGTAATCAGGCTATAAAACTTGCAAAATGTGAATTTATAGGGCTATTAAATAATGATATTTTATTATCTCAAAACTGGTTAAGTTCTTTGTTTGAGATATTTGAAAAAGATCAAAATAATACAGGGCTTGTTTCTCCATATACAATTTATCCTGATAATTGCAACGAAAGACGATTTAACAAATTTGCAGAAAAATTATTATTAAAACGTAAATCAGATTATAATCAAACCATAAAACCTGATTTTTCATGTGTTATTTGCAGAAAACAAGATATTTATAAAGTAGGTTTGTTTGACGAAAGTTTCATAACTGCCTACTTTGAAGATGACGACCTGTCATGGCGTTTTATATTTGATGATTATACAAATTATGTGTCAAATTGTTCATATATTTATCATAAAGGTTCACTTACCGGTAAAACACTAAAAAACGGGCTTGAAATTTACCAGCAAAACAAAAAGTATTTTTACCAAAAATATTCTGATAAATATTTTGTAAAATTATTTAAAGAAAAAGAAGAAGAAACTGATTTTTTGAAAAGTAAAATTTTAAGATATAAAAAGAAAAGATTTTTATATTCTATTAAAAAGTTTATTAAAATTTAATAATCATATATTCTCGCCGTAACGTAAGTTACGGCTTTTTTTAAAGTCGAATTGTTCTGAGTATCATGTAATATCTGTAATCTCCCCAATATATTACAATTGAGATAAAATTGTCCGCTAAATCAGTTGTTTCTAAAAAGGTATTTGGAGCGGGTTTGCGCTGTGAGCTTCTTACGTATTTGCCGACAAAATCAAAGAATTTTATCTGGAATTTTTGTGACGGTGTTAATTTTTGTTTAGGAAGATTTTCGTCATAAAATCCCATTGGCACTATTTCCCTGTTATAAGCAGGAATTATATATTTAACCTGCCCCTGTTCTTTAAATAAAATATACCAGTTTCCTTTGTGCTGACGGGGTGTTAAAAGATAATAACCCGGCTCTATCGTTATATCTTTGAAATAAAGAGGTGATGTAAGTCTGAAAAGCGGATAAGGCGACCATGAAGTATGCTGAATATCATACATTTCTCCGGGGTCTATATTGTGAACATAAGAAAAATCAGGCTTTTCCAGTTCCCTGTATATTTGCTCATAATCCGTTTGGTCGGCTAAAACACCGTTGCCGAGAAGTATTATAAATAAAATCGGTAAGATTTTTTTCATACTTTCTATTTTAATGACTTAGTTAAAAAAAGCAAGCTTTTTTGTGATAAAATACTTTATATATAACAATCAGACTATATAGGAGAGAATAAATGCTTAGCGGACCTTTTTTAGACAGAAATTGGATTGGACAAAATGAAGACTACAATTCTGCAGATATTATTATGCTCGGGCTTCCGTTTGACGGAACCGTTTCGTATCGCTCAGGCTCAAGATTTGCACCTGAGCAGATAAGACTTGCAAGCTGGGGATTGGAAGATTATTCCCCGCGTTTTGACAGACACCTTGAAGATGTGAATTTTCATGATGCGGGTGATTTGGAATTCCCGCTTGGCAATACATACAAGTCTTTGGATTTAATTGAAAGAAATGTTGAGGAAATTTACAAAGACGGAAAAAGAGTATTCGGAATAGGTGGCGAACATCTTGTTACCCTGCCTGAAATCAAAGCTGTTTCAAAGTTTTATAAAGATTTGGCAATAGTTCATTTTGATGCTCATACCGATTTAAGAGAGGAATATCTCGGAGAAGAGATGTCACATTCCGCAGTAATCCGCCACGCTTCAAAAATTGTCGGTCCCGAAAATATTAAACAAATCGGTATCCGCTCAGGCATGAAAGAGGAATGGGAATTTATGAAAGAGTATAAAACTCTTATTTCCGAATATTCAGAACTTGACGTTTTGAAAGATAAAAAGATATTTGTAACTGTTGACTTAGATGTTCTTGATCCTTCCGTAATGCCGGGAACAGGCACTCCTGAAAGCGGCGGTATGCAGTTTAATGAGCTTATCGGGTGGTTTGAATATTTGAAGAACTTTGATATAATCGGAGCTGATGTTGTAGAACTCGCCCCTGATTATGATGCTTCGGGAGTTTCTACGGCTGTTGCGACAAAGGTTATACGTGAACTTTTAATGGTAATGTAAATGGTATTAGACAGAATTAACTTTTTAAAAGACGAAATAAATAAAGCTAATTATAAATATTATGTTGAAGATAACCCTTCAATAAGCGACTTTGAATATGATCAAATGTTTGCGGAGCTTAAAAAGCTTGAGGAAGAAAATCCGCTGTTTATAACGCCGGACAGTCCTACACAGCGTGTCGGGTCTGTCAGCGAGAAATTTTTCCCGCATAAACATAAATATCGTTTGTACAGTCTTGATAATACTTATGAATATGAGGATTTAGAGGATTGGTATAAAAAGATTGTGAAAGAATACGGCGGACAGGAACTCGTATGCGAGCTTAAAATTGACGGGCTTGCAATGGCTTTAACCTATGAAAACGGCATATTTGTACGAGGAGTAACACGAGGCGACGGGGTTACGGGCGAAGATATCACAAATAACCTTAAAACAATAAAAGCAATTCCTTTAAAACTCTTTGAGCCTGTGAGCATAGAAGTGCGCGGAGAGGTTTATATGCCGAAAGAGTCTTTTGAAAAGCTTAATGAAGAGAATTTGAAAAACGGCGAGAAACTTTTTGCAAACCCGAGAAATGCCGCTGCAGGTTCCATAAGACAGCTGGATTCATCAATCACTGCCAAAAGAGATTTATCAATGTTTTGCTATACCGCAATTTTTACAGGCAGTGTTAAAAATCCGCCTAAGACGCATTATGACAGTATAATGTATTTGAAAAAGCTGGGCTTTAAAGTTAACCCTAATGTCAAACTTTGCAAAAATGCGGATGAAGCAATTCAATACTGTAAAGAATGGGATGAAAAACGTTTTTCCCTTGATTATGCAACCGACGGCGTTGTAATTAAAGTTAATGATCTTCTTGTTCAGCAGGAAATGGGCTTTACATCCCGTGCCCCGAAATGGGCTACTGCATTTAAATTTCCGCCCGAAGAAGTGACCACAAAACTTTTAACGATAGAAGAAAGTGTCGGTAAAACTGGTGCAATTACTCCTATTGCAATTCTTGAACCCGTTCAGCTTGGGGGTAGTACGGTCCGACGTGCCAGCCTTCATAACTTTGATGAAGTCGGAAGGCTTGATGTAAGAATAGGTGACAGAGTTTATATTAAAAAGGCTGCTGAAATTATTCCGAAAGTTGTTAAGGTTATTGAAGATGAAGAACATTATAAACTTCCCGAATATACGCCGCCAAAACATTGTCCTTCCTGTCACAGTGAACTTCATATACATGACGGGGAAGTTAACCTGTATTGCGACAATCCCGACTGTCCCGCGAAACGCTGTGCAAAGATTGAATTTTGGGTTTCCAAAGATGCTATGGATATTGATAAGGTCGGTCCTTCAATAATTGAACAATTATATAACAGAGGTTTTGCCAGAACCCCTGTTGACCTGTATAAACTTACAATGCAGGACTTTATGCAGTTGGATCTGGTTAAGGAAAAATCTGCTTTTAACATGTATACTGCAATTCAGGAAAGTAAAAACAAACCTCTATCACGTATGCTTACAGCATTTACCATTAAAAATGTAGGTAAGGAAACTGCGGGAGTTCTTGCAAATGAGTTCGGAACTCTGGAAAATCTTATGAATGCTTCTGTGGAAGATTTGTCAGGAGTTGAAGGCGTCGGCGAAGTAATTGCAAAAGATATCTATGACTTTTTCAGAAAGCCTGAAAATATTCAAATGATTGAAGAATTAAAAGCACTCGGTGTAGAGCCTGCTCCGCCGGTTCAAAATGTTTCTGATGAATTTAAAGGAAAAACTTTTGTTTTGACGGGAACATTACAAAATATGACAAGAGATGAAGCTTCTGAAAAAATTAAACAAATGGGCGGAAAGACCTCATCTTCGGTATCTAAGAACACATCTTACGTTGTTGCCGGAGAAAATGCAGGTTCAAAATTAGACAAAGCTCAGAAATTAGGTGTTATAATATTAACAGAAGATGATTTTCTGAACATGATAGGTTAGAAAGTAGGATTTATGAAAAGAAAAACGAGGATTATACAAATATCAGGTCTTAGAGGGCTTGTGATGGTTGTTTTTGTCGCAACTTGTCTGGCTGCAGGATTTATCGCATTTCCTGCAATTGTTGCCATGCATGTGTGGAACTTTTTTGCCGGATTAGCTGTAATTCCGCTGATAAATGTTTGGCAAGGATTGATGCTCTGGGCAATAGTTGCTATTTCAGGTTTTATTATAAATGACAGAAAAAAGTTTCTCGTTGCATTTAAAACTCCTGACAGACTGAGCGATAAAGAAATGAAGATGCTTCTTGAACGAATGAAAATTCAATCCCGCGCTCAGGCTATAAATTCTATGATTTTGAAATCCGGTGATATTAAGCCGGTTGATAAAGTTGATAAGTCTGATGAAAAATCAGAAAAAGAAAAGGAGAATGTATGAAAAAAGTTTTGTTATCAATTACGGCGCTCAGCTTGCTTTTGGGGTGTGCTTCACTTTCATCGCAGGCAGTTTCCGACACAGTTGAAAGAGGCTTTGTATCTGTCAATTCATCGGCGAATACTGAAGTTACACCTGATGTTGCAGATATTTCAATAGCTGTTCAAACATATGATTCAAAATCATTGCAGAAAGCTACTGCCGAAAACAAGGAAATCTCAGAAAAAGTTATTACAGCTCTAAAAGGTATGATTAATCCTGCAAACGGTGATTATGTAAAAACAATGGATTACAGTGCATCTCCGCTTTACAATTATTCGGGTAGTAAAAGAAGTTTTGATAAATATCAGGTTTCAAATACTGTAGTTGTTCATACAAAATCAATTGACAAAGTAGGTTCAATGATTGATAAAGCGATATCACTAGGGGCAACAAATGTTGATAATCTTGCTTTATCCGTTTCAAAATATGACGACCAGTGCAACGAACTACTTGTAACTGCAACAAAGAAAGCTCAAAGCAGAGCAAACATTCTTGCAAAAGCGGCTTCAACAACAGTAACCGGCGTTCGTTCATTGAACGTAAGCTGCAGTGCAAATAATTCCGTAACTCCGCAATATCGTATGTTATCGGCTAACATCGGCGGAGCTGATATGGCAGAGGCAAAGGCTGCTTCTACATCAATAGAAAAAGGAATTGTAAAAATATACGCAACAGTTAATGCAACATTCTTTGTAAAATAGGAGGAGCGTGCCGCTCCTTTCACATAAAAAAAATCAAGCTCTAAAAGAGCTTGATTTTTTTACTTTAGTTTACGATAAGAAATGATTTTAAGCTTCTTCCTGCTCCGTCACCGACAGATGTAACATTATATTTATTCATATAGTTCATAGATGTTGAACTTCCTCCGTCAAAAGCCATTGCTCTGTCCCAGCCGAGACTTTTTACATAGTCATGAACCTCATACATATCCATCGGATGCTCATCCGTAATTATTAAAATATGAGCATCATCGCCTTTTAAACCTATAATTGTTCTTGCTGTTTTATGCAAAACAGAACAGCTTTCACGGATAACTTCGCCGTCTTTTTTTACTATAAATGCTTCTTCTTCTAACCTTAACTGAGGATAAACAAGGGGACCGCCCTGTGCCGAAGTTATTATATTACAGCCGAAATCAACGGAACTTTTATGAGGCACTATTTCATAATGGAATTTTCTATTATCGCATTCCACAACTCTGAATTCCGTTCTGTTTAATATTTTATCAAGGTTTTTCATTAAAAACGGGTTTCTTAAAAGATTTTCGTTAACAAGCGGATCGTCAACAGTGTTTCTGTCGCTTACTACATAAGAAATTGATTTTTGATTTTCAGGGTCAAAGTAGCCCGCATTTACTGTTAATTTTGCCTTTGCGCGCTGATGGGCTTCCTTGTTTGTGATAAGACTGTCGGAACTTATAAATTTAACATGTCTTTTAATTTTTTCACCTTTTAAAACAATATGATAAATTCCGTCATTGTATGTAATATCAATCGGCGGAACTCCTGCTTTAACAAAATTTGCAGAGATAATTAATGCAAAAACCAAAAACAATACTTTTTTCATATTATAAATCCTTTGACTTGTAAAATGCTATGATTGCGCAAAGAAATGCGAACGGCGGGAATATTGCAGTTATAAACGGGTGCAGCACTCCTTTTTCTGCCAATAAATCGAAGAATGGCAGAGTTATATAGTATAAGAATATACTGCCTATTGCAATTGTAAATCCTACTAATCTTTGCTCTCTGGGTTTGCTGAAACCCAATAATGCCCCCATAATCGCAAGAAGCACGCATACAAACGGATGGAAAAATCTTTGCAGATACTTGTTAAGCATGTATCTGTATTCTTCATCCAGTCCCTCTTTTTTCAAGAGTTTAATGTAGTTATGCAAATCACGATTATTTATTTCACGTTCTTTTTTAACGGAATAAGTCATAAGAATAAAGGCGTTTTTAGCTGATTCTCCTTGAAGAATGTCCATTTTAGGGAACTTGTTTATTTCCGTAAATATTCCGTCATTTGAGATATCATATTTTGTTATGTCGTATAATTCCCATTTATCCGGGAAGTTTTTACCTGTTTTTGCATAGAATATATTCTGTAGCTGATGAACATCAGAGTAACGTTTTTTGGAGAAATCCAAAACAATTACATTATACATTGTGTCTTTTGAAAACTTTGAAACGACAACAGCTTGTGTCGGCACGTTATTTTTGTCTTTCTGTGTGTAAATGTATTGTGTTGAAATGTAACCGCCTTTAAGCGCGCCCGCTTTATTCACTGAATACGGTATAAGTTTGTCGCAGGTTACAAAGCAAAGCCAGGTTACAATAAGGCTTAATACCAGAACAGGAGCTATAATCCTTTGGAAAGACAAACCTACTGCTCTGAATATTGTAAGCTCCGAATCCTTGCTTAATTTATCGAAAGTAAAAAGTGTTCCCAGAAGCAGACCGACAGGAAAAGCTTTCCCGAGGATTTTCGGCAGTTCATAAAATATTACAAGTATTGCCGTTTTTATACCGTAATCACCTGCAAGTGTTTTCTTAATCGTATTTAAAAGCATTTCCGGTGCAATCCAAACAACCGTAAAAAGTAATATTGCAACAAAAGTTGCCATCATTACCTGATTAAAAATATACCTGTCGTAAATGGTGATTTTCGGAAATAATTTCATTACAGAGCAAAATCCTTTCCTAAATAAAATTCTTTAGCAACAGGGTCATTCGCAACATCAACACTTTTACCCTGAATTTTAATTTTTCCGTCAAAGATTACATATGCTCTGTCGGTGATTGAAAGTGTTGCTTTAGGATTGTGGTCGGTAATCAATACCCCTAACCCTTTTTCTTTTGAAATTTTTCTTATATTGTCTTTGATATCTCCGATTGCAATAGGGTCAATACCTGCAAAAGGTTCGTCAAGCAGCATAAAATCAGGGCTTGCCGCAAGTGCTCTTGCAATTTCTACCCTTCTTCTTTCTCCGCCTGACAGTGAAACAGCAGCGTATGAACGTAATCTTAAAATCCCGAATTCTGTCAAAAGTTCTTCTAACTTTCTTTTTTTCTCATTGACTGTTAATTTGTCATTCATCTCAAGTACAAGTTTAATATTATCTTCAACAGATAATTTTCTGAAAATTGAAGCTTCCTGCGGAAGGTATCCTATACCTGCTTTTGCGCGTTCATTCATCGGCCAGCAGGAAATATCTTCTCCATCTAGAAAAATATGTCCTTTATTTGGTTTTACAAGTCCTACAACCATATAGAACGTTGTAGTTTTTCCTGCACCGTTCGGACCTAACAGACAAACAACTTCTCCTTTATTGATATCAAAAGAAACGTCATTTACAACGCTTCTGTCGCCGTATATTTTAATCAGGTTTTTAGCTTCAATCCTCATTGCATACCCCTTCTATCTATAAGAACATTTTACTTGAAAAAAACTTATATTGCAATTATATTGAAACTTCTCATAATACGTGTTAAAATGATAATGTAGAATATAAGGAGCAGATTATGAAAAGATTTTTAAATTTTGAAATTCGGGGGGGGGGCATAATCTAAGCTCAACTCCTGCATTTACTTTAGCAGAAGTTCTTGTAACGTTAGGTATAATTGGTGTTATTTCTGCGATGACTGTACCTTCATTGATGCAAAATCACCAGAGAAAAACTTATGTTACACAGCTGCATAAGGTTTATAACGAGATGCAGCAGGCATTTTTACAATATATGACCGACAAAAATGCGATAGATTTGCGTGAAGCAGGTCTAACAAGTGTTGAAGAAACACAAAATTTTATGAAAAAATATCTTAAAGTAGTGTCTGATTGCGGACAAGACCTTAAAGAACCATGTTTTTCAGAAACATATAAGAATATGAATGGTGCAGCGGTAACTCTGGGACGCGGTTGGGATGGTGCGTCTGTAGTACTTGCAAGCGGTGCCAGTGTCTTCATTGATTATGCTTCCAAATATAACGGAACAGTTAATGATAAAACATATTACTATGGTGCTTTTGTAGTTGATGTAAACGGCTTGAAAGGACCTAATATTGTTGGCAGGGATTTATTCAGAATGTATTATTTCATGGATGGTACCGTAGATGAAGTCAGCGGTAATCCTTATTGCAGAAAAGAAGGATTATGCAACGGATCAGATTTAAAAACCCTAAGAGAAAACAAATTTAACGCATCCTGAGAAAAAACAAATTAAACTCACCCTTTCCTTCAGGTACCGACGGTATCGGATGTTTTGGTAAAATCCTTAATGACAATTGGGAGATGACATATTAACAATTGTAAATATATATTATATATATGTTTAGGATATCTGCGCTTGTGGAATACATAAAGTATAAACCATTTTCTTTTTCTTTATTTTCTCCTACACACACATTAACCTTTTACCAAATATGAGATTGGCCGTTAACAGCGGCTATTTTTATGAAACAGCTTAATAAAAACTTAAAACCCGCAGGCAAAGTCATAGTCGCGGATTGCAGGCAGACACAACTACTCCGTTTATCATTGTGTCTGCCTGATGCTTTAGTACATTCCTATAATATTTCTTACTTCATTTAAAATTTTGCGTGCTTCAATTCGTGCTTTTTCGGAACCTTCCTGAATAATTTTTTGAACTTCTTCAGGATGAGCTTCATAGTAGCGGCGTTTTTCTCTTATCGGGGCGAATTTTTCGTTAATTAATGCTCCGAGCTGTCTTTTGCAGTCCGCACAGCCGCGCAATCCTTTTTCACATTCGCATTTTACGTTTCCTACCTGTTCTTCGGTCCCGAATATTTTCCAGTATTTGAATGCAACTTCACATTCTTCGGGGTGTCCCGGGTCATCTTTTCTCATTCTGCTTCTGTCAGTAATGGCACTCATTATTTTTTTAGCTGTAACTTCTTCCGTGTCGGAGATTTTAATATCATTTTGGAAAGATTTGCCCATTTTGTTACCGTCAAGCCCGCAAATTAGCGAACAGTGGTTAAGAAGCGGTTTAGGCTCTTTGAAAAATTCCGTTTTGTATATGTTATTAAAACGTCTTGCAATATCTCTTGTTATCTCAATATGCGCAACCTGATCAATTCCTACAGGAACTGCTGTTGCATTGAACATCATTATATCTGCACTCATTAAAACGGGATAACCCATAAGACCGTAGCTTATTTGAGAATTTGCCCCTTCTTTTGTCCGAAGAATTTTTGCCATATCTTTTAAAGTCGGGTCGCGTTCCACCCAGTTTTGCGGGGTTACCATACTCAAATAAATATTTAATTCCGCAATTTCAGGAACTAAAGACTGTACATAAATAGTGGAAATATTCGGATCAATTCCGCATGCAAGCCAGTCGATTACAACGTCTTTTACATCCTGCTTTAAATTTTCTGTTTTATCGTATTTGGTTGTAAGAGCGTGCCAGTCAGCTACAAAGAAATAACTTTCATATTCATGCTGCAGCTTAACCCAGTTTTGTATTACACCCAGATAATGTCCGAGATGTAATTTCCCTGTTGATCTCATTCCTGATACAATTCTTTCTTTCATAGCACACCCTTTCTTTTTCCCAGATTATTATAGCAAAAAAAAAAAGATGCTTTAAAAAACATCTTTTTTTGCTATTCCTTTTTTCCTAATTTCCTATTGATTATCTAACGACTTGTGATACAAAGTTTACTGCTTCAAAGAATGAATCTTTTACAAATTCTTTTGCCAGAGTTGAGATTGGCCTGTTTTCGATTACATCAAATACGTAATAAATCGGGTCTTTTGAATTATTAAAACGCATTCTTCTGTCTTTTTGAGCAAGATAGTTGTAATCTTCTATATTAAATTCTTTTGCTTCAACTTTTCTTGTCCGCTTTCTTGTTAAAGCTCCGAATTGGCCGTTGCCGCCTGTATTGTTATTTGATTCTGCTGTTGTCGGTAACATTTTCTTTTCTCTCTCTTTATTTATCTCTTACATATATATAAAGTATAGCCTTCAAAAAAAATTGCTTTTTTTGAAGGCATATTGTTAACATTTGTTAAAGAAATAATTTATTTCCCTAATTCAATTATATCGCTTGCATTTGCAGTTAAATTTTTGCCTATTGCTTTTTCAAGAGATGCTTTTGCCGAATTGTACTGGTACAATGCGTTATAGTAGCTTAATTGAGCCTGCTGGTAGTTAATTTGTGCATCTTTAAGTTCTGTCGGATTGGCTTCGCCAACGCGGTATCTGCCGTATGAAAGCTCGTAGTTTTCTTTTGCCTGTTTAACTCCGAGCATTGCAACGGGCATTTGATTTTTCTTTTCTTCAAGAAGCAAGTATGCGTTTTGAATTTCAAGATAAATCTGGTTTTGTGTATTTTTTGCATTGGCAATTTCTTTGTCATACAAATATCTTGCTTCCTTAATTTCATTTTTGATAAGCATTCCGTTTATGGTCGGGAAGTTTAAATATCCGCCAAGATTATAACCGTAGTTGTTTGTCCAGCTTTTACCGCCTATCTGCAATTGACCTTCAACCGATAATGTCGGGAAGTATGATTTTTTTACGAGTTTTAAGGTCTGATTTGCGCTCTCTACTTTAAGTTCGGCAAGCTTTAATTCTGGTCTTGCATCCCTTGCTATTTCTATTGACTTGTTGAAAGTAATATCAACCGGCTGATACTTTAAACGTTCTTGAACATTGTATTTGTCAATAAAGGGAACTCCCATAACGTTATTTAATCTTGCCACAGCCAAGTTTACTGCATTATCAGCCTGAATTAGCTGTAATTTTGCATTACTCAGGTTAACCTCAGCAATGGTAACATCAACTTTGGGGTTCATTCCTATTTCATAAAATGCTTTTGCCTGATTGTAAAACATTTCAAACTTGTTAACCGTATCTTCCGCAACTCTTTTATTTTCAAATGCATACAATAAATTGTAGTAAGCATCTTTTGTCTGATATATTACCTCGTTAATAGTTGCACCGAGTGTTGTTTTATAAGCTTCATAATCTAAGCGTTTTATTGTTGCCTGATTTTGTGTTACGCCGAAGTCATATAACATTTGCTGCAATGTCACCTGACCCAGTATATAATAATTAAATGTAAGATTTCTGCCTAAAGCATCAGATAACTGTAATTGTTTTATTCTTGTATAACCGGTCTGCCAGCTTAATTGCGGAAAGTAGTTTGACCAAACCTGTTTTATTCTTGCATCTGATGCCAAAATATCATGGAATGCCGCGTTTATTTGCGGATTGTTGCCCAAAGCAAGTTCAATACATTTGTCGAGGGTCATATCAATATTCTTTTCAACAGAACCTTCTATTATAAAATCGGCTTTATCTGTCTTTTTAGGCAGAACAGCTTCCGCAGCGGGATATTCTTTTTCATTAACTTCGTTTCCTATATCCTGACAAAAAGAATATTGAGCCGTAAGACCTGTTATTAAGCATAATAATATTATTTTTTTTAACATTTAATTATCCTTTTTTTTGATGTTTTTTGCTCTTTGAGCGATATAAATTTTTAAGTCTTCAACAAGAACGAAAAATGCGGGAACTAAAAATGTTCCGATAAATGCAACAGCCATCATTCCGCCGAATACAGTCATACCTACGGAATTTCGGCTTGCGGCACCGGCGCCTTTTGCAAATACCAGCGGTAACAGACCGAGAATAAATGCTATATTTGTCATCATTACAGCCCTAAATCTTAATTTGGCTGCCTGTAAAGCGGCTTCTTTAATTCCCATTCCTGACTGATGTGCGTCTTTCGCAAATTCGATAATCAAAATTGCCTGCTTTGTAGATAAGCCGATCAACATTACCAGACCGATCTGCGAATAAAGGTCAAGTGAATACCCTGAAACATACTGGAAGAACAGTGCTCCAACCAGTGCAACAGGAGAGATTAAAAGTACTGCAATCGGAAGCATCCAGCTTTCGTAAAGTCCTACGAGGAATAAATATATGAATACAAGTGACATTGCAAGGATAGGACCGATTTGTCCGCTTGATTCTTTTTCCTGTAACGAACTTCCTGACCATGCATAGCCCATATCCTTCGGCAGAACTTCTGCAGACAGATTTTCCATGGTACTCATAGCCTGCCCTGAACTTACTCCGTTACGCGCCTGCCCGTTGATTAATATTGAAGGGTACATATTAAATCTGGTTAAGCTGTAAGGACCTACAATATTACTTACGGTTACTACAGCCGATAAAGGAACCATAGTACCGGCTTTATTTTTTACATATATCTTGTCAATATCTGCGGGTTTTTCTCTGAATTCGGAATCTGCCTGTAAATAAACACGGTATACACGTCCGTATTTGTTAAAGTCGTTGACGTAAGATTTTCCGAAATAGCCTGACAGTGCACTGTAAATTTCCGATATATCTACACCCTGTGCAAGTGCTTTATCTTCATCAACTTTTATAAGCAATTGCGGTAAGTCAGCGGTAAATGATGTATAAACCATCTGGAAATCAGGACTTTTGTTTGCCTCTGCGATAAGTTTTTGCGCTTCCTGATAAAGTTCCTGAGGGCTTCTGTCTCCCTTATCCAAAAGCTGATATTCAAATCCGCCGAACATACCCAACCCCGAGATTGAAGGCGGGGAGAATGATGCTACTGTCGCTGACGGGTAATTCGCAAATTCTTTTTTTATTTTGCTTAAAATACTTTGCATTGACTGGTCTTTGCTTTTACGTTCAGACCAATTTTTTAATTGTGCAACTATGAGTGCAGTATTTTCTCCCGAATAACCGACAAGGTTAATAGTTGTGTCAACCCCGTCTATATTTAAAATTCTGTTTTCAACTTCAGTTGCAACCATTTCTGTTCTTGAGGCTGACGAACCGTCGGGAAGCTGAATTTGGGTAAATACTGCACCTTTATCTTCCGTTGGCAAAAAGCCTTTCGGAATAAGATAAAACATTCCGGCTGTAAACAAAACAATCCCTGCAAAAAGGCTTATTGTAAGCATCGGTGAATTAATAAAGATTTTTACGCCTTCGAGGTACTTATCTCTTATGCTGTTAAACCAGTCGTCGAATTTTTGTATAAATTCAAAGTCTGCCTTTTCTTCACCTGATTTCAGTATCATTGCACAAAGTGCGGGAGCAAGAGTTAAAGCAACTAAAGTTGATAAACCTATTGATGATGCGATACATAATGCAAACTGTCTAAACATCTGCCCCGTAATTCCTGACATAAACGATACTGGAACAAATACAGCCATTAATACTAAAGAAGTTGCAAGTACGGCGCCGAATACTTCTTTCATAGTAATTTCTGTTGCATCAACCGGATTTTTACCTTCCTGAATGTGTCTTTGCGTATTTTCAAGTACAACGATGGCATCATCTACTACCAGACCTACGGCAAGAACCAGCGCAAACAAAATTAAAAGATTTATTGAAAATCCCAGTATATTCATAAATATAAACACACCGATTAATGAAACGGGAATTGCGCAGAAAGGAATAAGCGCCGCTCTGCCGCTGCCGAGAAACATATAAGTTACAATACCGACAAGAACAATCGCCAAACCTATTGCGTTTATAACTTCTTTAATTGATTCTCTTACGAATTCAGTTTCATCACGCTGAATTTTATATTCTATACCTTGAGGAAAGCTTTTGCTGAGTTCTTTCATTTTTGCGCTGATTTTATTTGAAAGATCGATAGCGTTAGCTTCAGGAAGCTGGCTTATTGAAATAATAGCTGAATCTTTGCCGCCGATACGTGAGAAATAAGAGTAACTTTCGGCACCGAGCTCAACTCTGGCAATATCTTTAAGCTTGATTTGAGAACCGTCAGCTTTTGATCGAACAATTATATTTTCAAATTCGGAAACATCTTTTAATCTTCCTTTAGTTCTCATTGTAAGCTTAATCATCTGCTTATTTTTCATTGGTTCCACACCGAGGTCGCCTGCGGGAACCTGTGTATTTTGGGCTTGTATTGCGGCATTAACTTCGGAAACTGAAACTCCGAGGTTTGCCATTTTCGTAGCATCAAGCCAAATTCTCATAGAATAATCGGAAGATCCGAATACCGCAACTTTACCTACCCCTTTAATACGTGCAAGCTCATCTTTAATATATATAGATGCATAGTTTGCGATGTATAAAGAGTCATAAGTGTGTGTTGGCGAGTTTACGGAAATCATCATTAAACCGGGACCGCCCGTTGATTTTTTTACAGATAAGCCGTACCTTTTTACTTCTTCCGGCAGACGCGGGGTAACCAGTTGCAGCTGGTTTTGAACGTTAACAACCGCCATATCCGGGTCTGACCCGATTTCAAAATACAACGTGAGCTGATATTGTCCGTTTTGTGATGTTGAGGACATGTAAATCATATCTTCAACACCGTTCAATTGCGCTTCAACAGGAGCCGCAATAGTATCTTCAACAACGTCAGAACTTGCACCGGCATAAGTTGCCGTTACAACTACCTGCGGGGGTGTGATTGAAGGGTATTCTTCCAGAGGAAGCGCCGTAATCATCAACATACCTGCAAGCATTATTGCAAGTGATATTACTATAGCCAGTTTCGGGCGTTTTATAAATAAATTGCCTTGTTTTTCGTTTTCCATTATATCCCTTTAAAGTTTATTTCTTTTTGTTTTCTGTAACCTGTTCTTTTTTTATTTTCTGCATTTCTTCTTCAGAAACGATTTTAATCGGTTTACCCGGGGTAACTTTTTGTAAACCTTCCGTGATAATTCTGTCGCCTTTTTTAAGACCTTCATTAATAATCCAGTTATGACCGTTTTGTTCGCCTGTTTTTACGTAAGTAAGCTGAGGAAGGTCATTTTCATCAAGTTTGTAAACATATTTTCCCGCCTGATTTTCAAGAACTGCCGTTACTGGAGCAACCGGTACATCTACAGGGTTATTGGAATATAGTTTAACCGTAACGAATTCTCCATGAATAAGCTGATTATTCGGATTTTGGAAAGTTGCTCTCATTGTAACAGTGCCTGTAGACTGGTCTACTTTGTTGTCTTGAAAGTCCTGTACGCCTGTAAGTGAATATTTTGAACCGCCTGAAAGAAGAAGTTCAACTTTTCTGTTTTTGTTATTAGCTTTATCAGCATTTGACAATGCCTGAAAATCGTTTGAGTCAATCGGGAAAGTTACATATATAGGATTTGTGCTGTTAATCGTAGTCAGAGCACCTGATGTAGGAGAAACATAGTTCCCTACGGTAACATTAATTATCCCGACTTTACCGTCAACGGGTGATTTTACATGGGTATAACCCAGATTTCTGTTGGCGTCGTTGTAAGAAGCCTGTGCAGATGCAAGCTGTGCCTTTAAAGCATCTCTTTGAGATAAAAGCTGGTCATACTGTGCTTTTGCAATATAATCTTTTTTCACGAGTTCGGCTGCACGTGCAAGCTGTTTTTCTGCATAAGTAAGCTGTGCTGTCAGATTTTTAACGTTTGCTCCGGCAACATTAGCCGCATTTGAGTATTCCGCAGGCTCGATTAAAAACAAAACCTGTCCTGCTTTTACGTAATCTCCCTCTTTGAAATAACTTTTCTGTAAATAGCCTGAAATACGCGCTAAAACATCAACTCTGTATTTTGAAACAACTCTTCCGGGAGCTTCAAAACTTCTTATAACACTTTGATTTTCAATCTCTTGTACAGTTACTGAAGGCGCCGGTTTGTTTTTCATGGCTTTGCCCTGCATAAAATTTGAAAACATTGAAAATCCGAACCTTATTAATATTGCGGCAATAATTACCGACAAAAATATTATTATATTTTTTTTCATTGTCTCTCCCTGTCTGATTTACTGGTAAATGATTGTTGTGTTGTTTTTGCAACACAATTATTTTACTATTAAACATGACCCCATGTCAACAAAAATATTATAAAATCCCCCGAATGTTTATACCCGTTCTTTTCTGTTATTCTGGATAGCTGAAATTATATCTTTAATCAGGTGTAATTCTTGAATAGTAGAGGTTTGGATAAGATTATATATATCTCTGCGCAGTTTGTCATTTGTTTCAGGTGTTAGATTAAAAAAATCATTGATATTTATTTCAAGTATTTCTGCAATTTTGATAAAGGTTTCTATAGATGGGAACGAATTTCCGTTTTCAATAGTGCACATTTGTCTGGGAGAAATATCAATTTTTTCAGAAAGTTTTTCCTGTGAAATTCCTTTTTCTATGCGTATTTGCTTGATTTTCTTTCCAAGAATTTCTTTATCTAAAGACATATTAAACCTCTACTAAAGTATATAGTTAAGTTTAATCTTATATAATGATATTTATATCAATAATCTTGACAAATTGATATAAATATCGTATAATGCCCATGTATACAAATTACGAAAGGTGGAAATGATTATGAGATTATCAAACATGAGAGTAAGAGAGGGCTTTACGCTTGCGGAAGTTTTAATTACACTGGGTATTATCGGGGTCGTAGCTGCAATGACTATGCCTACATTGATGAATTCAACACAAGGGGCGCAATACAAAGCGGCTTATAAAAAAGCTTTATCTGCAATATCACAGGCTGTGACACTTAATGTGGCATTGGATGACTGGAATTTGGCAGATTCTACTGCTGCAAGTACTTGTGCTTATCCTTCAAATTCTATAGCTGCTCTGTTTAATTCAAGAATGAATATTGTCAGATGTGAATCCGGAGCATTTAAAGGTTCGGACGGAACAAGTAATTATGCAGTATCAGGAGCTTCAGGCGGTGTAGGAGGAACAGCACAAACTACTACAGGAACAGCAAATAATATTACACTGTTTTTTAATGACGGTATTATGTTTACATTTCCTGCAAACAATACAGCGTGTACTAAAGATGACACAAAATCTGGTGGACCTTGTTATGGTTTCATTGATGTGAACGGGGTTAAGGCTCCTAACAAATTTGTAAAATGCGATAATTCAGGTGCTACAGGTGATAATTGTCAATCAAAAAGTCCTACTGATGTTTATCCTGTAGTATTTTATGATCAGACAATTCTGCCAAGTTCTGTTGCGGCAAGAGCTGTATTGTATGCTAAATAATTAACAGTTTTATAAATCGAATCTTTTTGTAGACCGGAAAATCTTTTCACGCCGGTCTTTTTTTTTGGGGGGGGGAGCGTGCCGCTGCACCCGACAATTAAATTATCTATTTCTCAAAAACTCAAGCACTTTTCGTAAAGCTCTGCCGCGATGCGAAATATTGTTTTTTTCATCTTCTGACATTTCGGCCATTGTTTTTTTATATTTAATTTCTTTGACAAGAAATACAGGATCATAACCGAAACCATTTGTACCCGATTGTTTATAAGCAATTTCCCCATGGCATTCTCCGCGCGTCTGAAACAGAATATCTCCATTGGCATCAACAAGTGTCATAGCACATACAAACTTAGCCTTGCGATTATCAAAACCTTCAAGTGCTGCGAGAAGCTTATCAATCCGTGCCTGCGGTGTTTGGGCATATCTTGCGGAATGAATTCCGGGTGCTCCGTCAAGAGCTTCAACACATAAGCCAGAATCATCTGCAAGTGATATCATTTTGCTTACGCGTGCCGCTTCTTTAGCTTTAATATATGAATTTTCTTCAAAAGTTTCACCGTTTTCAACAGGGTTAAAACCGTCAGACGGTAAAATAAATTCAATTCCTGTATTACAGGCTATTTCCTGTATTTCTTTTAATTTATGCGCGTTGCCCGTTGCAAAAACTATTTTCATTTTACTATTTCCCAAATCTTCTCTGTCTGTTTTTGAATTCCTCAACCGCTTGTGCAAGCGAGTTTCTGTCAAATTCAGGCCAGTACTCTTTTGTTACAAGAATTTCCGAATATGCAATCTGCCATAAAAGATAATTTGAAATTCTCTTTTCACCGCCTGTTCTGATCAGCAAATCAGGGTCGGGAATTCCATGTGTATAAAGATTATCACAAATTGTACGCTCAGTAATCTCATCAGGATTTATGCCCTTTGAAACTATAGATTTAACAGCGTGAACAATTTCATCTCTTGCGCCGTAATTAAACGCAATTTGAAGATGAACTCCGCTGTTATTTTTTGTTGTTTCAACGGAATTTTTAAGGATTTTTTGTAATTTATCGCTTAATTTTGTTGTATCGCCAATGAATGAAATTACAACACCTTCCGAATGCATTTCTGCAAGCTCGTTTTGTAAAGTTATTGCAAGAAGTTCCATTAAAAAATCAACTTCTTCTTTTTTTCTGTTCCAGTTTTCGGTTGAAAATGCATATACCGTAAGATATTTTATCCCGAAATCTTTACACGCTCTAAGAGTTGCTTTTAACGCATCTACTCCTTTTTTATGACCGACTGCCGACGGTAAATTTTTCTCTTTTGCCCAGCGGCGGTTCCCATCCATTATTATCGCAATATGTTTTAAATCCGTTTCTTTTACAATTTCAGCCGTGATTAAATCTTTTTCCTGTGTTTTCATAATCCTAATTATATTGCAAATATGTAAAATATCAACAAATCCATTTGTAAAAATATTTGTTTGTGTGATAATTTTCATGAGGCTAAAATTATAATAGCGATGTACACAATATAAAAAGGAAAACAAAAAAATGGCAAGAAAAACTCCATTAGAAAAAATCAGAAACATTGGTATTGCCGCTCACATTGATGCCGGTAAAACCACTACTACTGAACGTATTTTGTTTTACACAGGTAAAACTCATAAAATCGGTGAAGTTCACGATGGTGCTGCTGTTACTGACTTTATGGAACAGGAACGTGAAAGAGGTATTACAATTCAATCTGCTGCCGTAACAGCTTCCTGGAAAGGACATCAGATTAACGTTATCGATACTCCGGGACACGTTGACTTTACTATCGAAGTTGAACGTTCTTTACGTGTATTAGACGGCGTTGTCGCAGTATTCTGTGCTGTAGGCGGTGTTCAATCTCAATCTGAAACTGTTTGGAGACAGGCTAACAGATATGAAGTTCCGCGTATGGTATTTGTTAACAAAATGGACAGAACAGGCGCTAACTTCTATCGTGTAGTTGACCAAATCAGAAACAGATTGGGCGGAAATGCTCATCCTATCAGATTACCTATCGGGGCTGAAGATCAATTCAAAGGTCTTATCGACTTGTTTGAAATGAAAGCTTACATTTATACAAACGATTTAGGTACTGATATTAAGGTTGAAGATATTCCGGCTGATATGGCTGATCAGGCTAAAGAATACAGAGAAGCTCTTGTTGAAGCTATCTGCGAAAATGATGATGCTTTAATGGAAAAATATTTTGAAGATCCTGAATCTTTAACAGTTGAAGAATTAAAAGCCGGTTTAAGAAAAGCAGTTTGCGATAACAAAATCGTTCCCGTAACCTGCGGTACTGCTTTCAAAAACAAAGGTGTTCAATTATTGTTAGATTCAATCGTTGAATTAATGCCTTCTCCGGTTGACGTAAAAGCTATTGAAGGTGAATTGGAAGACGGAACTAAAGTTGAAAGACATTCTTCTGATGATGAACCGTTCTCAGCTCTTGCTTTCAAAGTTATGACAGACCCTTATGTCGGACGTTTAACATTCTTGAGAATATATTCAGGAAAATTGACTTCAGGTTCTTACGTTCTTAACGCTACTAACGGCAAAAAAGAACGTATTTCAAGATTGGTTCAAATGTATGCTGACCAGAGAATTGAAGAAAATGAAGTTTATGCAGGCGACATCTGTGCGGCTGTCGGTTTGAAAGATACAACAACAGGTGATACATTGTGTGATGAAAAATCTCCGATTATCTTGGAAAGAATGACTTTCCCTGAACCTGTAATTTCAGTTGCCATTGAACCGAAAACTAAAGCTGACCAGGATAAAATGGGTATCGCTCTTCAAAAACTTGCTGAAGAAGATCCTTCATTCCGTGTTAAATCTGATACTGAAACAGGTCAGACAATTATTTCCGGTATGGGTGAACTTCACTTAGACATCATCGTTGACCGTCTTTTAAGAGAATTCAAAGTTGATGCTAACGTAGGTAAACCTCAGGTTGCATACAGAGAAACTATCAGAGGCAATGCTGATCAGGATTCTAAATTCATCCGTCAATCAGGTGGTAAAGGTCAATACGGTCACGTTAAAATCAGAATTGCTCCTGCAGAAGAAAATGCCGGATTTGTATTCGAAAACAAAATTGTCGGCGGTGCTATTCCTAAAGAATACATCGAACCTGCAAGAAAAGGTATGGAAGAAGCTCTTGAAGGCGGTATTTTAGCAGGCTTCCCGATGATTGACGTTAAAGTTGAACTTTATGACGGTTCTTACCACGAAGTTGACTCTTCCGAAATGGCATTCAAAATTGCCGGATCTATGGCTATCAAAGAAGGCTGCCGTAAAGCTAAACCTTGTATCCTAGAACCGATGATGAAAGTAGAAATCGAAGTTCCGGAAGAAAACACAGGTGATATTATCGGTGATATTTCTTCTCGCCGCGGTCGTGTAGAAGGTATGGAACCTATTGAAGGAACAGGAATTCAAAAGATTAATGCTATCGTTCCTCTTGCAGAAATGTTCGGTTATGCAACTGATATCCGTTCAAAAACTCAGGGACGCGGTACATTCTCTATGGAATTCAAATGTTATGAACAAGTTCCTGCTAATATCGAAAAAGAAATTATTGAAAAATCAGGTGTTGTAGCTAAAGATTAATTCAATAATTATATATAAATAAAAAAG
>FR900420.1 GCA_000438175.1 Fusobacterium sp. CAG:439 | reverse complement strand
ATTAAGTAAGCTATCCCGAATATCAAAACAATTCCCAATAATCCAAAAAATCTGTCCATTAATTCACCTTTTCAAACTGTTGTTACTATCTTACTTTAAATCTGATAAAAAAACCTTAATTATTGAAAAAAATTTACTTAATATTTCTTAATAAATCAGCATATTACTGTTGAAAAAAAACATGTCAGCATTTTACTATAGAAGCAGGGAAAAAGTTTCTGCTAATTCTTAATAAGTAGTATATATATTATAAAACGGGATGTAGGTGTAAATATGCGTGTTTATTCAGTTATGCCCCAAACGATCAGGGCAAACAGTATCAAGAGAAATGACAAAGTAGAATCTAACAATCAAACCATGCCGGTTGCTATGAGTGTGCCCCCCCCCCGGACCATGCCAGGCGTTATTTTAAGTTTTACCGGGAATGACAAGAACATTCATCAATTCGCGTCTTATGCTCCAGAAAATAAAAGGTTCGGTGTAAAAGCTTATGACCGTGGCGGTCTTGGGGTTGTTGCACAAGAAGGACCTGCTAGTTGGAGAATTAAAGAAGGGGCTGACGTAAGAGACTTTGCACCGTATCACAGTTATAATAACGGTGACGGGGGTGTTACTGTTGTAAAACTTACAAAAAATAAACATGGAATTTACAATGAAAGCTACCCCGCAGACAGTTTTATTTCTGCAAAGCAAAACGAAACTCTGGAAGAAGTTGCCAAAAGAGTGCAGCTTAAAGAAGGCGAAGAACTTGCATATGCAATCAGGCTGCAACCTGATGATAACGGTAAATCAGGCATTATCAGATTGGAAGATTCAGGGGTGCAAGGTTCATTTGTAACTCCTTCTAAAACGTCAATTACAAAAGTTGAAACAATTCCTTACAGACTTTTCAGAGCCGTAGATATTGCAGATACGGCAGAAATTCCTGTTAATAACTATAAGAAAAAATTACTTAATGAAGTAACTAAACCTATCAAAGATGAAATTACTGCTCAGGTTCGAGAAAAATACAAACAAGAACTGCAAAAAGCAGAGGAAGAAGACGGAAAACTTACTGACGGAAGTAAACCAAATAAAAATAAATTAGAAACAAAAATTAATAAAGAAATTAATGAAATATTAGATACAGAAGACATCATAAAAAGAATTGATACTGCATACAATGAAAAGTTAAATACAGAAGAAGTTAAAAATCAGATAAAAGCCATAAAATCTAAAATTAATGCTGCACCTGAAGTAAAAGAAAGAAATGCTGCATATTTTATTCATACGGAAGAGCTTGCAAAATTAGATACGGCTTATGGTGCAGGCGGTAAAGGCTATAATGCATACGGAGCCTATGGAACAACAGGTTCTTATTCAACAGGAGCTTACAGCCCAAATGGCGGCAGAGAGCTTGTCAGCACCAATGTGGCTTATGCGCATAATAACAAAGCATTTGTAGAAATTTTGCCTAAACTGAATACAGAAGCTCACGGATATTATAATCCAAGTAACATCTGGCTTCATGACAGACCTGCATTTATGACTATGAATGCCATTGCTGATGCTTCACACTTCGGTAATGAATACTATAACGGCTTAAAAATTCACGGAACGTTCCACAACCCGGGAAGAGATTATCAGGGCGCGGAAAGTAACCCGTTTGAATTTTTCAGAATGGTAGCAAGAAAAGAAGACGTTGATACATTGAACAAACACAAGCAGGTTGAAAAATTACGGAAAATAGAGGCGAACTGGGCAAATGCAACCAAAGAAGACAAAAGATACGTCTATCAGATTTTGCGTCCGTTTATGGACAATTTCATCGATGATTACGTTGACAGCGTGAATGATATACGTACATTTAATATATCAATGACACCGATTGCAGGTACTAAAATTAACTCAAAAAATATGACCTGCGGTACAGTATCTGTGAATTACGGAAAAGAAATGAAATCTTTGGAAACTCCTGATATTGCACAATTTTTGACAACTAAACTTGCGGAAGTAAAAACAATTGATATTACAAACGGCAGTACTCCGGCAAATTTAAGACTAAATGATCCATCGGCAAACTTCTGTCAGGGAAATAACATAAACGGTATAACAAAGCTGAAAAAAGGTTTCACAACATATGAATACAAGCCCGTTTATGATGAGGCCGGAAAACTGGTTTCGGATAATATTGAAGAAATTTTAAATGCAAAAAAATCAAATACTAAATGGTTATTGAATGCTTTAGGTGAAGCTTATGAAAATGGCGGACCACAAGGTATTACCCAAATGTTTTTTACGAATAAACAGATTGCAGAAAATAATGCAAGTGTAGTCGGTCATTTATCTAAATACCAAGAAGGCGATATGCTTATGATGGGCTGGGGGCGTCCTGACCCGCAGAAAGGTTACCCTTCAACATTCCAGGCATTTTTGGATTTCTTAAAAGACCCTAATGTTGATAAAGAAGTAAAAAAACATACCAAATTAATAGTCGGAGCAGGTGTCTGGGAAGAAGATGCAAGAGACTACAAATGGGTAAAAGACATAATCAGACAAATAGAAGAACTTGACGGCGGTATTTATAAAGGTAATGCCTGCTACGTTAACGGCTATTTCCCTAACAGACTTGTCGGTTGTGCAACTTATTCAATATTTACATCAAGATTTGAACCCTGCGGAATTACACCGTTGGAATCTTTCGCGGCAGGTACTCCTGTTATGTCAACAAAAACAGGCGGAGCTCCAGACTTTATCGCCGCAACAAGAGGTTACTTGACGCAGCATGCTTATCTCAGAAGTGTAGAAGACTTAAAAATAGACCCCGCAAAATTAGCAGGAAAAGCAGGGGAAGAGTTAGGGAATGCGATTGACTCCGAAAGAATGTTCTCAAATGCAGCTGAAGTTAAAGAACTTATCATGTCCGCAACTTCAGATTACGGCTTGAAGCCGGAAGAAGGCAAGCTTTCTAAATATGCTGAAATGGTAAGAGACAGTCTTATGCAAAAAATAGATTGGCATGAAAACGGAGCCTATAACGGCGGTAAATCTGCAAACGAACGTTATATGACAGAAGTCTTTGAAGTTGATAAAGGCATGAACGGAAGAAATTTTGAAAAACTTAAACGTCTTGTCGGTGAATTCGGTATTGCGGTTGAGGGCGGTGCTAAGGAAATCAGAAATAAATGGACTAAAATTATTATTGGTGCAGGCATCGGCATTGCCGCAGCAGGAACAGCTGCTTATGCATATATGAAACGAGATAATAAAAAAGAAAAAGATAACAAAACTCCTTCTACAGAACCTGCACCGGCTCAGCCAGCTTCTGCTGAAGTTAAACCTAAAGTTGACAAAGTAGCTTAACTTTTGTTTAATACATCTATCAGATCATAAATTACGATGAATCTTTCAATAAGATCATCGTAATTTTTTGCATTAAGCAAAGATTTAAATATAAAACCGAATTGCATAGGTCTTTTTTGTCTTATGGCGATTAAAATAACGTTATTTTTATATGAAAACTCAAAACCTTTTGCAGTATATATTTCTCCAAATCTTTTTATAACATGCCAGAATTCCTCGTTAATGAAAGTAATATTTTCAGTATTTTTTGCAAAAACATAAAGATATTGATTTAAATCATCTATATGAGGATTAACCTGACGAAAATTATTATATTTATGTTCGTTTTTTGAAAACATTATTACATGATTATTTATTGATTTATCAAATTCAAGCTGTATCAATATTCCTTTAAACATATTCGGCTTATTTACACCCTTCACAGGCATTGTAAGCAGGGTATTAGAAATTATAATATTTGTACGGCCGTAAAATCCGAAAAAACTCGCTTCATCCTCCTGAGTATCAAAATTATGAAAAAGCTGTGAATCCAATATGGCTTCGGTATTGGAATTTTTCGGCCAAGGCTTAAAATTTGCAACAGGCGTAAGAAATAATGGAAACACATCCGTAAGAAGTTTTTCCTGATAAGCCTTACCTGCAAGGATAAAATTTATTATGCCCTTTATTATAAAGGCATACATACAAAACAGAACAAGCGGGAACAGAAGCGGATTAAATTTATCATTAAGCATTATTATAATAAATATATATGCAAAAAAAGCACCGGCAATAAAAAACAACAAAGATGACAAAATAACTTTTTTTATAAGTTTAATTCTGTATTTTTCAACATTTTGTACAGACGGAAGAATTTTATCTTCAAAATATTTATAATATATTTGTTTTTTTTCATTCATAGGATTTATTTTACCATATTAATCTATACAATAACAATTAATTTTTAAATTCGGCGGTAAAACTACCTGTATATCTTTGTCAACTGCAGGAATAATAGCATTTGATTTATAATGGGTGCCGTTTACATGATAAAATCTAAAATATTTAATATAATCATAAGATTTATCTGAAATCATAAATTCTTTAGTGTACTTAGGGTTATCAGTTTCAATAATTAGTCCTGTGTATTTAGCGCAAAAATCAGAAGGGTTAAAGAATGTCAAACCTTCGGTTACAAAATCCGGTTGGGCATCTTCTGCTGCTTTCGATGTCAATTTTGCGTACCAGTTAAAATCAGGAGGAAGCGGAACAAAGGTATCTTTCTGCAATTTAGAAAATTTAATAAATTCATTCCAATAAATATTTTCGTATCTGCAGTATGGGAAACAACATATTAATAAGATTATGAATAAAGCCGAAATTTTATTGTTTTTAAATACTATAACAGGGATCAGATATACTGCAGTCAAATAAATGTACATATAACGTCCCGGAATAACATCACCTGAAGCTCCATTTAAAATAAATAAAGCAGAAAATATATTCATTATGCCTAAATACAGGACAGAGATTACAGGAAAATATTCTTTGTAATTTCTTAAAGCTTTATAGAGAGCAAAAACCAGTATTGTAAATATTATTACAGATAAGAATTGTATACAGAAAAGTTTAAAAAATAAAATCGGAATGTATTCAAATAATTGCAACGTAGTAGAAACGGTATGAACACGATGAGAGAATAAAAGTACAAACAGCTGTATGAAGGTTCCTGTAAAATATGATAAATAGGCAAACAGATTAATTTTAATATCTTTAAAAACAAACATTCTGAGTATTACAACAGGTATAAGAATTACCGAAAACGGTCCAGTCAAAGCCAATAAAAACAGTCCCGTACATAATAAATATTTATTGATATTTTTCCAATTACAGGCAACAGATAGGGCAGTTAAAAAAGCCAGAGGCCATTGAAGATTTGTCAGATTACAATAAACCTCGCATCCTGCCGGCACAAGTAACGGAAACAATGCTATAATAAGACCGTATTTATAGCTTTGGAGTTTTAAAATTTTATATGTAAAAAATACAGTCGAAAATTGCAAAACGGTTACAAACAAAAGATAAATATAAGGTATTATTGTAACAGGAAAAAATGATGCAACTAGAGCGATCAAGCGCAGGATTAAATGACTGTAGCCTGCATACGGAATGAGTAAAGAACTTACCCCGTACTGCTGCGCCTGATTAAAAAATATTACACCATCCTCTGCAAACATCATTTTATTTATAAATACATCAGGTGTATGTAAAAATAAGATGATTACTGTCGATATTAAAAGTATAAGCCAATTATATTTTTTCATTTTTGCCATTCAATCAAAATATTTTTCTTATATAAAAACGGTAACACAGTATAGAATTTTATTGAATTAATATTTTTAAGGGTTTCTTTTCCTCTTAACCAGTTATCCAGGTCGTTTAAAGTTAAAACCAGTTCATCTACATAAATCCCGTTCTTCATTACGTCTCTAACCACACGTAATTTAACGGTTTCATTATCATTATAATTAATATACATATACAAGGGCAAAAGTTTAAACAAAAAGTTTGCCCCCCCCCCGATTAGTGACAACTCAAGATTTACAACTGCTTTTTTGGCTCTCTTGGGGACAAATATATCTTCATTTAATTTATAAAAGCCTTTTTCAAAAGTTTTATATGTATATGAAACTCTTTTAGTCTTTTTTGCAAGAAGAATTTTATTGCTCTTAAAATCTTTTACATAATAATTCTCGCGAATAGCATCCCAGGTAGCAGGATTATCTAAAATCATATTTCTTCCGTCTATTGATTCATTCCGGTCAATAACAATAAAATCTGTCTGCTGTTCCGTATAATCAGCGGCACTTATCCTGTCAAGTTCCCGTGTATAAACGCTGTATAACTGTAAAATAGGATTATAATGAGCAATTATCTTATTCTTTTTAATATAACCGAAATCAAAAGGTAAAAACTCTATTTTTGTCTTATTCGTATCTCTGACCCAGTCAGCAGGAAGCAGATATTCATTTGTCGTATAAATTTCTTTTCCCTGCTTTAATTCCGAAATAAAAGAAAGTACACATCCTGGTGATATATGCCTTATAGGCAGAATTAATGCGAGTATATACATAATTATAAGTTTCTTGACAGAAACATTTTTGACAAAGAAATATAAAACAGGTACAACAGCAAGAATATAGGTAAAAAAGAGCATCATATGCATATCAGCACGAACAAAACCTGATTTAAACATGAAAAACATCGAAGGCAAAAGTATTAAAAATACTTTTGAATATTTAGCATTATTTTTATAATCATCAATCCATAAACTTAAATACAAACCTAATACGGTTAAAGCGGCTGCAAGATAGAATACGTTTAAACCATGGAGCTGCATTAGCATAGCTTCACTATATCCAGAAGCAATTGTAAAGCTTACCTTAAACCAGTTCAGTAAAATACTCAAACTTCCAAAATAAAAATATGTAATTAACAATAAACCTGCAGCCCAAATTGTTAAAGATACTAGTACAAATTCTTTTTTGAACCTTGAAGCAATTATAGTAAATATCAATGTTGCAATACATGTTATCCCGATATTAAATTTGGCAAATAGCATAAAACATGCTAACAAATTTAGCAGAATTAAACCAGAATATCTTACCCGATTTTTTGCAAACAAACAAACCATTGAAAGCATTACAGCCAGAAATTCAAACATATCATATCCGAAGCATACAAAATTTAACGCAATAAAAGCAAGAAATATATTTGAATTCTTACGTTTACGAAAACAGAAAAGAGAAAATACAAATGCAATTATTATAGCCAGTTTAAATATAAAAGCCTGAATTACTATTTCTCTGCAGCAGAACGGCTGAAGCAGGTAACCTAAAGGACCGAATGTAAAGAAAACATCTTTGCCGAATATATAAGATCCTTTAATATGAATATCATTCAAAGCATAAGCCCAGGAAGCATCCAAGCCGTGCAAAGCTTCATGACATCCAAACCTGAACCCGAAAAGCACAAATATAAAAAGTAATAAATACCAGATAATTTTTCTGTTCATATTACATCACCCTTAAAAAACTTACATTCAATTCCTTCGCACGCGTTATACATTTTTTTATATCAAAGGGATTAACCTTACCCACTGTAAGCTCTGCACGTTTTGTATTTATAACCATAAGAAGTTCACGTTTAGCTTGAACTCTGAACTCTTTCAGACTAATGTAAGTTTTAAAAGAGTAACAGGAAGAAAAACCAAAAACTAAAATAAGAAAATATATCAGCGCAGCTTTTATATAGTTAAATCTCATAAGTAAAGCCGATATACAGGGAATTAAATAATTAATAACATTTAAATGACGGCCTGCAACTGAATGAAAAGGATCGCCCGAAGCCCTGCCTGCAGCAATTCCTGCAACCAGAAAAAGTGATAATAAGATCAAAGCTAAATAAACATAATAGTCATTTTTATCCTTTTGACGAATATACGATATTACAAATCCGCCAATCATCAATATACCTGCAATCATTGTCAAAATAAAAGGTAAATAAATATTAAAAATTCCTTTTAAAATAACTCTTAAATAATAATACCAGAAAAGAAGCTTATCAGGCGTCGTTATCTCCATTTGCACATCAATATGCTTATAATTAGAAAAGAATATAATTAATCCTGTCAAAATAATACATCCGGCAATAATAAGATTTTTATTAATTCTATGCTGCTTTATAATAAATGCAGCAAATAACGCAATTCCCGAAATGAATGTCATTGAAAACATTGAACATACAGCAAATATTGAAAATAAGAGCGTATTTTTTACATTATTTTCTTTTACAAAACCAAAATATATCGCAAGAAAAGAAAATAAAAGCATAAAATAAAACACGGACTGAAATCCTGTCATTTGATTTTCAATTAACACATCAGAAAAGCAAGGTATGAAAAATAAAGGCAGTAAACTGTTTTTATCAGGAATAATTTTATATAAAACAAACATAGATGCCAGATATAAAAAGAAATTTAAAATTATCTGGTGCCTTAAATTCCAACCGTCAAAATTATACAAAATCCACGAAAACAAACGTGTCCAAAAAATTTTATGTTCATTATGAAATGACAGAAGCCAATTATAATTAATCTGTTTATCAAGGTGTCCCGGCAGCAACGCTTCCCACTCATCCCAAAATGGTAAATCAACGGCATTTTGAAAAACATTATAAAAATTCCATAAAATAAATACAGCTAATATTAAGCAGGAAATATAAAATACAGATTTATTGTTTTTTAAATTTTCCCAGAATTTATCTTTTTGCGGAATAAAAAATAATGCCGCTAATATAATTTCAAGCAGTAAACCAGCGAATGATAAACCAAATACTTTAAACAACATTTTTATTTTTAATTTCAAAAGATTGCTTGAAATTTCATCAGGAGAAGTAATCTCATTACCGTCTAAAAATATATTTGTGATTTGATGTTTATTAATACCATTTATACTAAACTCCGATACTCCGTAAGGAAGCTTAATTTCAAGAAGCTCTTCATTTAAAACATCCGTATTAATTTTTTTATGTCCGATATTTACCGTATAGCTCTGAAATTGCGGATTTTTCAAAACAACTTCACAGTTGATTTTAGAAAAAGCTGCTATACTAAAAAATATTATTAAATTAATAAAAAATAAGATAAATATATCCCGTTTCTTTAACAATTTTTCCCTCCGAAAGCTTTAAAATACCATTTAAGATACTTCGGAAGCCATTCTATAAGCTTAAAATTCGATTTTCCTGCAGTCCTGTCACGCCAGACAGTAGGAACTTCGGTAATTTTTTTACCGCTTTTAAATGCCTTAACAACAAGTTCCAGCCCGAGTTCAAAACCTCCTGTGCTTTCAATTTTAACTTCATTAAGAAAAGATTTTCTGTAAAGCTTAAAAGAATTTGTAACATCATGCACAGGCAAACCTGCAAGATAATGCAGTGACAGACCTGCAAACTTTGACATCAGTTTTTTAATTAAAGGTCCTCCAAGCTGCCCCCCCCCCGACATGTAACGGGACGCACATACTATATCGGCATTATTCTTTACGGCAGAGTTAATCATATCATTCATAACCTGCGGCGGGTCGGACAAATCTGCCATTGTTACAATTGCAAATTCAGTCTGAACATCCTCAAGCCCTGTTTTAATCGCATTTAAAACTCCTCTTCCGTATTTATTTTTAACAAGATTTACTTTTAACTTTTTTGCAGGTTCGATTGTTGAATCTTCGTCAAAATCATATATTACATTTATAACGTAAGGATACTTAACTTCTCTTTCAATATTCTCAACCGCAGTTTTTATATTTTCCCCCTCGTTATAGACGGGAATGATGATAGTAAGCATTTTTTATTTCTCCAAAATTATTAATGACTGCTTCCCGAAGAAAAAACCGGAAAACGGCATTAATTTCAAATAAAGCCACACAAGCCAGGGTTCCTGCGGCAATTTTGATTTAGTTGTATAAGGTAAAAATCTTTTTATAACTTTCTTTACTTTAAGCCCGCATATCTGCCCTGCCTCAATTACGGATAAATCCGTTAAAGCTAGCTTATGGTCAATAAAATCCCAGTATTCACCTTTTACATATTTTATATTTGGCTGCAAAATAACAATCTGTCCGTTTTCTGATAATATATTCGAACAAATATGCAAAATTTTAACAACATCGTCTTTTGTCTCCAGATGTTCAAGAAAATTTGAAATAAATACTGTGTCAAACAATTTACCGTTCAGCTTTTCTTCTGTTTCGAAACAGCCTGCATTAACGGCACAAACATTTTGAGCTGCAAATTCCGTAACTGCAGGATTTAAGTCAAAAGCATACTTTTCTGCTGCTTTTATGTTATTGATAAATTCACATCTGCCAGCTGCAATATCAACAACTGCATGACTTTCGGGAATAAATTTTTGAAAAAAAGAAGTGCATAATATCCGCCAGATAGCATTTCTCTTTCTGTCTACATTAGTAAAACGATTATCATACAGTTCTTTTAATTCCATTTATATTCCCCCGATTTTTATTTGTTCGGCAATCCAGGGAACAACCTCATCAAGAATTTCATCCAATGATGTTTCCGCCCTAAAACCCAGTAATCTTTCGGCTTTATCAACAGAGGGAACTCTCTTTTGTACATCATATTTAAACGGTTCATCGCTTACAAATTTAAATTCTTTATCCGGATTTAAACGCTTCCAAATAGTTTGGGCAAGTTCCAAAACCGTTGTTGAAACAGGGGTTGATAAGTTAAAATCTTCATTTAGTGCATTCGGGGATTCTATGCATAATCTGATACCGCGTGCCAGATCACCTGCGTAAGTGTAATGTCTTATCTGATTTCCTTTTCCCAAAATATGGAGCGGGTCCTGACCTTTAATTACTTTTTGCACCAAATCCGGTACAACATGGCTCATTGCAAGTTTTACATTACCCGAAAGAATTTCTTTATCACACAAAGCACGCTTTTCACCTGTTCCGACACAGTTAAAAGGTCTTATAACAGTATAAGGCAGCCCGTACTGTTCAAAAGCTCCTTTACAGAAGTACTCACACGCCAATTTTTGAAATCCGTAAGTACTTAAAGGAGGCGGAATAAGCTTTTCGTCACCTTCTTTGGATGGATACGTATCTGCACATTCGTAAACCATACTGGAACTTAAAACATTTATTTTTTTCAGTTTACCGTGTTTAAAAGCGTGAATAGCGGCATCGAAAGTTGAAGCCATAATCCTCTCATTTTCCGCAAGCAGATCATAAGCCATTTCGTGAAAATATGCTATACCGCCTATCATTGCGGCACAAGCAAGTATTTGGTCGCAATCTTCAGCCAAACTTTTCATTAAGTCAACATCTTTAGCGTCACCTTCTACAAAATGATAGTTAGGATGGTTGTCATAAGATTTTTTTATTTTTCCATATTTAGAAAAATTATCAATTCCGACAACTTCATGACCGTTATTCAATAATTCTTCAACTACATAACCACATATAAATCCGGCAGAACCGGTGACTAATATCTTCATTATAATTACCTCTTATTTCCAAACATTCCAACAATCCACATAAGGTTTATCTATTTTTAAATTCAAATATTCATTATGCGGAACACCCAGTATGACCGCATCGCATTTAGATAAAGCATCTTCCAGTTTATAAGTATCTTTTAGATAAGGATCGGAAGGCAAAACATCTGCAAGTTTAAATTCCAGCTCCTTTTTTATCTTAAACGACAAACTTTCTCTGATATCATCATTATTCGCTTTAAAAGTCATCCCCAGAAGGGCAACTTTCCTGTTTTTTAGGGAACCCAGCTTCTTTTCCAACTGACTTACCAAGAAATTAGGAAGTCCTTCATTGACAAGCATTGCAGACTGCCCCAGAAAAAACTGGTTTCTGTAAAATGCAGAAAGCTGCATTGTGTCTTTAAAAAGACAAGGACCTGCCGCCAACCCGGGTTTACAATAATTTTTGGCGCGCGGGTAGTCTTCTTTCATTGCCTCAAATATTTTGTAAAAATCCAGTCCTTTGTCCTCAACCATCATATAAAATTGGTTAGCAATCGCAAATTCCAGATATCTCCAGGTATTTAGCATAAGTTTTGACAATTCTGCTTCAATAGGTTCTAGACGTATAATTTTAGGAGCAACTTCAGAAAAAATTTCAGATGCTTCTTTTGCTGCTTCATCACTTACTGCCGATACAATTTGCGGAAGATTTTTAATTTCTTCAATACCTTTACCCTGCAATATTCTTTCAGGACAAAAAGCGAGTTTTGGACGGGTATTAAAATGTTTTTGAAGCTTTTGCTCAATAATTTCCGTTGTTCCCGGATATATTGTACTGCGCAAAATTATTAATTGTTCTTTATTCATTAGTGGCAAATATTTCTCCACAACATTTAAAACCTCATGAATTTTCGGGTTATGATGTTCATCAACAGGGGTACCGGTTATAAATATAACAACATCTTGAATTCTTACAACATCAGCATCATCCGTAACAAAAAGATTTTTATTAATTTCTTTTTTTAGAAGTTCTTCCGCTCCTTCTTCCTGAAACGGGATTATTCCTCTGTTAATCAAACCAACCGCATTTTTATTTATATCTAAAAGAGTTACTTCAAATCCTCTGCTGGCAAGTACAAGACCTAAAGGCAGCCCGACATGTCCGCATCCACCTACAATACAAATTTTTTTCATATCTATACCACCAATCCTATATTTATAATAACATAAATATACAGAAAGATACAGAAAAAGGCACCGAATATATTTATTCGGCGCCGCATTCTAACTCATTTATATTTTGTGATACTATTGAACAATTGGAGTTAGAAGAAAAATTTTACGGGTTGTATCTGTTTTACGCGACACATGGAATTGTAATTTGTCGTACATTCACTTGCCTTAGTAAATGAGGTGCCATTTTTACAATAAGGGGTTGCGTC
>FR900419.1:31587-45413 GCA_000438175.1 Fusobacterium sp. CAG:439 | reverse complement strand
CATTTGTAAATCTTTTGTTACATTTCGTAATTATTAAGTTATTTAACAAAATTTAACCAGTTGGGTAATATATTAAAACAATCCCAATGCTATACTAAAATATTGTCGGAGAATGAAAAAATGGAACAGAACAAATTTGAACTACTTGAAAATGAACTTTCCGTTATTTTATGTCAGTTTGACAAAATTGAAACTGTCGCAAAAGTGCTTAATCAAACCCTTCTTGAAAACTGTGACTATGATATTAAAGACAGCCAAAATCTATGCTCGCTCCTTATTCAGGAAATTATATCAGTTAAAAGCAAATTAAACGGATTTGAAAATGCTTTTTCCGACAGCAAAACTTCTTGTAGATAAATATTTTTCATGCTAGCATTAGACCTGTAAAAGTATTTAAATGAAAAAGAGGTATATATATGCAAGCGCGCAGAGCAGCAAGAGAATTGGCGTTTATATTATTTTCCCAATTTGATAAAAAAATAACAAATTATTCAAAAGAAGATTTACAAGATATCATTTTAAAATCGGTAAGGATTTTGACGAGCAGTGCAAGTGACGAACTTAAAACCGCACTCGGTTCATTAATAGTAATGAGAGATCAGATTGACAATTATGAAGCTGATGCGGAAATTAACCTTAGCAGACCTATAGGGGCTGCCAATATCCCCGTACCGCTTCCAATGACTTCTGATATGACAGGCAGAATTAACGAGATGATTGACATTGCGGAAAAAGCTATGCTTGCATTGGAAATTGCAGAATTTACAACTTTAGATGCTCAAAATGACGTAAAAAATTATGCAATCGATATTGCCGAATATTTCCAGAAAAATCATAAAGAAGTGGATGATATTATTCAAAAATATGCTAAAAATTGGGATTTGGGACGTCTTGTAAAAATGGACAAAGATATTTTAAGAATTGCTATTGTTGAACTTTTATATATAAAAGACGCTCCAATGAAAGTTGTTGTTGATGAAGCTCTTGAACTTGCAAAAAAATATTCAACGGACGACAGTGCTTCATTCATCAACGGAATTTTAGCAAAAGTAATCGTTGATTACGGAATTGGCTAAAAATGTTCGAATTTTTTAAAGATAAATTTAATAACCTAAAAGAAACGGTTTCCAACACTGCACAGGTGCTTGTCGGAAATATTGTCAATTCTGTGGAAAATGAAGAAGAATTCTCGGAATTTGTACTTGACGATATGGAAGATATGCTTATCAGCGCGGATCTGGGTGTAAATTACGCATCCGAACTCGTTGACAGACTGCGAAATCAGACAAAAATTAAACCTTCGGAGGTTAAAAAATATCTTAAAGACGAATTTTTGAAAGTTCTTAAAAATGCAGGCGGCAATAAGCTTGAATATAAAGACGGACTTAACATTTATTTCATAACCGGCGTAAACGGAGCAGGAAAAACTACTCTTATCGGAAAACTTGCTTATAAATTCAAAAATGAAGGGAAAAGAGTTCTTATAGCAGCAGGCGACACATTCCGTGCAGCAGCTGAAGAACAGCTTGATATATGGTCAAAACGTGCAGGCGCCGATATTGTAAGACGCGATAAAGCCGATCCCGCATCTGTTGTTTATGAAGCCATAGAAAAAGCTTCAAAAGAAAACTACGACGTAATTCTTGTTGATACGGCAGGACGCCTGCAAAACAAGTTTAACCTTATGGAAGAATTGAAAAAAATTAAGTCTGTTATAGACAAAAAAGCACCTGATGCATTGCGTGAATGCATTCTTGTACTGGATGCAAATACGGGGCAAAACGGTTTACAGCAGGCAAAAGTGTTTACAGAAGCTGTTAATTTAACCTCGGTTGCACTTACAAAACTTGACGGTTCTGCAAAAGGTGCAATTATTCTTGCTGTTGCAAAAGAGCTTAAACTTCCTGTAAAACTTGTCGGAGTCGGTGAAAAAATGGAAGATTTAAAAACATTTAATTCGGAAGAATTTATAGAGGCACTCTTTGAATAAATCAATATTAACAAAACTTGGAAATAAAATAGAACTTATTGACGGTAAGGGCAAAACTCTTATTATAGGCGTCTTTCATGGTGATGAACCGCAGGGGAAATATCTTATTGATGAATACTTGAAGAAAAATAATGCGGAAGGGCTCTTATTCATTCCCTGCTTAAATCCTGACGGTTTACAGCTCGGGAAAAGAACAAATGCTAACGGAGTTGATTTAAACAGAAATTTTCCGACAAAAAATTGGGAATTAACCGAAAAAAACGAGTTTTTCGGCGGTATGAGCGCGGGAAGCGAAATCGAAACACGGTTTCTTATAGATACTATTGATGAATTTAAGCCTGAATTAATACTTACATTGCATGCTCCGTATAAGGTAGTAAATTATGATGGTCCTGCAAAAGAAATTTCGGAAAAGATTTCGCAAATTATAAATTATCCTGTTGAAGCCAGCATAGGCTACCCAACTCCGGGAAGTTTCGGAGCTTATGCAGGCATCGAAAGACAAATCCCGGCAATAACACTTGAACTTGATGAGGTTTGCCCTGTGCAGGATTTAGTAAAACCGGTTTTTCAAATTTTCGATATGCTAAAAAAAAGAGGTCTTTAAAGACCTCTTTTTAACTATTCATTTTTCTTTTCAATTTCAACGCCGAAGAATTGTCCCTCTCCGTCAAGACTGAAAACAACACCGCCTTCACCTTTATTAATTCCGGCATCTGAAAAGATATCATTGTGTTTTACATAATATGGCGTATTATTTAAATCTTTATTAATTTTACCTGCGAGATTGCCGTCTGTATCTTTTGTATCAATTCGCCCGTCGCGGTTTACATCCATATGTTCCAATGCAAGTCCCATCAGGTTGAATTTAGTTTGTTCTGCATTACCTTTAAAAACTTGTTCACTGCCTTTAGATTTATCAAGATTATAAGTCTTGCCGTTAACCGTTAAATTTTGCCCGACCGGAACAAAATATGTCTTAGTCTTTTTAGATTTTTCATCATACATTGTAACTTTGTTGTAGCCGTCAGGGGCTTTTCCGTTGTTTGCACCGCTTACAGGTTTTACCATAGAATATCTCCTCATGTTGTTCAACTATTACGTATATACTTAATAAATATTTTTGACATATCAAATTGCCGTACTTTACAATTTTGTTTACATTAGTTAACATGTGTAATTTTTGTAGTAAAATTATAAAAAAAGAGGGATTTTTTTATATGAAATTGCATAATTCTTATACGAATAAAGTTGAAGATTTTAAACCTATTGAAGAAAATAAAGTTAAAATGTATGTATGCGGACCTACCGTTTATGATTTTGCACACTTAGGGCACGCAAGATGTTATATTACATGGGATGTTTTATACAGATATTTGAAGTTTAAGGGTTATGATGTAACATATTGCCGAAACGTTACGGATGTTGACGATAAAATCCTTAAAAAAGCGGAAAAAGAAAATAAAACACCTGAAGAAGTTTCTCAATACTGGTACAAGGCTTTCGCTGAAAGTATGAAAGCTCTTAATACCTTAAAGCCCGATATTGAACCTTTTGCAACAAAAACTCTGGGCGAAATGATTTCCATTGTAAAAGACTTAATCAATAAAGGCTTTGCATACGAAGCAGACGGCGATGTTTATTTCAGAGTAAAAAAATTCCCTCAATACGGCAGTCTTTCCAAACAGCCTATAGACCAGCTTGAAAGCGGTGCAAGAATAGAAGTAGGCGAATATAAAGAAGACCCGCTTGATTTTGCACTCTGGAAAAAGGATGAGAAATTCGGCTACAAATCACCTTGGGGTGCAGGGCGTCCCGGATGGCATATTGAGTGTTCCGCAATGAGCAGAAAATATTTAGGAAAAACAATTGACATTCACGCTGGGGGAGCTGATTTAATATTCCCTCACCACGAAAACGAGATTGCCCAGTCCGAATGCGCAAACGGATGTAAGTTTGTTAATTATTGGCTTCATAACGGATTTGTAACTATCAACAAAGAAAAAATGTCTAAATCTTTAGGTAATTTCCTAACAATTGATGAACTTTTGAAAAAATATGATGCCAATACTATCAGATTTTTCATATTAACAAATCACTACAGAATGCCTGTGGAATTTTCCGATGAAGCATTATCATCGGCTCAGGCAGGTGTAAAACGTATGCTTAATGCAAAACGTACAAAAATTAATGAAGATTTGGATATTACTCAAACAGATGAATACAAACAATTTGTTGAAGCAATGGATGACGACTTGAATACTTCCAAAGCTATGGCAGTTCTTTTCGAACTCACAAATAAAGCAAATAAAGATGATAAAAATGCGTTTACTGTTCTGTATAAACTGGCAAGCGTATTGGGATTTACATTTGAAAAACCGACATTATCAGAAGAAGAATTAAAACAGGCAGTAAAACATGTATCTGAAAAATTAGGAAAAGATTTTAACTCAATGGAAGAAATTATTGCATTCAGAAAAGAAGCCAGAGATGCAAAAAATTGGGACATTGCAGATAAAATCAGGATTGCTCTTGATGAAATAAACATAGTTTTGAAAGACTCGAAAGAAGGAACTTTGTGGGAAGTAAAATAAAAATATTTGCAATTTCTTCAATTGCAGTTTTGGTAATGATGAATATGCCATGTTTTGCGCAAATAATGCCTCAAATTCCGGCATCAACACTGCAGGCGGCAAGAGAAGCTGCAATTTCACAAAACGCTCCGTCATCGGAAGTTGTTCGTGTAGGTATAGGTACACAAAACTTCGGCACCTATCAATATAAAGAAATAACCGTATTCGGAACAGGTGATACACAAATATACGACAACAGGCTTCTTATCGGGAATTACGCACCAAATCAGGAAATTAAAATTTCGTTGAAAGACGGTAAATTTAATATCTATGCAGGCGGAAACATGTTTCCCGAAACGGTTGAAGGACCTGTTCAAATCACCAGCAACTTTGGCTTACTGGGAGTAAGCGGTCTTAAAAGAGCAGGCAGACAAGCTTTATACCACGGTGCATTTGAACTTGTAAAAAATAATAACGGAACATTTAACCTTGTTAATATGATTGAAGTTGAAGATTATTTAAAAGGCGTTGTTCCTAATGAAATGCCTGTACACTTCGGGCTTGAAGCATTAAAAGCACAGAGCGTTGCTGCAAGAAATTACGTTCTTTCACCGCGTACTAAATCATCTCCGAATTACGACGTTGTAGACAGCGTTGCCAGTCAGGTTTATTACGGCGCAAACAGCGAAAAAACTTTATCAAATCAGGCTGTTGAAGAAACAGAAGGGATTGTCGCAATTTATAACTGGGATTTAATCCTTGCACAATATTCATCAACAGCAGGCGGATACACGGAAAGTTATGCAAATGCTTTTTCAGACCCGAAAACAAAAGAATTTCCTTCAGATGACAAGCCTTATTTGCAGGCACGTCCCGATATAATAGGGCAATCTCCTTTGAATACTGAAGAAGCCGCAAGCCAATATTATAAATCCAAACCTGATGCTTATGATGTACGTTCACCATATTTCAGATGGGAACGTGAATGGTCAGCAGATGAATTAAAAAAGGCACTTGAAGTAACACTTGCGGCACAATCCTCAACAGGATTTGTCAAACCTGTATTTAAAAAAGGCGATAAACTTGATGATATTCAGGAAATAAAAGTTTTAAGACGCGGGGATTCCGGCAAAATTATTGAAATGGAAATTGTGACACGTTCACAGACATTCAAAGTATTTAAAGAACTTGTAGTAAGACGTTTAATGACAAAAGACGGCAAAGCTTTACCGAGTGCCAATGTTGTGTTCGAAAACACACGAGATGAGAACGGTAATCTTGTATCGGTTCATGCATGGGGCGGCGGTTTCGGACACGGTGTAGGTTTGAGCCAGTACGGTGCAGGTTTTATGGGATCTGAAATGCATATTCCTTATGATAAAATTTTACAGCATTATTATACGGGGATAACGCTGTCAACAAAACCTGTAATTATCTCTGCTGACAACTCTCAGCAATCAGTTACTCAGCACTTTTACGCAAAAAACAAGTATGCAAAAATAATTGTTGATAACAAATTTATGGTTTCAAAACTAATCGCAAATATAAACGGCAAAGAATTTATATTTGAGCTTGAACCTAATATTTTAAAAAGAAATGCCGAAATTGATATATCAAAATATATTACGAAAGGCAAGAATACTGTAATATTTTACTACCCTATGGATGAAGGGGATAAGAAAGCTTTAAGATTATATGTGGAATTGGTAAAAAAGGGGGAGTTGAGCTTTTGGTAAGATAAAAAGCTCAACGACTAACAATGATATTTAATGACAAAGATGGTGAAAAAGATGACAGTAAATACCTCTGGAGATGAAAAGACTACCAGCGTGCTTAAAGCCGCATGGATTATTGCGGTAGTTACAATTATAAGTAAATTAATAGGTTTTATAAGAGATATTGTTATTGCAAATTATTATGGAGCTTCGCTTGTATCCGATGCATACTATTACGCATATCAAATCCCTTCGCTGTCTTTAATTTTACTAGGCGGTGTAGGCGGCCCTTTTCACAGTGCAACGGTTGCAATTTTTTCTAAACTTATTCCGAGCCTGAAAGAAAGACCGTCCGAAGAAGTTAACAAACTTTATTCAACATTTATGACCGCAACTACAATATTTTTCCTGATATTGTCAGTTATAATGTTTGTATTTCCGCGTCAAATAATGGGGTTGATTATATCAAGCGGATCAGCCGAAATGATAAACTTAGCCGCCGAACATTTAAAAATTATGACACCTCTTTTAATAATAGGCGGTATTGTAGGAATTTATTACGGGATTTTGATTATATACAGACAGTTTATGCTTCCGAATTTGTCGCCTATTATAATGAGTGCGGCAATTATCGGAGTAGTTATGGCTGTTCCGAATGATCAAAAAGGTTATGCACTCGCGTGGGCAACTACAATCGGTGCAATATTACAGCTCGTAATCCAGTATCCGAACATCAGAAAACTGGGATTTCGCTGGAAACCAGATTTTCACTTTTTCAATAACCCTAATTTTAAAGAAATTACAGAACTTTTATTCCCTGCTGTTTTAAGCTCAACGGTCGGACAAATTCATATTTATGTTGATATGTTTTTTACTTCTTCAATATCAGAAGGCGCATGGACTGCGATTGGTTATGCAAACAGAGTTTTTCAGTTTCCTGTAGGGATTTTGGTTACTGCATTTCTTGTTCCGCTTTTTCCGATATTCTCAAGGCTTGTTGCAGAAAAGGATTTAGACGGAATTAAAACTTACTTCAATAAAGGCGTGGGAGTTTTGTTCTTTGCGGCAATACCAATAATAATAGGAATACTTACAGTCGGCATGGATGCTGTCAGACTAATATTTGAACGCGGCGCATTCGATGAAACAGCAACATTTATGGTAACCGAAGCATTGTGGTTCCTGTCTGTTTCAATATTACCTTATGTTTTCAGAGATTCAATAACAAGAGTTTATTACTCTTTTAATGATTCTAAAACACCTTTTATAGTTGCGTTTTCATCAATCGTTTTAAAATATTTGCTTAACGTAATATTCATAAGCAAAATGCATATGGGAATAGGCGGAATTACGCTTTCAACATCTCTTGTAACATTATTTAATGCCTGCGTACTTGGCAGTTTGATTTACAAAAAAGTTAGAATGGATTATAAAAGCCTATTTACAAATCTTTTAAAAATGGCTATTGCCGGGATTATATCACTTGTAGTATGTTTTGGCTTAGCATACGGCTTTGACAAATTCGTTCATATGCCGAAAGCATTATTTGAAATAATAAAAATCGCATCAGTCGGTATTGTATGTCTTGTAAGTTATACAGGATTAAATTTAATATTCAAAATGGAATATGCAAATGAGTTAGCTCAAAGATTTATGAGGAAGATAAATGCTGGAAAATAGAGAAAGAATTAAAGAAGTTTTAGAAAATGATGGAGTAATAGCATACGTAACAGATACTGTTTGGGGATTAGGCTGCCTGCCTTCGTCTGAGAAAGCCGTAAAAAAAATATACGAAATAAAAAAACGCGAAGCACAAAAACCTTTAATTCTTATGTCAAACGAAACATACCACCTGTTGGAATACATAAAACCGATACCTGAAATCGGCTGCCGTTTGATAAAAAAATACTTTCCCGGAGCACTAACTCTTGTTGTGGAAAAAAGTGACAAAACACCTTTATATATGACATCAAATATGAAAACTGTCGGAATACGCGTACCCGATAATGAAATTTTTAAAGAAATTTGCGAAGCTGCACCGGGTCATGTTCTTGCAACAACAAGCGCAAACTTATCCCATCAGCCTTCCGCAAAAACTTATGAGCAAGCTTTAGAAAATATGACAGGACTTGCAGATTTAATAATCCCTGATTACGGTCATATCTGTAAAGGTCTTGAATCTACCGTTTGCGGAGTTTTTGGAGAAGAATTAAAAATCTTCCGTCAAGGCGCAATTACCGTAGAGTTGAATTAAAGAAATTTATAACCTGAAATTTAATAAATCGGTTATATCTAAATCTAACGCCTCAGCAATACGAACAAGCGTAGAATATTTCGGATCAATTGCACCGCACTCAATTCTACTGACCGTTCTTGTAGTAAGCCCCGTTTTAAGGGCTAAATCAAGCTGCGAAATTTTTCGTTTACCCCTCTCGAACTTTATTTTATAACCGAGTTTCAGAAAATCATCTTCATGCATTATTCAATCTTAAACTATTGACAAAAATAATTCGATATACTAAAATTCAATTACTAGACATAAAGTATATTAAATAGTAAACTAGTATAATTCGAGGTTTATATGACAAGAAAGAAAACAATGACCGGCTTCACTTTAGCAGAAGTTTTGATTACACTTGGTATTATCGGAGTAGTTGCGGCTTTAACAATTCCTGCGCTTATTGCTAATCATAAAAAAACAGCAGTTGAAACAAGATTGAAAAAATTCTACTCAGTAATGAACCAGGCTATCACTCAATCAGAACTCGAAAATGGGGATAAAAGCACCTGGAATATTGATATGAGTGTTGACAAAGATAATAATGACGTAAGTGATAATTTAGAATGGTATAACAAATATTTAGCTAAATATTTAAAAACAACAAAAGTAGAAAAAAATCAGGATAATTATGTTGCTGCATATTTTAGTGACGGGAGTATAGTAGTAATTAGACGCGGGGGAAGTACATACAACTTTTTCCCTGACGGAAAAAACTACGAAAAATTAAACTTAAATGATATTTTTAATCAACAGAGTGATCCTAATAATAAAATATATGGAAAAACCTGTTTTCTCTTTGCCTTTTATCCTAATTCTGATGACAAAAAGTGGAAATATCATAAAAATAAAGGGTTGGAGCCGTACAAATGGATAAACGGTTCAAATAGCGATATAGATTGGACTGACACTACATACGGATGCAGTAAAAATGGAAGTAAAATCTATTGTGCAGCATTAATACAAAAAAATGGATGGAAAATTCCGAAAGATTATCCGTTAAGATTTTAAATTAACTCGGATGCTCTGTAAGAACTTCTGACTAAAGGTCCGATTTGATAATGCTTTATGCCGATTTTTTCTGCTAAAGCTTTCAAATCTTCATATTCAGAAGGAGTATAATATTTAGATACTGCCAGATGTTCTTTCGACGGCTGTATGTATTGACCGATTGTCACAATATCACATCCGACATTTTTCAAATCCAAAAGAGTTTGTTCAATATCTTCAAAAGTTTCACCCAAGCCTATCATTAAACCCGATTTTGTTAATATATCACTGTTGTTCTTTATGTATTTCAAAACATCCAGAGAACAGTCATAATTGCCCTGTGGTCTTGCAGTTTTAAAAACACTTCGTACAGTTTCAATATTATGATTAAAAACATCAGGGTGTGCTTTTATGATAGTATCAAGCGAATTTTTATTACCCTTAAAATCAGGAGTTAAAATTTCAACTTTTACATCAGGAGATATTTTTCTGATTTCATAGATACAATTTGCAAAATGCTGAGCACCGCCGTCAGGCAGATCATCACGCGTAACAGATGTTATAACGGCATATTTTAAACCTAAAGCCTGAACAGCTTCAGCTACATGTTCAGGTTCTTCCGTATCAAGTATTTCAGGTTTTGCACAGGTAATGTTGCAATATCTGCAATTTCTTGTACAGTTATTACCCATAATCAAAAATGTTGCCGTATTTTTTGTATAACATTCATTTTTATTAGGGCAGCGCGCGTTTTCACAAACCGTATTAAGACATTTTGTCTTTAAAATTCTTCTTACTGTACGAGTTTTATCTGTATCTATAATCGGTCGTTTTAAATAATCCGGAAGTCTTCTTTGCATATTTTAAATTATAGCGCAAAAATATTGATTTCTGCGGTATAAAACGCTATAATGTAAATAAAGGAGTAATCACTATGAAAAAACTTATAACACTTTTATGTTTATTATGTTTTGCAGGCTGTGCTTATGCCGAAAAATATGAGCTTCCGGGATCTCAAGTTACAACGACAGAAGAAGTAAAAGTTGAACAGGATAATACTAAACAGGTAAGTGATACTAAAGTTGAAAAGAAAAAAGTTATCAGACACAAAGATCCTAATCCGACAAATTCTTATTGGAATTTCGGAAAAGTTCCTTTTTGGACGGGTTCTATCTAAACAAGCATTCAAATATTCCTTCCGAATAAGTCGGATGAGCAAAACAAACTTTTTTCAAATCTTCAATTGCTATGCCGTTTTGCATAGCAATTATTATTTGCTGAATTAATGCAGAAGCCTCTTTAGAAACTATATGTGCACCTATAATTTTTCCGTCACGCGACAATATTTTGATAAAGCCGTCGGAACAGTTATCACAGTGAGATTTGCCGAGAGCTGAAATTAAAAGATTTGATTTTTTATAAGTTCCTTCTTGCAAATCCTGTTCACGCGCTCCTGCCCATGCTATTTCAGGACAGCCGTATACAACGGACGGTACAAGATTTTCATCAAATTCAATTCCTGAAATTTCTAAAGCAGCCTGCTTAATAGCAAAATGTGCAAGCTGAATTTTACCGCAAGCATCACCCAGTATGTTACAGCAAGATTGCACAGCAGGTTTACGTCCTACGGCAAGCAAAACGAGTTCAGGCTCAAGGATTTCACCGGACGAAAGATAAACTTTTTTATCTTCAATTTTTTCAACGCCGTTTGAAAGATACATTTTAACTTTTTTAGCCTTAAAAATACGTTCAAGACGTTTTGAAACCTCAATGTCTGCAAGCGGAAGCAAGTGTTCGGCAATTTCTACTATTGAAACTTCAACATCAAAAGCCGAAAAAATCCTTGCCCACTCAATTCCGATTGCGCCAGAACCTATTATTACAATACTTTTCGGTAATTTTTTTAAATCCAAAATATCGTCCGAGCTTAAAACAAATTCATGGTCAAAATCAATATTTTTCAATCCTCTTGGAGAAGATCCCGTTGCAGTAATAATTTTTTTGCATTCAAAGAGTTCACCGTCAGCAGAAATTTTATTTTCATCAATAATTTTAGCTTCTGCATTAATCGTTTTAACTCCGCTGTTTTTCAAAGAAAGTTCAAGGCTTTTTCTTAATTTTTCAACAATTTTGTCTTTGCGCTCAACAACTTTTTCATAATCAACAGAAATATTCTCGCAGCTTATCCCTAAATCCGACGCGCATTTCATTTCCTCATAAAGTTCAGCGGAATGCAAAATAGCTTTTGTCGGGATACAGCCTCTATTAAGACATACACCGCCTATTTTATCTTTCTCAAAAAGAACAACAGACATTCCCTTTGCTCTTGCATGAAAAGCTGCCGTATACCCTGCCGGACCTCCGCCTATTATTCCCAAATCAAAGTTTGTCATCTCGTATAAACCCTCGGTAATCTAACCTTTAATCTACAGGTCAGTTCATAATTAATTGTACCTAAAATTTTTGCCCACTCATCAATAGAATGTGTTTCATCCAGCAATGTTACAACATCACCGAGCTGCGCGTCAACTCCCGTTATATCAAACATCATTTGATCCATTGTAATATTTCCGACCTGAGGAACTTCTTTTCCGTTAAGGCATCCTGAAATTTTATTTGAAAGCCCGCGCGGTACGCCGTCTGCATAGCCTAAAGGAACAGTAGCAATTTTTCTTGAGCCGTGAGCAATAAATGTATGCCCGTAGCTTATTCCTTCACCGTCTTTTGCCTCATGAATATTAACAATTCTAGCTTTTAAAGACATTACAGGTTTTAAGTCAGGCTTTTTCACCACTCTATGGGAAGTATCGTAATCTCCGTCAGTTTTGCATAGAGGCTTTTGATCATTTCCGTCATCAGGCAAATCAGGATAAAGCCCGTATAAAGCAATTCCTGCACGCCGCATGTTTGAATTCGGTACATCATAGCACATTGCACCTGCCGTATTCAGGATATGAAGCAATAATCCTTCGGGATTTATTTGTGAAATAACCTTATTCCATCTGTCAATTTGAATTTGTGTTTTTTCACGAATTTCAGCATTTGCAAGATGAGTAAATACTCCGCCGAATTCAAGGTAATCGGCATTTCTTACTTCATTAATAAATTCAACGGCATCTTCAACAGACACGCCAATTCTATTCATGCCTGTATCCAGTTTTACATGAACTTTAGGTTTTATTCCTGTTCTTTCATAAGCCTGACGGCAAGCTGACAAGTGCTCTTTTGAAAAAATTGCAATCGTTAAATCTGATTTAACTGCAGTTTCTACAGCCCACACAGGGACTGCTCCAAGCACAAGTATTTCACAACCTATTTTTGCCTGCCTTAAATCTACACCTTCATCAATTGAGGCAACGCCTAACATATCGGCACCGGATGCCAGAAGTGTAGGGGCAAGCATAACCGAACCGTGTCCGTACGCATCTGCTTTAACCACTGCAAGGAGTTTAATACCTTCCGGTGTATTATTTCTTATTGAGCGCATATTATACGCAATATTTTCAAGATTAATCTCAACCCAGCTGTCCCTGTGAATATTTATATTAGTTTGTCTTACATTTTTCATAGCAAGATAAGTATATTACTAAATTATCTGCCGTGCAAGAAATTATCTAAGATTTTTATAAAATCTTTTGCGGCAAGAGGTAAATATTTTCTGTTGTCATAAATTACGCAAAATTCTCTCACAGGCTGAAAATCTTTAATTTTATAATAATTTGTTTCTTTTTTATCAAAGTATTTAATAAAAAGTTCAGGCACAAACGCCGCTCCAAGACCTTGAATTACAAATGAATGAGCAGTTTCTACAGTATGGCATTCAAGAGATATATTAGGCTCGAAACCGTTCTTCAAACACAAATCCCGCGAAATTCTCCCGAGAAGCTGTTCACTTGATACCATTATAAAAGGCTTATCTGCTAAATCCGACAAAGTTATTTCGTCACCTTTTATTCCCCAGCTTTCGGGAACTTCTATCAAAATATTTTCTTTTATGAGAGGAATACTCGTATAATCAATTGTATTATGATGCGGAGTGTCAATAAGAATATCGATTTTGCCCTCATCCATCATCGAATGAAGCACGGTTGTCGGATGTTCTTCTACAACAAGGAAACATTCGGGATACAACTTTTTAAACTGTTTTATAACGGGCGGCAAAATACAGGTACTGCGGTAAGGAGAAATTCCGATAACAAGTTTAATATTTTTCTGACCTGAAATATCTGCAATCTGTCTGTTAATTTCGTCGGTTGAATTCAAAACGCCCCGCGCCCAGT
>FR900419.1:16662-31580 GCA_000438175.1 Fusobacterium sp. CAG:439 | reverse complement strand
AAAACGCCCCGCGCCCAGTTAATATAAACTTCCCCCGCATAAGTAATTTTGAGAGGCGTTGAACTTCTGTCAAAAATCTTTGTACCTAGTTCCCGCTCAATATTTTGAACACACTGGCTCAAAGAGGGCTGTGATACATAAAGCTTTTGAGCAGCTTTAGAGATATTCAATTCATCTGCAATTGTTACAATGTATTTTAATTGGTTAAAATTCATAATTAAATTATATCATAAAACAAATAAATTATAAGTAAAACTTATAATTATTATAATATTTTTGGTATTTTACACATCTTTTTCAAGTTCTAGAATAATAATGGAGAAGATTTATGACTAGCCCTTTTCAAAAACATTTTAAAAATCTTTGTATGAGTTTAGGCAAAAATAATAAAGCCCTTTACGGAGCTTTAACAATTGCCGTGTCAAAAGGGATTTTACGTCCGACATTCACAATGATGGACAAAAAACAGGAAAAGAATTCAAGAAGATATACGGCATTCAGAGAGGGATTGACCGGTACCGTTGCATTCGGCGCCTATCTGGTAACGGATGCAGGAGTTGAAAAACTCGCAAAACATATAGCAGTGAAAACTAATCACCTGAATGAACTTCCAAAAATGAAGTCTACTCTGTCACTTATCAGCGTGAGCCTTACTGCTCTTTTTGTCATACCAGCTATATGCAATGCAGCAACAAAACCTCTCATGAATGCATTCCTAAAAGATAATGAAACAAAAAGGATTTCCCAAAAGCCTGTAAGACAGGTAAATTTTAACGGTTACCCCCGGATTTACAGTTCAAGAAGCTTTGACGGTATGCGGATAGGAGGTATATAATGATAGATAAGGCCGCAAACATACTTCTTAATCCGAAATTTGTAAACTTTGCCAATAACACAAAGTACACCGTAACGACAGAATCCATATTTAAAGCTACAGGAAGACCTGCCGCAATTATGATGGATAATAATGTTGATAAAGATACAAGAAAATACGCGGCGACAAAAGAAGGTCTGTATCAGGCGCTTTGTCTCGGAATTTATCTTACAATGATTCCATTTATATTCCAGAAATACGGATTTAAAATTGCGCAGAAAATCCTTAAAGGCGATAAAGATCTTCCAGCATTTAAAAATGCGGGAGAATATCTTAATTATGCAAAACTTGCTAAAATGGAAAAGAAAGACAGACTGGGAAATAAGCTCTTATCAAAAATTTCTGACACATTGAAAGCAGACCCGCAAGACAGGTTTACACTTAAAGAACATCTTTTGAAAGATGAAAAGCCGCCTGAATTTCCTGCCGCAAAAGGAGCTATAGAATTAAGTAATCTTACAGGAACAGTAATAGGTCTTGCCTGGATTGCATCAGAACTAAGCAATCATATTCTTCATCCTCTAATGAGAGGCTTAGGGTTTGAAAATAAAAATAAAAATGTTAGTATTAATGTAAAATATAAGAAAGGAAGCTGATAAAGACAGTTATAAAGCAAAACAGATGCGAGGTGCTAAAAAAAGCACCGAGTGCATGAGGCTTTTAAAGCGGCTGTAAAATCAACTGATAAAGTTTTAAGCATATATTTTAAAGCGGTTTGTAAACTGTCGTAAGCTATGGTGAAAAGAAAAATGAGCGTATTTGAAGCAGGTATGATGGTATGTTTTGGTATAAGCTGGCCCGTTGCGGCTTTAAAAACTTATAAATGTAAGTGTGTACACGGTAAAAGTATTCATTTCTCAATGTTAATTTTATTAGGCTACGTATGCGGTATAGCACACAAAGTATTAGATAATATGGACTGGGTGTTCTGGTTGTATATTTTAAATACATTCTTTTTACTCGTCGACATGTATCTGTATTGGCTATACAAAGACAATAAAGCACCGTCATCCGATGAAAAAAATGAAGTAGAAATAAATGAAGAAGTTGCGATTGATTAAAATTTTTGTAATATAATTAAGCTATGGACAGACAAGAATTTATTAATGCAAAACGTATCGTTTTCAAGTTCGGAACAAATATTTTAAGAGGAGATGACGGTTATGTATCATTACCGCGGGTTTTCTCATTTATAGAAGATTTATCACACCTTGCAAGACAGGGTAAAGAAGTTATCGTAATCACCTCCGGAGCCGTAGGTTTAGGCAAGAAGCGTCTCGGGTTGGAAAGCACCGAAGGTGTGGCACTTAAACAAGCCTGTGCGGCAATAGGTCAGGGTAAATTGATGTCAATCTATGAAAACGGGTTTGATACTTACGGTCTTGTTGCCTCTCAAATACTTCTTACGGAAGACGATTTTTCAGTAAGACAAAGATATTTGAGTTTGAGAACAACTTTGAATAAACTTCTTGAACTCGGTGTTGTTCCCATCATTAACCAGAATGACACTGTTTCAACAGTTGAAGTTCATCCGCAATTTGAACACATGCAGGTATGTTTTTCCGATAATGATAAGTTATCGGCACTTGTTGCAAGCGAGCTGGATGCTGATTTGCTCGTAATCCTGTCTGACGTGGAAGGTTTATATGACAAAAATCCTAAAACAAATCCTGATGCTAAAATTATCAGAACTGTGGAAGAAGTAACCGATGATATTCTTGCATTAGGTACTGACGCATCCGAAGGCGGCAGAGGCGGTATGAGAACAAAACTGAAAGCCGCAAGAATGGTTACAAGGTTTGGCGGTAAAGTTCTTGTTGCAAACGGTAAAATACCTTATGTTATCAAAAAAATATTTGAAGGCGAAGAAATCGGGACTATGTTTCTGCCTCAGACAGAAGGTTTGTCGGATAAGAAAAGATGGATAGGATATGCCACAAATATTATCGGACAAATTGTTGTTAACGAAGGTGCAAAGAGAGCATTGTTAAAACAAAAAAGCCTTCTTCCGATAGGCGTTTGCGAAGTAATTAACGAATTTAACAAGGGTGATGTTGTTTCAATCCTTGATGAAAAACATAACGAAGTTGCTCGTGGAATTGTAAATTACGGTTCTGATTCGTGCAGAAAAGTTATCGGATGCCACTCGGATAACATTATGGAAATTCTTGGCTTTAAAAATTACGATGCAATTATTACCCGCGATAACATAACTTTATTATAAGGAGAAAAAATGGACTTTATCCAAATCGCAAAAGATGCAAAAGATGCTTCATTAAAAATCGCAGATATTTCTACAGAGCTTAAAAATAAAGCTTTGCAGCAAATTGCAGATGAAATCGAATTATATAAAGATGAAATCTTCTCCGCGAATAAAGAAGATTTGCAAAATGCCCAAAGTCTTGTTGACGCCGGAGAAATTACAAAATCCACATTTAACCGCTTAAAGCTTGATGAAAACAAAATGCGCGATATGGTTCAAGGCATAAGAGATATTGCAAAACTTGAAGACCCTGTCAATAAAAAATTACTTGTACGCGAACTTGACAGCGATTTAACATTATACAAAGTTTCTTGCCCCATAGGAGTTCTCGGTATAATTTTTGAAGCAAGACCCGATGTTATAGCACAAATCTCATCTCTTGCAATAAAATCAGCAAATGCAGTTATTCTTAAAGGCGGAAAAGAAAGTATTAATACAAACAAAAAAATTCTTTCCGTTATAAATTCGGCGCTTGATAAAATTGAAAGCTTTCCTAAAAATGTTATTCAGCAGGTATTCACGCGTGATGATGTTGCCGAAATGCTTAAATGCGATAAATATATTAACCTGATTATCCCGAGAGGCGGCAACAAACTTGTTAAATTTATAAAAGAAAATACAAAAATACCCGTACTCGGACATGCTGACGGCATCTGCCATATATTTGTCGATGAAAGTGCTGATATTGATATGGCAATCAGGGTAGTAACCGATGCAAAAACACAATATCCGAGCGCCTGCAACGCTGTAGAAACATTGTTAATTCATGAAAAATTTCCGAAAATTGATAACCTGCTTGCAGCTTTACAGTTATCGGAAATTCAACTTATAGACAACCCCGAAAGCTGGTCGCATGAATACGGTGATAAAATTTTATCTTTTAAAACAGTGAAAAATGTTGATGAAGCAATTGAACATATTAACACTTACGGCTCAGGTCACACAGACAGCATAATTACAAAAAATACTGAAAATGCCCAAAAATTTATGAACAAAGTTGATTCAGCAGGTGTATATTTTAATGCATCTACAAGATTTGCAGATGGTTTCCGCTACGGATTCGGTGCCGAAGTCGGAATTTCTACAAATAAAACTCATGCAAGAGGTCCTGTAGGCTTAGAGGGTTTAACTATTTATAAATATAAACTTATTGGCAATGGTAATATTGTAAAAGATTATGTTGACGGAATGAAATGTTTTCATCATAATGACATTACAACTAAATAAAAAGGAGAGGTGTCCGAGTGGTTTAAGGTGCGGATCTCGAAAGTCTGTGTACAGCAATGTACCGTGGGTTCGAATCCCACCCTCTCCGTTTTTACAATTCAGAAGGAAGTTATGTTAAAAGATTTATTGGATAATAAAGAATGTTTTAAATTAGTTTGCGGTGCAGGAAATGAAGATGCCGAAGAAGTTGAAAAACTTGTTACAATTTACTCCCTTGCAGGCTGTAACTTCTTTGACCTTTGCGCCAAACCCGAAATTGTCGACGCTGCAAAAAGAGGATTAGAAAGAGCGGGTATAAAAGAAAACAGATATTTATGCGTAAGTGTAGGAATTGACGGCGATCCGCATATTACAAAAGCCATAATTGACCAGAACAAATGCGTTAAATGCGGTAAATGTAAATTAATCTGCCCCCATGATGCCATTATAGAACTTGATAAATACAAAGTAAAAAAAGAAAGATGCATAGGCTGTATGCAGTGCGCAAATAACTGCCCTAAACAGGCAATTGAAATGGTAAGCCAATTAAAAGATTACAAAGAAGTTCTTCCAAAACTGATTGAAAAAGGTATTGATTGTATTGAGTTCCACGCCATATCTACTGATGAAAAAGATGTTATGGATAAATGGTTACAAATAAACGATTTCTTTGACGGAATGCTTTGCATTTCAATTGACCGCTCAGAACTCGGCGACAAAAAACTTAAAGAAAGAGTTCAAAAAATGCTTAGTATAAGAAAGCCTTATACAACAATTATACAGGCCGACGGAATTGCAATGAGCGGAAGTGATGACAAATACGGCACAACACTTCAGGCAGTTGCGACAGCGCAGCTTTTCCAAAATGCAAACTTTCCAGCATACATAATGATGTCAGGCGGTACAAATACAAAATCAATTGAACTTGCACATTTATGCGGAGTTAAACCTGATTGTCTTGCAGTAGGTTCTTACGCAAGAAAAATAGTAAAAGAATATTTAACAAATGACAATCTTTTGAATGACCAAAATTTAATTAATGAAGCTGTAAAAATTGCAAAAGACCTCGTTGACACAATTGTCGGGAAAAATAATGATTAATCTCAAAACAGATAATTTTGAAATTGACAACATTGACACAATCCTTTTTGACAAGGACGGAACTTTTATTGACCTGCATTACTTCTGGGGAAAAATGACTGAAATGAGAGTTCTTGAAATAATCAAAAGATTTAATTTAAAAGAGGATTTATTTTCCGCTTTGTGTTTAAAACTCGGATACGACACGTTAAACGGGAAAATGCTGAAAGACGGAATTACGGCAATGTATTCAAGACCCGTAATTATAGAAATATTTTGTAAAGATCTTAATAACTTAGGAGTTAGTATTACCGAATTTCAGATTGAAGAAATATTTGATGAAGTAAGCAAAACTTTCTATGAGAATATGTCTGAATATACAAAACCTATTGAAAACGCGATAAACTTCATCAAGCTCGTTAAGTCAAAGGGAATAAAAACAGGAATTGTAACATCAGACGCCGCAGAATCCACACTCTTAACTTTAAAACATTTTCATTGGGAAAGACTGTTTGACGTTGTAATAGGCCGTGAATCAACAAAAGAGACCAAAGAAAGCGGCATTCCGGTAAAATTAGCACTTGAAAAACTTCAATCAAATCCAAAATTTACCGTAATGATTGGAGATGCTCCTATGGATTATCTTGCGGCAAAAAACGGCGGAGTTGCAAGAACAATACTTGCTGCAACAGGACAAATCGATGAGGAAACACTTTTACAAACATCACAATATACCGTTTCTTCGTTAGACGAAATATCTATCTGTTAAAAGGAATTATAAAAAACCGTATGGTTTAATTCATAACGTTCATTATGATGCGGGTTTGGAACAGAATCCTGTGCAGGATATCCTACAGGTAAAATTGCAACAGGTTCATAATTTTCGGGAATATTAAAAGAAGTTCTTAATAATTCTGTTTTGAACGAGCCTACCCATGTTGTGCCCAGTCCGAGATTTTCGACTTCAGGCATCATCTGTGTTGTCACAATGCTTGCATCAACAGCACCCATTTCATAATTATCATGGGATCTTTTCCAGCTTACATTTTTGTCAAAACAGATTAAAAGCGCAAGAGGCGCATTAAAATGATACGGAGTGCAGCTTTTTAATTTTTCGAGAGCTTCTTCACTTTCAATAACAAGAACTCTTTGAGGCTGAAAGTTTACAGCCGTGGGGGCAACTCTTCCTGCTTCCAGAATTAAGTCAAGTTTTTCTTTTTCAACTTTTCTTCCGTCAAATTTTCTAACCGAATATCTTTTTTTCAAAAGTTCTAACAAATCCATAATAACCCCCTTTTTCCCCTCAATTATATAAAACAATAATAATTTAGTCAATTTTATATGATATAATTATCTTATGAAAATAGGAATTATCGGTTTAGGACTTATCGGCGGGTCTCTGTTCAGGGACTTAAAAAAAGATTATGATGTAATAGCTGTATCACAATCGCAAAGCGGTGACGGAATATTCAAAACTTACGATGTTTTAAAAGACAGGGAACTGATTTTTGTATGCACTGCAATGAATAAAACTCTTACAGTACTTGATGAACTGGAAAACATTCTTTTCCATCAAACAGTAGTTACAGACGTGTGCAGTCTAAAAAAATTTGTATCGGAAAAGCAAAGACCATATAAGTTTATACCGTCACACCCTATGGCAGGAACAGAGCATAAAGGTTTTGAAAATTCTCTGGAAGGGCTTTTTAAGGGTGCAAAATGGGTTATAACCGGGGAGCAAAATGAAAAACTTCTTTCGGTTATAAAATATTTGGGCGCAGTACCTGTGTTCACAACTCCCGAAAAACATGACGAAGCAGCAGCAATGATTTCGCACATGCCGATGGTAATTGCACAGGCTCTGATGCTTGCGGCAAAAGACAATCCGCTTGCATTGGAAATTGCATCGAGCGGTTTTCGCGATATGACCCGACTTGCGCTTTCAAATGAGGAAATGGCGTGCGATATGGTTACAATGAACCACAAGAATATTGAACAATCAATTTTAAAACTTTACAAAGCGGTAGGAGAATTAACAAACGGTGACTATCCGAAGACAATCACCGAATTAAAAAATATACGTTCAAAAATGTTTAAGTAAATTATTTACATTTTGTTTTCCTGCTCCAGTCTAAGTCATTGCAGTGTAAATAATCCATATTTTCATTAATAAGCACCCATGCTGCACAAGATTTACCATCTCCTGAACTTTTATCTTTACAATTTTCAGAAAAAGAATACCTTTTCTCTTCTTTAGTCCCGAAAGGAACTACTCCATATTTAGTTATATTAAAAAAGAAAACATCCCTTCCCACTTGATTTGGCAGTTTATTACCATTTATATCAATGCTAAATTCTCCACAAACATTTTTAAGTGCCTCTGTTGTACCTCTCACATTATTACAACTATTTCCTGAAGCATATCTTATAATACTACCATCAATAAGTTGTGCATAATATGTGCTGTCGAAAAAACTATCGCTTTTTCCAAAAGCATTTTCCATTGCGCCATTCAGCTGTTTATATTGCATAACGGCACACGACTTATCACCAGGTTGGCATAACTTAACTGTTTTAAACATAGATACGATATTTTCACCGCTATAGTCTTCAGGATTGTCAATTTGGTTCAGCCTGATTGCCTGCTCAAGTATTGAGTAAAACTTTTTCAAAGCGGTAACAGTTTGTTTTTCTTTATAATGTGTAACTAATGAAGGCATTGTCATAGCAGCAACTACACCGATAATACCAAGCGTAATCAAAACTTCAGCTAACGTAAATCCATTTTTGCTCATAGTAATATACCCTCCTGCTATTTTATATATACAATACATGTTTTATTATAAGGCTTACAATTGTATATATGCAATACAAGAGTGAAAAAACTTTACATTTAATTAATCAACTCGGGAAAATTATTAAATCCAGCAGATTAAAGAAAGATAATATTTCTCTCAATACATTTGCATATGAATATGACCTAAACCCCGGTAATCTCAGCAGAGTTGAAAACGGTCAAATTGAGCCCAAAATAACAATGCTATGGCGGATTTCTGAGGCTTTAGGTGTTCCTTTATCGGAGATTATTATACAACTTGAAAAGGAATTAGGTAAAGACTTTTCAATCACTGACAAATAAGACATGAAAACGGCGGTTATCCTTTGACAATCGCCGTAATTATAATTTCAATCTTTAATGTTTATTTAGGAAGACACTCCCAATATCCTTTTGAAGCATCATCAGGGCAGACATCATTAATAGCATACCAGGCGCAGCCTATCCCGTTTGCTGTTTGTTTGGAATTCTTTGAACAGGGCTTTCCCATCAGATTATTTATGCCGCCCGAACTTAAATCACCAAGTTCATCTTCTGTATAATCCTTTATTTTCTTTGCCCCGACAAGTTTATCACTTGCATCCTGAACTCTGAATACAAATAAATCATGCCCGAATCTGTTGGGACCTTTTTTACCGTTTATATCTGTCGTAAAACTGATTTGTCTGCCGTCAATTGAAGTTCCTACATCTGCCCTGATGGCTGCTCCGTTAGACAAAATCTTATCAGGAAGCTTTAAGCTGAAAGCTTTATTATCAGCATATATTTTTATGCTCCTGTCAGAATAAATTGAATAATCATTCATTTTGACGGAAATATTACCTATAACCTTCATACGTTTGTAAAATGCTGCCTCAAACTCAGCTGCACGCGGGTATATGTTAAGTTCAGGCGAATATTCCGTATAATCTGTAAATAAACTGTCGCTTCCGAGGTCCTGCTTCGTTAATATTAAAGCCTGATAAATCAAAGAATACATTGATTTAAATTGATTTTCCAATACTTTTTTTCTATGCTCAGCAATTAAATTCGGCAAGGTTAAAGCCGCAACAATTCCAATAATTCCCAGAGTTATCAAAACCTCTGCCAGAGTAAATGCAGGTTTAGGAGCTACAGAATTCCCCCCCCCCGACGCAGGCAGATACCTCAACACAAAAGTTGTGAAACTTTTCATGTAACGGCATCTGTTTCGCTTCTGTAGTTTTCATATTTTCTCCTTTCGTTATACTTTAAATGCTTCTGCAATTGATTTATTGTAATCGGGACGTAAAATTCCTTTTTCGGTTATAATCCCTGCTATAAGTTCATGCGGGGTTACGTCAAATCCCGGGTTAATTACGTTAACATCAGGCGCGCAAATGATTTTTCCGTTAATATGAGTAACTTCTTCATGCGAACGTTCTTCTATTACTATTTCATCACCTGTTTTAATACTTGTATCAATTGTTGATAAAGGTGCCGCAACATAAAACGGTACATTATGGTATTTAGCGGCAATTGCAACCGTATAAGTTCCGATTTTGTTTGCGGTATCACCGTTTGCGGCAATCCTGTCAGCTCCCACGACAACCATATCAATCATACCTTTTTTCATAAAGTATGAACACATTCCGTCAGTAATAAGAGTTGTCGGAATACCGTCCATTGTAAGTTCAAATGTTGTAATCCTTGCACCCTGCTGGCGCGGACGTGTTTCGTCAGCAAATACCTGAATTGTCGGATCGTTTGCAAAAGCAGAACGAACTACACCCAGTGCTGTTCCGTAACCGACCGTAGCAAGTCCGCCGGCATTACAGTGGGTAAGAATTGCAGCGCCTTTCGGAACTACTTCTGCCCCGAAATCACCGATTTTTTTATTGATTGCAATATCTTCATCTTCAAGTTTTATGCCGTTTTGCTTTAATTCTTCAACAATTCCCTGTATATCTGATTTTGAATTTTTAATAACTTCTTTCTGCTTTTCAACTGCCCACATTAAGTTTACTGCTGTAGGTCTTGATGTTGCCATATAATCAGCTTTTTCAAGAAGTTTTTTGACAAATTCATCACGTGAAAGATTTTCTTTTGCAAGCTCCTGAGCATATAAAATAACTCCATGCGCCCCTGCAACACCGATTGCGGGAGCCCCTCTTACTATCATTGTCTTAATTGCGTCAAACATTTCCTGCCCGCCTGTAATGTTTACGTATTTAAACTCATACGGAAGTACTGTCTGGTCAACCATTTTTGAGTAATTATCCACCCACTCTATTGTTTTTATTTTTGAATGAAATTCTGCCATTTTATTTCCTCATTGAATTTACTATATCTATAACATAAAAAGTTAAAAAACCCGTAAAAGCATTAACCGTTGCACTTAAAACACCTAAAAACAGGGATATAACAACAAGTATAAAAAAGTTTGCATTTTCAAGCATTAATCCTACTCCGTAGTTTGCCGCAATATGAAAAAACTTCATCAAAATAACGGAAATCGGCACGTAGATTATTGAAAATCCCATATACGAAACAAATCCCGCTAAAGCACCGACAATTACACTGTCTTTAATTGACGATAAAGAAAGACAGTTGTATTTAACCAAAATCCAAATTACAATCGGAGAAATAAAACATATTAAAAAGATGAATGAAAGTGTACCGACATAAGGGATTAAGGTTATGGCGCCGAGAAGCGCACCGAAAAATATGCTTAATACGGATATTTGTCTTAAAAGTACATAGTTAATATTCATAGAAATTATCATAACACGATTGAACGCGTATGACAAATTGCAATCGCAATAGAATCCACGGTATCGTCAAGCTTAGGCAAAACATCAACCCCGAGCGACAATTTAACCATCTGTTCAACTTCTTTTTTATCAGCCCGCCCGTAACCTGTTAAAACCTGTTTAACTTCCATGGGCGTGTATTCGTAAATAGGAATGTGAAATTTTTCAAGAACGGTTAAAATCACCCCGCGTGCGTGAGCAACAGGCATAACGGTTGTTCTGTTGCGGAAGAAAAAAAGTTTTTCAATAGCGGCACAATCGGGGTTGTACTTTTCAACAATTGTTGTCATATCTTCAAAGATTTCCAAAAGTCTTGAGGCTTCTCTTGTTCCCTTTTGTGTTTGGATAGAACCGGAATGCAAAAGAACAGGCGTTTCGCCGTCATAATCAATAACAGAATAACCTACAATCCCGAGTCCCGGGTCAATACCTAAAATTTTCATAAAAGTATTATATCACAGTTTTGTTTTCACTTACATATTTAATAAGTTCTCTGATATCTTTTTTAATGTCGCATAAATATCTGGAAAAACACATCATAGCACCGCTGAATTGATCGGGAGTAAAATCATCAAAATGACAGGTAGCAATACACTTAACGAGCCATTCGAAATCATCAAGTTTGTTAAAAATATCTTCAAGTCTTTCAATCTGCGTTTTTTCTTCGGGCATTATGCCTCCTTAATATTTATTTAGTTATACTAAATAATATTTGATATAACTATAGTATATATAATAATAATTGTCAACATTTAGATATACTGTACAATGTTGATTATGTTAGACATAAGAGCTGAAATTAAATCATTCATCGCAAGAAACGGCACATCGTTAAATAAAGTCATAAAAGCACTAAATGACAGACAGACTTTAACAACGGGTGTCAGCAATATTTCATTGAAAATGAAAAAGGGAACAATTACATTTAATGAGGCTCAATACATCCTCGACCACCTCGGCTACAAAATCACTATCGAAAGAAAGTAGTTTTAATAATATTGCATTTTATTATTCTTTTACTATAATATTCACAGGGTAAGTTCCCAAAACTTCCTCGGCACACACGTGTTACGAAGAAATCGGCCGAAGGAGGTGATATTATGAAAAAAGAGATAATAAAAAATGCCCTATCTCTACTAGGACACTTTTTACAAATTATTTCGATTTTTCTTTAGGGAACGAAGAAAGACTTTAAGAGTTGCGACCTCTTAAGGTCTTTTCCCTATATATGTATTATAACATATTTTTTGCTTATTTCAAGTCCCGAATTTTTCTTGCAAGAGACAAACCCGCAGGAAGACCAATTACAACATTTTCATAATTCGGGTTTGAATTTATTGCATCTATAAACGGCTTGCATTTTGCTTCATGGGACAATACATTATCACACGCAATTATTCCGCCTTTTTTCAAGTGTTTATCAATAAATTCAAAATACTTTATGTATTCTGACTTATTCGCGTCAACAAAAGCAAAATCAATTTCAAAATCATCAGGCAAATATTCCAAATGCATTAAAGCAGAACCTTTTAACGTGGTGATAACATCTGACACTCCGCAGGTTTTAAAATTTTGCTTTGCAACGTCTAGACGTTTGTCATAAAATTCAATGGTAGTTAAATGCCCGCCGTTTTCTTTAACCGCTTTGCCGAGCCAAATCCCCGAATATCCGTTCGAAGTTCCGATTTCAAGAACATTTTTAGAGCCTTCGGCTTTTATCAAAGTGTACAAAAATTCGCCCGTTACACGCGCAATATTCCAAAATTGTTTTTGGGTTTCTTCTAAGCTGCTAAGTACATTTTCGGTTGTGTCATCAAAATATTTAATCATTGGTATGCCTATTTATTTATCTTCTTAACCTTTTCGGTTACAACTATTGCATTTGCGGGAATATCAATAGGTATTGTTTTAATAACCTTATTTGTTCCCAAATCAAAAACAGTATACAAAGATGCTTTTGTATCAGTAATTAATGCAATATTTGTATTTTCAATCTGATTAATTTTTGTTGAAAATCCGTTTGTATTCAAATAAATTGAATCCGTTACCGCATCGGTTTTTGCATCGACAACTTGAATTGAATTGTCTCCGGCTCCGAGAACATAAACTCTTTCATGGAAAGCAATCATATCAATCGGTTTTTCACAAATTTCTATTTCGGCAATAAGCCCGATTGTATTATAATCAATAATCGCAAGTCTGTTTTTAGTTCTGCTTGTTATATAAATTTTGTCATTTGTATAAACAATTTTCGAAACATTCGGGAATTTGCCTATTTCTTTCAACAGGTAATTATTATCAAGTTCAATTGCCCAAATATCGCGTGTTTTTTTGTCATAGTAAAACAACTTTGAACCGTCTTCAGATAACGTAAGTTTTTCGCACATGCCTGTGATTTTAATCTGTTTTGAAAGCGTCATTGTTGAAAGATTAACAATATAAATGCTTGAATCTTCCGCGCTTGAAACATAGGCAATATTTTTTGTTTTATCAATAATAATTTCATCAGGCTGTGTTTTTGTATAAATTTGTTTAATAATCTGATCATCTGCAAGAGAAATCACGTCAATAGAAGGTTTGTCGTAAGCTGTCACGAGCAGAAATTTATCATCATAAGCCTTCATCGAAACAGGTACATTTGTCTGAGCAAGTGAATACTCGGGAGTTTTGGCTCCTAAGTTCAGCACCTGAATATTTTTTGAGTAAGGTGATGAAACATAAAAACTCTTATTTCTTAACTGCGGAATTTGTGAAAGAGTTTTTAATGTTGACCCTGAAAGCTGAGTTACAACAGGTTTAGAATTTTCCACACGAATTCCCGGATCATTTACGGTTTTAATTTCAAGGTTTCCTACAATTGATTTCAAATTCTCAGGAATAACAAGACCTTTCGGGACAAGCATATCTTGAGGAAGAAGCCCCGTTCGCAATTCAACGGGAGGATTTGCCATTTTATAAATAGTTTTATTTCCGTGGGTATCGGTCAAAACTTTTAAAAGAGCAAAGTCATTATTCAAAATTACAATATTAGGTTTTGCCGCCATGTTTTTTCCTGACGGATAAGTTTGTTTTATCGCAAGCGTTTCGGGATTTAAAATCTTTGCGGGAAACAATGGAAGATAAATAGTGTTGTCGGGAAGGATTATAACGCCGTCAAATCTGAAATTTGTTTTCGGGAAATCATTACTTATAAATTGCTGAACATTATCAGGAATTTTAGCGGCAAAAGCAGCCGTTGAAGATAAAATAAATATTCCCAAACAAATTACAAATTTACGCATTATTGAAATACTCCCTTAACCTTATCCATTATTGAGGACTGCTGTGAAGCTTTTTTATTATTTTGAATTTCGTATAATTTTCTGTAAAGGTTTCTTTCTTCATCAGAAAGTTTAGTCGGGGTTTTTACAGCAACTATAACAACATGGTCGCCTCTTTGGGACGGTCTTGCAATATATGGAACACCTGCTCCTTTAATTTTAATCGAGTTTCCGCTTTGAACTCCTGCCTGAACCGTAATTTTTTGTTCTCCGTCAAGAGTTTTTACAACAACTTCATCCCCCAGAGCCGCCTGAGCAGGGGTTATATCAAGCCTTGAATAAACATCATTTCCTTCACGCTTAAAATAATCCGACGATTTAACATGAAGCACAACATATAAGTCGCCTGCGGGACCTCCGTTTGAGCCTGCGTCACCTTCATGAGATACGCGGATTTTGGACATATTGTCAACGCCTGCGGGAATTTTTATATTAATTTTCTTTTCTTTTTGAAGTTTGCCGTGACCTTTGCAAGCCTTGCAGGGATTTGATATTTTCTTACCCTTGCCGTGACAGTCAGGACAGGTTACAATCTGTGCAATCGAGCCTAAAGGTGTTCTCATAACCT
>FR900419.1:0-16614 GCA_000438175.1 Fusobacterium sp. CAG:439 | reverse complement strand
TTACAGGTAGGACAAGTAACAGGCTGCGACCCTTTTTCCGCACCTGTTCCGCTGCAAGAAGAACATACTTCCAGATGGTCAAATTTTATCTCTTTTTCACAGCCGAAAACTGCCTGCTCAAAATCAATTTCAATATCAAGTCTTAAATCATCGCCTTCAACAGGAGCGTTAGGATCGGGTCTTCCGCCAAAACCGAAACCGCCCATTCCGCCGAAGAATGAATTAAATATATCGTTCAAATCTCCGAAACCGCCGGCAAACGGACCGTTTGTATCAAATCCTGCATTTTTCAAACCGTCTTCGCCGTATCTGTCATAAGTGGCGCGCTTATTATCGTCCATCAAGGTTTCATAAGCTTTACCCAGTTCTTTAAATTTTTCTTCCGCATCCGGAGCTTTGTTTACGTCGGGGTGTAATGTTCTTGCTTTTCTTCTGAAAGCAGATTTTATCTCGTCTTTGGAAGCATCTTTTGATACTCCGAGTATTTCATAGTAATCTGTCATTTTATATTAATTCTTCCCTATTCCTCGTCTGTAATTTTATTTTATCATGTAAATCCTCAAGGGCAAAACAAGTTTAACCCTCAGATGTTGCAACGTTTACAAGGGCGGGTCTTAAAACTTTATCACCCATTTTGTAACCCTTTTGCAATTCGTTAATAATCGTGTGTTCGGGCTTGTCGGATGTAGGTGTCTGCATTACCGCATCATGAAAATTCGGGTCGAATTCTTTGCCTTCCGTTTCAATAACTTCAAGCCCTAATTTGGTCAAAGCTTCCACAACCTGCTTATGAACAAGGTCAAAACTGTCTTTTACGGTCCGGCAGTCCTCAACATTTTCAAGGGCCTTTTTGCCGCGTTCAAAGTTATCAAGAACTTCAATCATCTTTTTAAGAGCATTTTCGGTGCCGAATTTTAGAAGTTCTTCTCTTTCATGCTCCTGTCTTTTGCGGTAATTATCAAAATCTGCGGCAAGTCTTAAATACTGTTGATTTAGTGTATCATATTTTTTCTGCAGTTCATCAAGTTCGGAATTATTTTTTTCAGAATTTTCTTCCGTATTTTCGGAAGCTTCCTGTTTTATATCTTCATCTAAATTTTCAGAATTTTTGAACGGATTATTGTTATGATGTTTATGTGACATTTCTCTACCTCTTAATTAATATTCATATAAGTATATTATAGTTTATCAATATTAATTCACAACAAAAATTTATTATTTTTTAATAATTATGAGGAAACGTCCAAATCAGAATATCCCTTTAACAATGCTCCGAGATATTGAGCGCCGTTATGAACATAAGCAGGTTCATGAAGGGTTGCAACAATATTGTCGACTGCATCAAAAACAATTTCTTCTTCGTTTTCGGTTATTTCTGCATTTTCACAGTTTAAATAATAATCGAATTTTTCCGTAAGATCCGTTCCGTCAAGAAGTGAAAGACGACCTTCTGAACCGTCAATATAATCATCAATATGCTCATTATAGATTAATCCTTCCTGAGCCTCTTTCATTAAATGATGATCATCATCGATTTGAAAATCCTTACTTTTAAAATGCGCAACTCTGTTTACAATGTTTTTCATAAAATTAATTACAGAAAAATTTTCCGCAACAGGAATAATTATATTTCCGTTCAACTTTGCTCTGGCAAAAATAAAACCATCCTGCTGTTGTGTTTCATATTCAATATTTATATATTTATCATTAATTTCATTTTTTAACCCTTGATGTTTCGTCAAAAATTTTCTATACTCGGATAAATCTTTGTTATTGTCGTCATCCGTAAGCTCCATATTCATAACAACACGGCTGTTCTTCTGAACGGGTGTATCTTTATAAACTTTTGCATAACCTATATTCTTTATTCCCGTAAAATTAATCGGACTAATCATGAAAATCTCCTTTTACGATGAGAAGTAAAACTTAAAAAAAATTTTTTTTAACAATTAACAACTACAAATATTTATATCTTTACATAATTTAACTTATTTACACCATGCAAATCTGATTGTATTATTATAAAAGTAAAGTAAATACATTTTTTATTTGAAAAGGTAAGAAAATTGACTGAAAAATTTTATATAAAAGGCGGTACCCCGTTAAAAGGTGAGGTTTCAATAGGCGGAGCTAAAAATTCAGTATTAAAGCTTATGGCTGCCGCATTATTAGCGAAAGGCGAAACAAAAATTTATAACGTTCCCGATTTGACGGACGTTGAAATTATGCTCAGTGTAATTGCACAATTAGGAGCTAAAACATCTTATGATAAAAACGAAAAATCAGTTACGATTGATGCAGCCGATCTAACAAGCATCACCGCAAAATATGAACTTGTAAGTAAAATGAGAGCATCATTCATTGTTCTCGGAGCACTTGTTTCAAGATGCAAAGAAGCTATTGTTGCATTACCGGGGGGATGTGCAATAGGAGAAAGACGTGTTGATTTCCATATTAAAGGTTTGGAAGCGCTAGGCGCTAAAATTAAAATCGAAAACGGTTATGTTCATGCTAAAGCTTCAAAACTTATGGGAACAGATATCTATCTTGACATACCGTCCGTCGGTGCAACAGAAAATCTTATGCTTGCATCAATTTTAGCGGAAGGTTCTACAAGAATTCAAAATGCGGCTCAGGAGCCTGAAATTGTTGACCTTGCAAATTTCTTAAACTCTATGGGTGCTGATGTTATAGGTGCAGGAACATCCGAAATAGTAATTAACGGAGTTAAACAGGAAAATCTGCACCCGATTGAATACACAACAATTCCTGACAGAATTGAAGCGGGAACTTTTATGTCTGCAATTATAGCAACTAAAGGTAAAGCAATAATCAAAAATGTTTTCCCTGCTCACTTAACTTTCTTCACGGATAAGTTGTTAAAAATGGGAGCAAACATCAAACTTATCGAACCGACTTCAATTGAAGTTTCATGCAAAAACAGACTTAACTCCATAAACTTTGTAACTCAGCCTTATCCGGGATTTCCTACAGACTTGCAGTCAATGGCTATGACACTTTTAACAACGGCAAACGGCGTAGGTATAATCACAGAAAGCTTATATGAAAACAGATTTATGCAGGTTCCCGAATTACGCAGAATGGGGGCTGATATTCATCAGGACAGAAACCACGCAATTATCAAAGGCGTTAAAAAGCTTACAGGTGCAACTTTAGCGGCAAGTGATTTACGCGCAGGCGCTTCACTGGTTGTTGCAGCTCTTATGGCTGACGGAAATTCTACAATCGAAAACTTACATCATATAGATAGAGGATACGAAAATTTTGAAAATAAGCTAAGATTATTAGGAGGCAAAATAGAGAGAAAAGAAGAAGAAATTATCTCTCCTGTTGAGCCGAAAATTAACCTAACGGAGGGCTTATTATAATGACACCTGCTTATAAACGCTGGTATGATCATGATCCATTGTTACTTGAAGTCATTGAGCTTTTAAGAAACTATCAGACTGAATTAAGAGCGCAGGCTGAAATTTTCTTACAAAAAATCGAAGAAAAAGTTTCTAAAGAAACAATTGACAAGTTCTATGCAATGGTTAAGCCTGTAAATGCAAACAACCGCTGGTACGATAAAGACCCCGTAATTTCAAAAACAGTAGAAATTCTGAGAATTGTACCGCCGGAAGCACAAAAAATATGCGCCCAAAACTTTATAAGAACACTCAAAGAAATGGGCATAGAATATGAAAGTCCTAATAAAACAGATGTAAAATAAAAAAACTCCTCAATAAAATGAGGAGTTTTTTATTATTTATTATAGTTATTTTCATATAAAGGAGTTTTACCGTCTAAGTCAAAAAACACACTGCGGATTTTCTCACCTTTAGAATTCAACTCAACGGTATAACTCGGTGTTTTTCCGTCTTTTTGGAAAAACGTTCTAATTTTATTACCCGCTTTTGTAAGAGCTTCAACAAAAGGCTCAGGTTTCGGATTTTTATCATAAAAACCTACTTTTTGAGCGGCTCTTTCAAGCGCATTTTTATAATCGGGAATAATAGTTATTAATTCATCATAAGAATTTGCCCTGCCGGAAAATCTAACATAATTTGATTTATGCGGTTTAGAATAATTTACTCCAAAAACTTTCATACCATTTACTCCTTTTTTTCTAACCTTAAAAACAGTAAACTATAAATTTTGATATTTGAGAATTCAATAAAAAAAATCGTAACAAAAGTAAACAATTTATGATAAAATAAAATTATGTTCAATATAGTTACGCCAGAAAATGATGAAAATTATGCACTTTTTGAAAGATATCTTGCAAGATCATTTTCATTTGCCGTTACAGGCTTAACTACTCTTTTACGGCTTCTGCTTGTTACCAAAATAAGAAAAATTACGGATAAAAAAGTTTTGCTGATAACTGCAACCGAACAAAATGCTTTAAAATACCAGAATGATTTTTTTAAAGCTTTCGGGATAAAATCGGAAATTCTTCCATTTCAAAACATTTCAATGTACGAAAGTGTTTCACCAAACAGATACGATTACGCAGAGCAGGTAAGAATTTTAACTGAAAAACCCGATATAGTTATTGCACCTGTTAAAGCTCTGCTTGAAAAATTCCCCACAGAAAATTTTTATAAAAATAATTCTATTTCTCTTAAAACTGGTGACGAAATTGAGGTCAAAGAACTCGCCCAAAAGCTTATTGACCTGGGTTACAAGCGTTCAACAATGGTTTCTGATATAGGCGAGTTCAGCATCAGAGGAGATATTATAGACTTTTATTCGCTTCATAAACATCCTGTAAGAATTGAACTCTGGGGAGATGAAATAGTAGATATCAGGTATTTCAACAACGAAACACAAAAGTCAATCGAAAAACTTAAATCCGCAAAAATAATGCCGATGTATAAGTTTACGCTTGAAAACGGTATTCCCGATGAAATTAAACCCGAAGACGAAGACGGTTATTTTGAAGGTATTGAAGTTTACCAGAATTATTTTAACAATAATCTTGTAAGCGTTTTGGATTATTTAAAAGACTATATTCTTGTTCTTGATGAAACCTCAGAGCTTTATTCAAAATACGAATTTACAGATAAAAATTTTGAAGAACAGCTTCAGGAAAATTTAAAACTCGGTTTGAATATTGACCTTAAAGGGAGAAACCATATTACTTTTGAGGATTTTATTCAAAAAAGTGCAGGATTTGTAAAAGTCGGTTTAAACAATTTTCTGGACAGCGAAACAGAAGATATTATCGAATTTAATACGCAGACTGTCCAAAATTTCGGTGCAAAACTTGATGATATAGCAAATTACATAAATTCAAAGCAGGGGTATAAAATCATTATTGCAACCGATTATCCAGAAAGAGTAAAAGAAATTCTTTCCGAACGAAATATTTTCGATGTTGAATACAATGAAAGCATTTCATCACACGGTAGTGTTTTAGAAGATTTTAAAACCGTAATCCTGACAGACAGAGAACTTTTCAACAAACGAACTAAAGAAATTACGTCTGCCAAACGCTCTTATTATAAGGAAAAACCCGAATATATTGAAAATATTAATGATATAAAAGAAGGGGAATACGTAGTTCACAGCATCCATGGTGTAGGAATTTACAAAGGACTTTCACAACAGGAAATAGACGGCCAGCTCAAAGATTATTTAACAATTGAATATGCAAATAAAGACAGACTTCATATACCTGCCGAACAAATTAACCTTCTTGTAAGATACAGAGGTTCCGGTGCTTTAAAACCAAAACTGTCAAGAATGGGCGGAAAGGATTGGGAAAATACAAAAACACGCGTCAAAAAAGAAGTTGAACAGGTTGCCTATGATCTTTTAAGGCTTTATGCTAAACGTAAAATGCAAAAAGGTATTCAATTCTCACCTGATACGACATGGCAGGTTGAAATGGAAGAAGCTTTTGAATACACCGAAACTCCTGACCAGATGAAAGCAATAAATGACGTTAAAGCAGATATGGAAAGCGAACAGCCGATGGACAGGCTTATTTGCGGTGATGTCGGCTTCGGTAAAACAGAAGTTGCAATGCGCGGAATATTTAAGGCGGTAACTTCGGGAAAACAGGTTGCGGTTGTTGTGCCGACAACAATTCTTGCCTTCCAGCACTATCAGACAATTTCCGAAAGGTTTAAACCTTTCGGGGTAAATGTTGAATTGCTCTCCCGTTTCCGCTCGCAAAAAGAACAGAAAGAAACTGTTAAACACCTTGCCACAGGAGAGTGCGATGTTGTAATCGGTACTCACAGGCTTTTACAGGAAGGTATAATTTTTAAGGATTTGGGACTTCTTGTAATTGATGAAGAACACCGTTTCGGGGTTCGTCATAAAGAAAAATTAAAGCAATTACGTGAAAATATTGATATTATCACAATGTCTGCAACCCCTATTCCCAGAACGCTTTATATGTCATTATCAGGGATTAAAGACATGTCAATAATTAACACACCGCCTAAAAACAGGCTTCCGATAAAAACTTACGTCGGAGAGTGGAACGAAAACATGGTTAAAAATGCCATAATCCATGAACTTGACAGAGAAGGGCAGGTATTTTATCTTTATAACCGCGTAGAAACAATTGATGAATTCAGAATGCAGCTTCAAAAACTTGTACCGAATGCACGAATTGCAATCGGTCACGGTCAGATGGACGAAAAAACTCTTGAAAAAGTTATAATTGATTTTGCAAACCATGAATATGATGTGCTTTTAGCAACAACTATTATAGAAAACGGTATTGATATTCCAAACGCCAACACAATGATTATTCATAATGCGGACAAATTCGGTCTTGCACAGCTTTATCAGTTAAGAGGACGTGTAGGACGTTCACAGCGTCAGGCATACTGTTACTGTTTCTATACAAAATCAAAAGAAATTACAAGGGATGCCGTACAAAGGCTGAAAGCCATAAAAGAATTTACAACCCTCGGGAGCGGTTACCAGATTGCAATGCGTGATGTTGAAATCCGCGGTGTAGGAAACATTCTCGGCACAAAACAACACGGACACATGGTTAATGTGGGGTTTGACACATATTGCCAGCTTTTAGAAGAAACCGTTCAGGAACTGCAGGGACAGATTGTCGATAAATCCGATCCGACCATTGTTGATATTAATGTAACCGCGTTTATTCCCGATGATTGGGTAGGTTCTTCCGAACAGAAAATGATTGAATATAAACGTCTGGCTGATGTTAAATCGGATATTGAGCTTGATTATATAACTGAGGAATGGAAAGACCGTTTTGCCAAACCTTCGGAAAGCGTTGAAAACTTAATAAAACTTATAAAAATAAGGCTTGCGGCAACCGACGTAAAAATCCCGCTTATAAGAGAAACTGAAGATAACATAAGAATTTATACGCCTTTCAGCCAGCCCGAATGGAAAATCATTCAAAGAATTTTGCCGTCGGAAATTCTTAAGCGGATAAAATTTACAATTGCGCCGAAGTCTTGCACGGAAGGAAAATCTATATTATTATTAAATAATTCGTATATGAACTTTAACGAAATATTTAACATTTTAACAGATTTGTTCTATTATATGTTTAAAACCGTTAACGAATATAAAATCGAAAAAAAGGAGACATTATGAGAGGGAAAAAATTACTGACAACACTTGCTGTTTCTGCAGTTTTGTTCGCAGGCTGCGGGTTGAAATCAGGAGAAGCAATTATCAAAGTTAATGATAAAACCATTACGCAAGGCCAGTTTGATCAGGAATTTGACAAACAGGCAGGCAACGGCATTGCAAAAGCTTTAGGTATTGACGTTAAAGATGACAAAAACAGCTTTATATATCTTTTGATTAAAGACAGAGTTATAAATGAACTTATTGTAAAAACTCTTCTTGACGAAGAAATCGCAAAACGCGGAATTACAGTTACCGGCAAGGACGTTGATAACGCTGTTAAAGAAATTATCGACAAACTGGGTTCTAAAGAACAGCTCGATGCCTTGTTGAAACAAAACGGTATTTCTAACTCCGATTTCAAAAAAGACCTGAAAGAAGAAGTTAAAATGAAAAGATTAGCTGAACAATTGGGTTCTTCTAAAGTTTCAGATGCGGAAGCAAAAAAATTCTATAACGATAATATTAACAAATTCAAACATCCTGACAGAGTAAGAGCTTCACACATTCTTATTTCCGTAAATCCTCAGGAAATTACCGAAGTTGTTAAGTCTGACCCGAAAAACAAAGATTTGGACGAAGCTGCAATAAAAGCTAAAGTTCAGGAAGAAATTCAAGCAAAAGAAGATAAAGCAAACAAACTTTTAGCAGAAGCTAAAAAAGATATGACACAATTTGCCAAACTTGCAAAAGAAAATTCGGAAGATACCGCATCAGCTGCAAAAGGCGGAGACTTAGGTTTCTTTGCGGCAAAAGAAATGGTTCCCGAGTTTTCAAAAGCAGCTTTTTCAATGAAACCGAATTCAGTATCAGATAAACTTGTAAAAACTCAGTTCGGTTATCACATCATAATGGTAACAGACAGAGCAGCAGCAAGCCAGGATCCTTTTGAAAAGGTAAAAAATAATATTAAAGGATATCTGGAAAACCAAAAACAAGTTGAAATGATTGACAAACTGACTGAATCATTAAAGAAAAATGCAAAAATCGAATACGTAAATCCTGAATATGATCCTAAAGCAGTTCAAAAAGGCGTTCAGGAATCAATTAAAAACAGCGGAGAAGCAGCTCAAAAAGCTAAAGAAGCTGCTGAAGCCAAAGCAAAGAAAAAGTAAAGTAACATAATAATATGGAAAAAAGACCGATTTTCAAATCGGTCTTTTTTTATTAAAAAATAAAGTAACTCATAAGCCGTGTTCTGTTTCTAAATAATCATCTGTCTGGTATTGAAATTACTTTCAATCTCTAGCGATATTTCTGAAGTTGGCGGACAGCCTTTATAACCTTCAATTTAATCTTGCATTCGATTGGGGTTTACCTGGCCGGTATCTCTCGATACCGCCGGTGAAGCTCTTAACTCACCGTTGCACCATCGCCTGTGACATTTCTGTCCATCGGCAGTCTTCATTTCTGTGGCACTTTCCACCGGCTCACGCCGTCCGGACTTTCTCCGGCAATCTGTCCTTGAATGCACGGACTTTCCTCACCCGAATATATCAGGCGCGATTATTCGATTACTTTATTATAAAGCATCACGGATTGATGTGTTTATAGTAACATATTCAATCGCCTTGGTATCTTCTTCTGCTATTTTCAATTTGCCGTTTGCCATAACTTCAATTACATATTGGTCAAAATCATCTGCACTGGCAGCACTTTGTCTCGCATTAGGCGGATCATCACCGTTCACATCAATAAGAATTTCACCAATACCCGCATCTTGCGGACCGGAAGTATAACCAGGATCCCAGGCACCTTTTGTACCTGATAAATCCCATTTTACACCGTCAGTAGTGTAAAATACATCATCAGTTCCTGCTTTTACATTAAGTCTGCTCTTAAACAGACCTTCAAATTTTGTATCACCTTCATAGGTTTCGCCTTCATAGCTGATTTTATTATCATAATCAAATCCCCAGGCACAATACATATCATCCGTTTCAGTATTGTTTGCAAGCCATTCGCTGTCGCAGGCTTCACGCATATCAGGGTAAAGTCTGGCATCGTTTATTAAAGTTGCGACAATTTGTTCAGTTGTATAGAAGGTCTTTTTAATCATCATTTTATTTTTATTCGGTCTGGTTTTCATGATAGTAGGAGTAACTACGGCTACCAGAATACCGATTACCGCAAGAGCAACCATTAATTCGGTCAGCGTAAAACCTTTTAATCTTCTCATAAATATCCTTCCTGTAATTGTTCTATTATTATAATAACATATATACCCGTTTTTTTCAACGGATAAACATAGCCAAAGCAGACACCGACAGTCGGGTTCAAACCGATTACGGATCATGTAAACTTTTATTAACATGATAGCAAAATAATATGTTCAGATGAGTTAATATATTATTCAATCTGATAGGATTATAAGAGATTGAACAATAAACAAACAGAGGGTATAAAGTATGGTCGATAACAGATCAGCCGGCTTCTTCGGAATCGGAGGCTCTTTCAATTTCAAAAGCGGGGATATCTCCGGAACTGCCGCCAAAACCCAGGATGATAAAATGGGACAGGGAGGAGAATATTTTGCGCAGCAAAGAAGAGAAGATGATGACGAAAATCAAGACAGTCAAAAATATACTGACAGAAGTGCACAATTACGTGCAACTTTAAACTCTCTCGCAATGATGAACGTTGCAAATGTTATTAACGCCCGTAAAAAAGCAATGGAAGAACAGAGAGAACGCGATAGAAACTCTGCTGAGAAAAATAAGCGGGAAAATGCCGAAAAAGAACTTGAAGAAGAATTTTACAACATTGCCCGCGAATTAAAAGATGATAACGAAAAATCATAATCTGTAAGGATAATCTTTATTAAATTCCCAGTTATCGAATTGCAAAAGCCTTGAACAATAATTTGCATTATTTTTACATTTGTTAAGTATGGAAGCCCGATTGTTGTCGCTTTTTCCGTATGAACAATATGCAATATTAGCATTTCCGCACATATTCTTTCGGCTTGAAGCATCAAAACATACTAAAAATACAAATATATCCCTCCCCTTAGTATTAGGTTTAGCCTCACCGTTTACATCAAAGTTGACATCCAGACAATCTCCGTTCCACAAAGATAATGTAGTACCGTCATTTAAATAAATTTTAGTATTTTCACCTGATTTTTCACCATCTTCATCAACAGTATTTTTACCGTCCTTAATACTTGTGTACTTAAAATAAGGTGCGAGGTAAGTCATAAAAAATTCTTTAGTAATTTTACCGTTTGCGTCAAAATCCGTATCTCCGTTTTCATCTTTTTGGGTATTACCTCCTCTTACCCAGTCTGTCATCTCACCATTCTCAAATTCCGACATTCTTATTGCCTGTTCCATTACGGAATTAAATTTTTTAAGTCTTGCGGAGTATTCAGTTTTTCTGGAATTGGCAACTAAAGACGGCATAGTCATAGCGGCGACAACACCTATTATTCCTAAAGTAATCAAAACCTCTGCCAAGGTAAATGCAGGTTTAGAAACCCCTGCCAAGGTAAATGCAGGTTTAGAGGCTACAGAATTGCCCCCCCCCCGACTGCTACGCAGGTAGACACCTCAAAACAAGCTTTATGAAACTTATTAAATTTATGTGCCTGTTTTACGTTTAATCTTTTCATATTTGCTCCTTTCTAAAAAAACAGTCTGCTTTTTTGATTATAGCAGACTGCTTATTTATTTTCAACCTTTACAAACTATGCTGCAACAGCTTCTTCTTTTTCTTTGTCTTTCTTTATGAATAAGAATTCTCCTTTATAAGACGGAGCAGAACCGTTTTTGTCTTTACCTGCACCAAGACTTATAATGCTGTTAAAAGCTGGAGAAGCTTGTAATTTTTGAGTATTGCCGACACCTTCATTTAGTGCAACGGTAATTTTGCCTTCAACATTTTTCTGAATATTTTGAGCTGCTTTAGAATTCAAGTATTGAATAGACTGCATAACTTCCTGATTTAACTGAATTTGAAAACCAGAATTATTCATTGCAACCTGACGTGCAACGTTTGTATCAACATTGCCTTTATACAAATCCAAACCTAAATCTGCAGATTTGAAAATATTATTTAAGGACGATGTATTTGTATTATACTGGCTGTTTTTTTCTGCAGCACGTTTCAAAATTTCATTTGAAACCTGTTTTAAAGTTGTTGTATCAATCCCTAATTTGTATTGTGCGTTAAAAAGACCAATTGACATATCTTCAAATCCCTTTTTTCTTGTTTCCTTAATCATGTATTCGGCCGTCTTTACGTATATCTTTAAGGATTTTAAGAGTTCTGTTACAATACTTTACAAAATATAAACATTCATGCAATTTTTTAAAACCAATATACTTTATATATATACAAAGTATATAAACGAGAGAATTATTATGAGTATTGACAACGCAATATATGCACTCAGTAATTTTAATGCCTTAGCCGGAAGCGCGCTTGGTGCGGTTGATGCACGCAACAGAGGAGCGTCAGCCGGAGATGCATTAATGGGTTTTGGCTTTAACGTTATGAACGGAGCATTAAGAAATGAAGCTGCACGGGAAATTCAGCATCACACAGGCAGTTATCTCGGCTATGCGGTAAATTCCATTGCAGGTTACGGGAACCCTGCTGCGAATGCGCAAGGGACTATGGGACTTATCGGAACTGCAATGCTGACTTCGCCTTTCGGAATATTCGGATGCGGCTTTAATCCTTACATGACATCAACAATTTACGGTTGCGGACCGTTCGGAGGCGGTTTCTTCGGCGGCGGATGCGGATGCGGACCGGGATTTATGTTCGGAGGACCGTCATTCTTTGGAGTTCGCGGCTTCTGGTGTTAATCAGCTTCCAATAAATTAATTTTGTTAAAAACATCATCAAGAATTTTTTTGGTGGTGTTTTTGTTTAATAATATCTGTTGAACAGCCGTATTTACAATTGTATTTACTTCTTTCTGGTCTTTCATTGTTTTAAATGACGGTTCAATTTTATTAAGCTGCTTAGCACTGATTACACGCGCTTTAGCAATCAAATCATCTTTATCATACAATGTATAAAAATCATCTTTCAATGTTTGTTCATTAACGGCTAAAACGTTAGTTAATTTTGCAAGTTCAAGCTGATTTTCATAGTTTGTAAGAAAAAGTGCAAATTTTAAAGCTTCTTCTTTGTGCTTTGCTCTGACAGGAATAACAAAATTCATCAGAGAGAAGTCATATTGCCCCAATTCTCCGGTAAATTGAGGTGCCACATCAGTATTTTTATAAGTTGACGGGGCATTTTCTTTAATCATATTTAAGAAATTAGCGCCTGCCTGAAAAAAGACAATTTGTTCTGCCATATACTTTTCAAGGGCTTCACGATGCGTCTGTGTCACGCTTTCTTTCGGGATTAAAGCTTTGTCATACAAAGATTTGAAGTAATCAAAAACATAAACAGACTTCTCTGAATTTATGTTTGATGCAGTCACACCGTATTTGTTCAAAATTCTGAGCATCGTATCATTCTCGGTAATATTCGGAAGAAGAACGTAAGCACCTGTTTTTTCTTTTATTTCAGGAGCAATCAGTGCAATGTCTTCATAAGTTAAAGGCATGTCTGCACCCGATTTTTCCAAAAGCTCTTTATTATAAATTGTCACTGCAGAAGTTGCATACCATGGAAGCGAATACAATTTCCCGTTGTATTTCAGCGAATTTATAATCTCTTTGTTAAACTGCGACGCGTATTCATCATTAATCTCATACAGTGCACCTCTTTGCGCCAAAAGAGCAGAAAAGTCAGGATTTAAATTTATTAAATCAGGCGGATTATCGCTCAGAACAGAGGCAAGAGTTCTTTTTTCGCCTTCGGAGAAAGGAACGTCAACCCATTTAATCTTTATTTGAGGATTTTGCGCTTCGAATTCCTTTATAACCTTATTCATATACGGAGCAAAATCACTCATTTGCAGTGTCCAAAAGATAACTTCATTATCGGATTTATTTGACGGTTTGAAGAAAACAGCAGATAATAAAATTAAGAAAACAATAAGTATAATTCTTACTAAAGTCTTTGCACATTTCATGCTACAATTATACTATGAATAATTTATTTACGGAATTGGAAAATCAAAATAAACAAATCCCGCTTGCGGAAATCCTGCGTCCGAAAACGCTCGAGGACTTTTTGGGGCAGAGTAATGTTGTTTCGCCTAACAGCCCTATACTTAACCTGTTAAAAACCAACAGATTATTTTCTCTGATATTCTGGGGAACTCCGGGATGCGGCAAAACAACACTTGCCAGATTGATTGCAACAAAGACCAATGCAAATTTTATAGAAATTTCAGCCGTAACTTCAGGTGTTAAAGATATTAAAGATGCTGTTGAAAGTGCAAAGGAAGCTTTAAGAAGCGGACATAAAACAATTTTGTTTATAGATGAAATTCACAGGTATTCAAAAACACAGCAGGATGCACTTTTACCTCATCTTGAAAACGGGACTTTATTTTTAATAGGCTCTACAACCGAAAATCCGTCATTTCAGGTGGTTCCTGCCCTGTTATCAAGAGTTCAGGTCGTAAGGCTAAATTCTATTGATGACACAAGCATGGATAAAATAATCAAAAAAGGTTTTGCTTATCTTGCAAAAAATTATCTTCCAATGGATTGCGAAACAGGGGCAATAGATTTTATCATAAACCTTGCCCGCGGAGATGCGCGCTATGCGCTTAATGTCGTTGAAAATGCTTATTTTGCAAGCGACTTAAAAGATAACAGAAGAAATTTAACCGTAAAAATTATTGAAGAAATCTGTCAAAAACGCAACACAAGATATTCAAGACAGGAACATTACGATTGTGCCTCAGCTTTTCAAAAAAGTTTACGGGGAAGCGACCCTGATGCCGCAATTTATTATCTAGCCAAAATGATTGCGGCAGGAGAGGATCCGAGATTTATTGCAAGAAGACTTATAACATGTTCTGCCGAAGATGTCGGAAATGCCGATCCTAATGCGCTTAATGTGGCGGTTAATGCATATAAAGCCGTAGAACTGTTAGGACTTCCGGAAGGAAGAATTCCTCTTGCGCAGGCGGTAATCTATGTTGCGCGCGCACCAAAATCAAATGAAACAATAACGGCTATTGATGCCGCATTACATGATATTGAAACAGGCAAGGATTTTCCGCCTCCTATGCACCTTCGTGATGCGCACTATAAAGATGCTAAAAATTACGGTTTCGGAATAGGCTACGTTTATTCGCATAACGCCCCTGACGTTAAACAGCAGTTTTTGCCCGATGAACTCATAGGAAAAAAATATACTAAATAACTAATATTGAATTTTCTTAAATTGTATATTATAATTAGAATATACATATAAATAAGGAGGCTGAAATGATTGATTTCAAAGCGTTAAGGGTTGCCCCCCCCCGCAAAGGACGCTTGTAACAAGGGGTTAAAGGGTTTTACATTAGCTGAGGTTTTAGTTACTCTAGGTATTATCGGAGTTGTTTCTGCAATGACTGTTCCGTCTTTGATGCAAAATCACCAGAGAAAAACTTATGTTACACAATTACATAAGGTATATAATGAATTTTCTCAGGCTGCAGTTCAATACCAAACAGACAACAACGCAGTTAACCTTAAAGAAGCAGGACTTATTGACCAAGCATCTGCAGATAAATTTATTGAAAAATATTTTAAAATAGTACAAAAATGCGAAGACACACAAACTCCATGTTTTGCACCATTTAGTGAATATAAAAAATTAACAGGCAATGGACTTTCCAGCTGGGTAAGTCCAAGATCTCATTATACAACAGCAGGAGGTGTTGCTATTGGTATTAAATACAGACCCAATGGAAATGTATTATGCGAAATATTTATAGATACCAATGGTGCTAAAGGTCCTAATATAGCCGGAAGAGATTTATTCCCTATATTTTTATATAACAATGGAATAATAGATGATAATGAATTTTTGGAAACATCAGATGCACCTATGACAAAAGAAGCCAGAGACAGGATGTTTAATACAATTTGTAATAGTTCAGGCTCCGGATGGCACGGCTGCTTCGGAAAAATTCTTAACGACAATTGGGAAATGACATATTAAAAAAAGACCGATTTAAAATCGGTCTTTTTTTATTTATTGAACTTCCTTTTCTTCCATCGGAATTGTAAGCTTCTGTCCGATCGAAAGTTTATTTGGATTTGTCATGTTATTAGTTTTTAAAACTAATGCTTCTTTATCCTTGCTGTAAGAGCCGTAAAATCTTATTAAAATACTTTCCATGGTATCTCCGCTTTGAACGGTATAAATTTCATTTGTCGCTGCCGGTTCTTCTTTTTCTACAGAAGACGGAATAAAGTTCAAGCTTAATTTTTCTTTCTTTGCCGGAGCAGGAGAAGATACGGATTTTTCCTGAACCGAATGAATTCCGTTAGCGGAAAAACTTATCATAACCGTCAGCACAAGCATTACAACAGCGCCTACAATAAAACCTGCAGCAAGGTAAATACTCGGAGACTTGTCATTTTTCTGATTAACTTTAAAATTCTGCCACAACAAATCTAATTCTCGTTCTTTATTCGGTCTTACATAAACACCGGGGGAATTATCGTAGGGATCATGTCTGTATTGGGATAATGCTTCCAAAACAGACATTTTTTCCTTAGATAAGTTTGATCTTCTGATAGTTGAACTTTTCATTTTTTCCATACCCTAATAATAAATTGTTCTTTAATAAGTGAAATATATCATAAGGCAAATTTTAATTCAAGTATTTTTATATTTGTTACAATATATAATCAAATTCCACTATGCATTATACCGTTTAAATGATTTTTCTATGTTTTTGGATATAGCATTTTTTACCGTATCATATTCGGTTGTCAGTGAAGAAATCTCGGTATCCAAATTTTTCATCTTTAAATCAAGTGTTTCTTCTTTTGAATTTAATTTTGCTTTTTCTGTCTGATATTTGGCTTCTGCCTCCGCAATGGCTGTTTCATCCGA
>FR900418.1 GCA_000438175.1 Fusobacterium sp. CAG:439 | reverse complement strand
TATTTAACAACTAAATCTTCCGTTTCTTCAATCTTTTTCATCACTTCATCAATCTGTTCACGTAAATACTCCATGAACATTCCAATCTCTTGTTTAAAACTGTACACACCCGGCCAACTTATGTAACTATACATTTTTGTGCATCTCCTTTGTCTAACCTTGTAACATTTTTGTTATCGGTCGTTTTTAGGAGAAACTTTAATATAATATTTAGTTATTTAATAATTTGTTACAATATTCACTTATATCATTACATTTATATTTCGGTATGAAGTCAACACCGTATTTGCAGGCAATTTGTCCTATATTTCCGGCTGCGGAAATAATGATGATTTTTGAATTTTTATATTCATCAAAAAATTTTATCTGCCTGATAAACCATTCACCGGCATAAAGAGGTATAAAATCAGGCTCCATCTGCATATCGGTTAAAATAAAATCATAAGGATTATCAACGGATAAAGTTAATTTTTCAACTCCATCTTTAGCGGAAGATGCAGTGTCTATTTCGACTTCATTATTAAAAACTTCTCTTACGGCAGTTTCGTGGTACAAAACCCATTTTTTTGAATCATCAACAATTAAAACTTTTTTCATAATAAATAATTATAACATAAAAGCCGCTTGATAGCGGCTTTTATTGCTTGTTTTGTTAATTTCCGTTTTAGTCAAAAGGAACAGTGATAATATAATTATCTCCTTCCCTGACTTTGGTAATATTATTTGCGTTAATATCTTCGCCAAATGCAAATGCCTGACTGTACTTCATAATTTCCTGCTTATGGCGTGTATTTTTTTCGCCTGCAGCGTTAATAATTACTGTATTGCCTTCGGTTCTTACTTCAACATTTTTTTCATTGTTGTCAAACGGTCTTAGGTCAATAATAATTTTATATGCATCTTCTGTTTTTTCGACATGAACGAATTGAGCAGCATGTCTTTCCATTCTGAGTTGGCGATGAAGTTCTTTTCTTGCCATTTTGTCAAATCTGTGTTCATCTCTCATTAAAGCTCTGTCCATTCTTCTCATTTGAAGCATAGGATCCATCATTCTCTTAAAATGCCAATCCGAAACTACATAAAAAGCGGCAAAAGCTCCTAAAAATACAAGCAGCCCTGTTAATACGTGTCTTAAAGCGGGATGTTTGCATAAAAAGCAATCATCAAAATCCTCATGTCTGTAGTTGTTATCTTCCATAAAAACTCCTTTCTTTGGTTGTTTTTTTATATTGAAACGCCTATGTTTCTAAGTATAAAAAGTATTTTGTAAATGTCCATCACTCATGTGGCTTAATGCTCTTGAAAAAAAGGATTAAATATGTTATTATATAAACGAGTGTGAAGTAAGGGGTAAACAATTATGGCTAAGATTTTAGTAACTATGCCTGATGAGTTTTTGCATAAAATAGATGGTGTGGCGTCCAATGAACAGCGGAGCCGAAGCGAGTTAATCCGTGAAGCTTTAAGAACATACATGAAACGCACGTTGGTGAAAAACCCTCAAAAAGCCGACGATGAAGCAAAATTCCTCGAAAATCTTATAGGTTAAGTATTCAGAAGTTTTTCAATCCACTTTATGAGATTTGAAATTTCGTAAGGTTTGGGAATGTATAAATCCGCACCTGCATTCAAAACCATTTCTTTATCATGGTACACGGATGTTAATATTACTTTTGTTTTGTCAAAATTCGGATTTTTTCTTATTTGGCGGCATATTTCAATACCTTTGAGCGTATCAATACTTCCTGCATCAAGAATTATAAGTGCGGGAGTACATTCGGGTATTTTTTCATAATTGTTTATTACAGTAACATCATAACCCTGCAGATCAAGAATAGTATTTAAAAGCAGTGTCATTGCCTCATCGTTTTCAATTATAAATATTTTATTGTTAACTTCGTTATTTACGGAATTTTCAGCTGTAATACGCGGTCTTTCTATGAGATAATTTGATTTTGAAGGCATATCCGCAAGTTTATGGATTTGTATTAAAGCATTCATAAGTCCTGCTGCATCTTTGTATTGAATAAATTCATTCGTAACAACGCCTATTGTGGTATGGACAAAATTTGAGCGGCGTCCTGCAAATTCATCTCCCTGCATAAGCATAAAACCGCGTCTGTTGTCTTGAGGTGAATAAAATTTTGATGCGACGGAGTCAAACGCAAATGTTAAAAAGTTTGCTATTTTTTCTGCTTTAATTCCGTCAGTTATAATTAAAAACTCGTTTTCGGAAACTGTTCCCAGATAATCATTTTCGGCAAGAGCCGAGCGGATGATTGCGCAATAAGTCTGAATAAGTTTATCGGATGCAAGTTCGGTGTATGTTTCTTTATAATTATTGAAGTTTTCAATGCTTACAAGCATTGCCGCCCAACAGCCGTTTTCTGATAAAATTCTTTTTAATGCGCGTGCAGAGTAATTTCTTCCGGGCAGAAAACGTTTAGGATCCATGTTTGATTCCAGTTCACGTCTTAAATGTGCTTTTATGCGCATTATAAATTCTTCCGGGTTAACAGGCTCAGATATAAAATCGTCAGCTCCGTTTTCAAGAACAGACAGTTTATCCTGAAGATCAGCAGATTTTGATGTTGCAATAATTATCGGACGCATATTATAAGTTAATGCTCTTATTTTTTTGCAGTAGTCTGAAAGATCACTGTCGATGCTGTCCGAAATGAGTATTAAATCCGGTTCTTTATCCTGAATTAATTTCATTGCCGAAATAAGATTTTTTGAAATAATTACTTTATTGTTTTTACTTTCAAGCAATTTTTTATATTTTGTCGACAGTTCGCGTCTTTTATCAATAATTAATGTTACTGACTGCATTTTTCCCTCGCTTGGCGCTCGATGTTTGCCGCCGGTAAAGTTACTTCAAAAATTGTTTCATTATTTTCTGATTTAACGGAAATTTTCCCGCACATTTTTTCGATAAGATTTTTCGTAATGTACAGCCCTAGCCCGCTCCCCTGGACTTTTCGGGTCAAGGGGTTATCAATTCTTGAAAATTTTGTAAATATTTTTTCGTAATCTTTTTCGGGAATTTCAATCCCTTTGTTTATAACCGAAATTGCAACCATATCTTGTATTAAGTTTGCTTTTATTGTAATAGTAGAATTCTCATATCCGTATTTTGCTGCATTTTCGGTTAAATTTGTCATTATTTGCTGAAATTTATCTTTATCTGCAAGAACAGGAGGAATTTTATCACTGATTTCGATATTAAAATTCTTATCCCTGTACTGATTTTTTACAATTGATGTAATCATTTCAACAACGGGTTTAACCTGTACTTCCTTATAAATCAGATTGTCTTTTGTATTTTGTAATTTTGTAACCGAAAGCATATTTTCAACAAGATTAATAAGCCTGTTTGATTGATCTACTATTATCTTTAAAAATTTTTTTTTGCTCTCATCATCAAGTTTATCCCAGGATGCAAGCATTGTCTGTGAAAATCCTCTTATTGATGTCAGAGGCGTCCTTAGTTCATGACTTACAGTTGATATAAAATCTTCATAATCTTTATCGTTCATGCTGTTATTATACCAAATTTTTTTTGATTTGTTTAAAAATTAATCTAATTATAATATTTATAAACATGTGACGTGTCACTCCCTTTGAAAA
>FR900417.1 GCA_000438175.1 Fusobacterium sp. CAG:439 | reverse complement strand
TCATTGGTTTTATTTCAACAAAATTGCACAAATCAACAAATCTATCCGGGAAAAAGTTGCTGACGCCAATTGCTCTTGTCTTGCCGTCTTTATAGGCTTTTTCCATAGCTCTGTATGTACCGTAATAATCGCCAAACGGCTGATGGATTAAAAGCAAATCCACATAATCTGTTTGTAATTTTTTCAGAGATTCTTCAATGGATTTTACGGCTTTTTCTTCTCCTGAATTTGTTATCCAAACTTTTGTCACAAGAAAAAATTCTTCTCTATTTATTCCTGATTTTTTGATAGCAGCTCCAACACCTTCTTCATTATAATAAGCCTGTGCCGTATCAATCATTCTGTAACCAACGTCAATAGCGTCAGTCACGCATCTTTCGCATTCTTTCGGGTCAACAAGAAATACCCCGTAGCCTAAAATCGGCATTTCAACACCGTTATTTAATTTTACTGTCTGCATATTATTCTCCTTGTAAAATACGTTTTGTCATTTTTACACCCGCATCATAAGCTTTTTGTAAATCTTTCGGGAATTGTTCTTCTTTTTGTTTTAATTTTTTGTTTTTATCAAATGTTTCGACAAGATATTTGTCATAATCGTTGAACTGATATGTATCATACGCAAAAATTCGCTCTGGTTTTGTGAATACTGTTTCTATCATAAACTCTGTTCTGTTGAACATATCAGGATACATTTGATTAGCCAGTTCTTCTGTAACATTCATTGTATAAATCATTGCTGTTTTAAGCCTTTTAGGAGCAATTGAAGGATAGCCCTGCTTGTATTCAAAAAACGGAAAAGTAAGACGCTCAATAAAACACCTCATCATACCAGTTACATCGCTGCAATAAATGGGACTTGCCAGAACAATCCCGTCTGCTTGTGAGATCTTATCTAATAATGGCGTTAATTCATCCGGATATGCACATCTGCCAAAGTTCTTTCCGCCCTTTAATTTACAGGCAAAGCAGCTTCTGCAACCTTTAAAATCAATGTCATAAAGATGAATAATTTCTACCTCTGTGCCATTATCTTTTGCTCCTTTACCAAAACTTTCGCACATTTGAGCCGTATTCCATTGCTTTCTCGGTGAACCGTTTATAATATATATTTTTTTATTTGTCATCAACAATTTCTCCTTTATAATCTATCGCCTTAACCGTTCCGAGTTTGTGAATATCCTCGTCTGTGCGGTTGCCGTAGATTGTGATTTTATTCAATTCGTTTTCAATGTTGTTAAATTCTTCATCTGTGAGGATAATATCTGCCGCACCAAGGTTTTCTATAACTCTTTCATCTTTTCTCATCCCCGGAATCGGCACAACGTGAGGGTATTTATGAAGCATCCACGCTAAAGAAATTTGAGCAGGTGTAATACCTTTTTTATCTGCAACTTCATTTAACAAATCCAAAAGCGGCTGATTTTTCTCAACATTTTCGGGTGCAAATCTTGTGATTACACGTCTTACATCATCACCTTTATATTGAGTATTTTTGTTATACTTTCCGCTTAAAAATCCTGATGCCATAGGTGAAAATGCTACAAAACCAATGTTTAACTCTTTGCATAAGGGTATAACGTCACCCTCAAACATTCTCTCCATCATTGAATATTCGCTTTGAATAGCTGTCAACGGGGTAACTGCGTGGGCTTTTTTTATCTGCTCGGGAGTGGATTGAGATTGGCCCCACGCACGGATTTTGCCTTCTTTAATAAATTCGCCCATCCACTGTGCAACTTCTTCTACATTAGAATCTAAAGGCACTCTGTGTTCATAATAGATATCAATATAATCTGTTTGAAGTCTTTTTAAAGAGTCATTCAACGCATTTGTAACACCTTTCTTCCTGAGTTTCCCTTCCGGAATTTCCTGCCCCGGCTGGAATACAGGAACAAATTTTGTTGTAAGTATAATTTTATCTCTGAAAGGCTTAACGGCTTTGCCTACAAGAGTTTCATTAGTAAAAGGGCCATAAGCTTCTGCCGTATCAAAAAGTGTACAGCCTAAATCATACGCTTTGTGCATAAGTCTTATAGATTCCTCTTCTGTCGGTATTGCACCGTAACCGTGGGAAAACCCCATACAGCCTATGCCGACTGCTGATACTTCAATATCTCTAAGTTTTCTGTATTTCATAAGCAATTCTCCTTTATTTCAAGTAAGGCTCAAATATAGCCGTGTGTTGAACATCGCAAAATCTGTTTGTCCAGTCTAACGGTTCAAATTCTCCGTCTGACATGCACCAGCAGAGCATCATGCCGTAAAGCTCACTGATTATAATGTGGGTTAATAACTCAATCGGAGTATCCTCTTTAAGTTCCTTTGAGTTTTTCAGGATACTTTCAAGCATTTCGTAATCATAGAACCATTTTCTGCTGTCCATTGTTTCCGGTACATTATTCGGGTCAATTACATTTCTTATCCATTTGCTAATGTGCGATAAAGAAGTAA
>FR900416.1 GCA_000438175.1 Fusobacterium sp. CAG:439 | reverse complement strand
CAGGCGGTGAACTTCCCGCATTATGTCTTATAGACGCCGTAAGCCGTAAGATAGAAGGTACTCTCGGTAAAATAGCATCGGCTGATGAGGACAGTTTTTCGAACGGACTTATAGAATATCCGCATTATACCAAGCCGCGTGAATACAGGGGGCTTAAAGTTCCGGAAGTTCTTCTTAACGGAAATCATAAGGAAATAAATGAATTCAGATACCAGGAAAGCTTAAAACGCACAAAATTAAAACGTCCTGATCTCTACTCTGCTTATATTGAAAAGATGTCAAAATAGTGTTATAATTATTTATAAAAAAAGAAAGGAGTGGGAAATGAAAAGATTTAAGAATGTCGGGGGGGGGGCAACTCTGTAGCTCCTAAATTTGCGTTTACCCTGGCAGAAGTTTTGGTAACATTGGGAATAATAGGTGTGGTATCTGCAATGACAGTACCAACTTTAATGCAAAATCACCAGCGCAAAACTTATGTAACCCAATTACATAAAGTTTATAATGAAATGCAGCAGGCTCTTTTGCAATATCAGACAGACAAAAATGCGGTTAATTTAAAGGAAGCCGGATTGACTTCTTCAGAAGCCTTAGAAAACTTTATAAGATCATATTTTAAAGTAGTGAAAGAATGCGATACTTTGGAAGGTTGTTTTGCAGATGAGTATAAAAGATTAAATGGGGAAAGCGGTAATTTCGGACAAAATAAAGCATTTGTACTTGCAAACGGTGCATCTATAAGAACAACATTTACAGAAGGGGCAAATAACGGTGATTTGAATGTTTATTTTGCAATAGATGTTAATGGATTAAAAGGTCCGAATATTTTAGGACGTGATTGTTTTTTTGTATTTGTGTACAATAACGGAATAATTGATGACCAGGGGACTTCCGCGCCATTATCAACTGAAGAACGAGAAACACGTTTTGAAGAAGATTGTTTCGGTAACGGAACTGCAGGATGTTTCGGAAAAATTTTAAATGATAACTGGGAAATGACATATTAAAAAACAAGCCTCTTTTTAGAGGCTTGTTTTAAAATTTTCTGTTTAAATCATTATAGTGTCCGAAGCCCAAAACATCCTTAAATAATTTTACGACTCCGAATATCCCGAGACCGATTGCAGAGCCTTTTGACCATTTCCCTTTGCCTAAAAGAGCTCCCAGTCCAAGCCCGAATGGAACAACACTGCTTACGAGCATTGAGCCGAAACCTTTAAAATACCCGATACCTGAATTAATAAAATGACGCAAATTACTTTCAACTTCCCAATTGAAAACTCCTCGTTTAAGCTTAGATGTTGTGACACTCGGGCTTGAAAGGTACTGAGTATTGCTGAAAGCTTCCATACATGCGTTTGCATCACCTGTTTTTGAGTAAACATCGGATTGAAGTTTTCCGACAACATGAGCATCGTAAGCTACAACGCCTAATGCTGCGGCTCCAACGCCTTTTGCAATATATTTTGTAAGATTGCTCTTAACTGATGTTAATGCTGTACTGATACTCATTTTTCACCTATTTTTTTTCGGTTTTGTTTTCTGTTTTTTTAGTATCTTTTACTTCAAATTCTTTTTCGACCTTTTTACCTGACATTTTCAACAGTATGTTTGTTGCTTGCAGTGCATCTTGCCCATAACCCGATGAAGAATTTTGCATTTGTTTTAACAGACCTACAGTGTAATCATCACCCGTTACAACTCTTGAATCCAGTGCGCTTAACGCAAGAATTTTTACCGGAGTGTAAGGATCTTGAAGCATTTTATTTACTAATGCGTTTAACGCTTTATCGTCTTTTCTCGAATGGTCTTCTTCCAAACGTGCAATAACTTCCTTACCGCCCATTAATCTTACTTCTTTATCCTGACTGTTTAAATAATTTTCAAGGTTTTTAATATAGTCATCGGTAAGTTGAACTATTTCACGTTTTTCTGTTTTCTTTTCGGTAGTTTTATTTTCTGTTGTATTTGTCGTTGTTGATGTTTGTCCGTTATTTCCCCAGTTATTTGTATAGTAACCCGAAGGGTAACAGCCGTTTACAGGGTTTGTTCCGTAATTTGGTGCATTTACGTTATAAACAGGAGCTGTTGAACCCGGAGTTGCAACCGATGGATTAAATATCTGAATGTTTACTCCTGAATAGTTAGGAACCTGTACATTTTGACTTTGAGGTTGTTGAACCACAGGTGCTGTTTGATACTGCGCAGGCTGCTGCTGTTGAACATTTTGTTGCTGCGGCTGGCATTTGCATTGCTGTATAACCTTTGGCTGCTGTATGTTTTGTTGTCCTACTGAACTTTGCATGAAAACTACCCTTTTACTACTTAAATAAATAAAGTATTAATTCTCATGATTATTGCTTTATTTTTAAGAAATGTTACATAATTTTTTATATTTTTGCATGAAAGCTATAATTTATATATGGGCAGTTATGAAGAAAATTTTTTGGCAAAGCGTCCTCAACATTTGTGTCACATGTGCGGTAAATGCTGCAGGGTTGTAACAACTTCCGTTCCTTATCCGCAATTACGGGAAATGGCAAAAAAAGGTGATAAGGGGGCTAGGGATTTTCTTTCATTATTTGTACCTTATCAATCTATAGAAGCCGCAAGAAAAGTTGATGCTTCTATTGTAGATAATATTATAATGCGTTTGTCTGATGACGGAAATTATAATGAAGAGGAAATAACATTTTACGGATGCAAATATCTTCAGCCTGATAATTTATGCTCCCGTTATGATACAAGATTAACTTTATGTAAGCACTGTCCGTCCTCACCATGGTCAATTGTGCCGCCGGGATGCGGTTTTGAAGGGTGGCTTTTCTGGCAGCGAGAGGAATTAAAACAGAAAATCCGCCGTTCAAAAGAAGAATTAATTGAATTGCAGTTATTAAAAAAGAAAACTGCAAACCCTGAGAATTTAAAGAAAATCTTATCTGTTGAACAAAAAATCCAAAAGAATATTGATTTATATAAAAAATACGGTTCAGAAGACTGGTAAATTATTGCAGTAGTAATTTATCCAATTTTTTTCTGTAAAATTCTGTATTAATATTAAGATTTTCTCCAATATCAAGAAGCATTTCAACAAACCGTTTGTTGGATGAACGTTTGTTTAATGTTCCCGCCTCTATGATAGCACCAATTCTGTGATAAATTTTAGCAAAATAAATATTTTGAGCTTCCGAAATATCAACTTGAAGTTCCAGCCTTCTGATATTATCAAAAATTTCAAGAACAACATCGGCTTGTTGGATTTCAAAACTGTGTACAAGCCTGTTTATATTTTGAAGAATTTTTTTGCTGAAGATTTTATTAGAAGGTGTTTTGTCAAGTTTAATATCTATTTTTTTAGCTTCATAATTTATATCCGAGGCCTGCTGAATTAAATCATCTTCCACAAAGCCGCCTGAATGAACTACAATATCATTGAATTTATGACTTAGTGCATAAGCCGCCGAGATTTTAAATTCATCCGGAATTTTTAAACCTAACCCCTGCAGGTGGTATATTGATCCTTTTCCTTCATCATACATTTCCTGATAAGTTTCGGAAAATTTTTCAAGTTTTCCTTTAAGAAGAATTTGAAGAATTTTTCTTCTTTCTTCAATAAATATATCTTTTAATGTGAAATATTCTTTCCCGAAATATTCATCAAGGGAGCGGATAATTTCAGTAAGCGGGTTCATAAGGAAAGTTTTTATAAGGTTAGTCTTAATCCTGTTGAATTCCGCATCATCCGAGTATTCCTTAATTGCGCAGTGGAAGTCGCCCCCTGCATATTGCATCAATGCAAACATAACATTTGATTTTTGCAGTGTAATTTTTGATTGGATTTCAATATGCCCGACAACAAAAGTTGAAGCACCTTTTTGAACTTTTTTATAAGCTTCTTTTCTGATAGTGTAGCAATAAACGCTTTCTTCATCTTCAAAATCCTGATAAAGAGATGATAAAGCCCAAAGGCTTGCTATTTGTTTTGTCGTTACAATAGACGGTTTTACAAATCTTTCAAAGATATCTTTACCCGTTCCGTGTTCGGGAATATTGCTTTTAGCTTCTGCAAGTATATTTAAGAAATGTTCTTCGAGGTTTTTGCTTGTAAACCTTGAAGCAAGCTGCATGGCTCGAGCGGCGTATTTCATAATTTGAACGGTTTCAATACCTGAAATTTCAGAGAAAAACCAGCCGCAGCTTGTATACATAAGAAGTGACTGACGTTGAATTTCCAATAATTCCATAGCTTTAACTTTATCTTCATCAGATAAATCAGGTCTAAAGTTTTCCTGTTGGAATTTTTTTACATTCATTTCATTTCTGTCAAGGATAACTTCTATATACTTATTACGAACTTCCCAGATATTATCAAAATATTTTGCGCCTTCCTGTTCAAAAAGCGAAGCAAATTCGTCTCTTAAATAGTCAAGAGCATCTCTTAAAGGTTTTCTCCATTTTTGGTTCCAGCCGGGGTGCCCGCCTGTTGAACATCCGCAGTCTTCTTTCCATCTTCCGACACCATGGAAGCAGCTCCAGCTTGATGCCTGTTTAATTTCAACTTCGCAGTCGCTTTCGTACTTTTCTAAATATTCTGCGTAATTGGTTATTGTAAAGCCTTCATCTTTTGCTTTAATCTTCAAAACATAAGCGAGTGCCATATCTCCGAATTTTGTGTGATGTCCGTAACTTTCACCGTCTGTTGCAATATTTATTAACTGAGGATAATCTCTGCATTCCGAAACACCTTCTTTCAGACGTTTAATAAATTTGTTACCGTCTTTTAAAAGTTCGTCAAAAGCAACAGAACGTGAGATTGCACCGTCATAAAAGAATAAATCAATAGATTTTCCGGGTGCTGACTTAATATTATATTTATATGAGCGTGCAGGGTCAATATTACCCCAGCTTACGTCAGTCCATTCTTTGTCGCCTTTTTTTCTGAATTTTTCAGCCTGATAAGGTGAAAGTATTGTGAACTTTATGCCGTTTTCTTCAAGAACTCTTAATGTATCGTCATCGACAGCTGTTTCTGCAAGCCACATCCCTTCAGGTTTTCTTCCGAAACGGTATTCGAAATCCCTGATACCCCATTTTACCTGTGTTTGCTTATCCTGTTCGTTGGCAAGCGGCATTATTATGTGATTGTAAACTTGTGCAATAGCGTTTCCGTGTCCGTTGTGTTCGGGAATACTTTCAATATCGGCTTTTATTATTCTTTCGTAAGTCAGAGGAGCAAATTGTTCCATCCAGGAAAGGAGTGTCGGCCCGAAGTTATAACTCATATGTTCATAATTGTTTACGACATCAAGAATTCTGTTTCTGCTGTCAACAATTTTAGAAACGGAATTTGGATTATAACATTCTGTATTTATTCTTTCGTTCCAGTCGTGGAAAGGCAGTGCACTGTCTTGCAGTTCAATAGCTTCCAGCCAAGGATTTTCTCTCGGCGGCTGGTAGAAATGTCCGTGAATTGTCAGAAATACTTCGTTTTTTTTATCGCTCATCTCTTAACTCCGTTAATAATAAATACACATTACTTTGCATCGGTTTTCGGTTTTGCACTGATAACGGTAAACTTATCGACTTCCATCCAGGGATCTCCCAGTGCATTTGAAAATACTTTACCGGTAAATTCAACAATATCTCCTGAATTTAAATCTATATGTTTTTCGGCTTCCGTTCTGTCAAGAAAGATTTTTAATTCGGAAAGCGGAATATTATGGTCTGTAACGTCAGGTCTTTGGATTAAAAAGGAAATGTATTTTTCCGAACTTTTCATAGCAGGTTTGTAATCAAGTCCTAAAGTTGAAAATTTATCAAATTTAGCTTTTATTTTAATGTTTTTGTTCAGATAAAAATTAGGTCTTGCCACAACGTCTAAAGGGTTAACAGTAATATAAGCTTTTGCGGCAGGTGATTGAACGGCTGCTGCATTTGCAATTGTGAAAGTTTCCGGAGCCGCTGCATATACATTTATGCCTAAGACTAATGTTAAGATTAATATTAAACCTTTGATTTTATTCATCAAAAAAATCCCCTTCTTATTTTAAATTTATTTACAATAATATTCTATCACAATATTTATTTTTTGTAACTACCCGAATAAATAATACTCTTGAAAAATAAAAAAAAATAATTTATAATAAAAAATGTGATACAATTAAGGAGCTAAAAATATGAAGAAGAGTAATTTATTTAATACTGTCGGGGGGGGG
>FR900415.1:14164-16830 GCA_000438175.1 Fusobacterium sp. CAG:439 | reverse complement strand
CGGAGTTTCAAAGACCGGCATGGGCAATTCCAGCATGATTGTTGATAACGCGACAAATATGCCAGTTTCGGGCGCAAAGGTAAGTATTCCTAAAAATAATTACACAACATATTCTGATGAACAAGGTGCGTTTAACCTTAATGCAGATATAAAAAATCCGACTATAATGTCTGTTGAAAAAGACGGTTACAGACCTTTTTCGCTTACTATAGACCAAAAAATTGCTGCTAAACCTATAATTGTAGGTATCGAGAAAAGTAATGTTCAGGATGTAATTATTTCTTCAGAAATGTTTCATCTGGGGGATGATAACTTCTCTCCGACTTCAGCAAATTCAAGTGAATTTAAGGCTAAATCAATAGGACCTTTCTATTCAAAGTCATTTAAAATCGCTGCTAATGCACTATCTAAAAAGAACTATCTTGTAATAGGCTCCATAATAGGAATTGATACGCTTATGGCAAGATCAATGAAACAAAATTCAATAGTTAATTCATTTGCAAGTCCACCGGAAGTTTATTTTAACGGGTCAAAAATCGCGGAAATTCAACTTAACGGAGATGGTCAGAGGATTAGAATTCCCAATAATTTGTTACGTCCGGGGCAGATGAATGAAATTACAATAAGAACAGGCAGAAATTTAAAGCAGACTGCTTATATAGATTACGATGATATTGAATTTATGAACTTAAGTATTCAATCCGAATAATAAAAAACGACTTTCGGGTAAAAAGTCGTAAATTAAGGAAACAAAATTTTTTATAGCTTTGCCGCATCCCGATACTGCTGTGGGGCGGTGCATGCTCTTAGCCGAATGTTTTGAATGTTGATTCGGTATTCTTTTCAATAACTTTTTGAACTGCATCCATTTCAGTTTGAATTGCATCTTGTTCTGTATCTAATTGTTTTAAGCGTAATTCAAGGTTTTTGTCTTCAGACTGAACTATTTCAATCTTAGCATTTATATTTTGAATTGATTGATCATATTCATATTTATCATATTCATATTGGTTCATCGCATCGTTATAAGCATCCTGATCGGTAACAGTGTTTGTTGTAACCGCATAAGTAACTTCATTTTCTTTTCCGGGGTTTAAAGTAATATTAATGATACGACCTGTTGCATCCTGTTCTAAGCGTGCTGTAACTCCTTTAATTTCTTCGGTTTCTTTTGCTGAACCTACTGTGTATGTCGGAATGTAGCTTTGTGAAGCACCATTTTCGTTATAAATAGTGTTGTCAGATTCAAGTACATCTTTTTTTACGAAATAAGGAGACCAGGTTCCTGTGGAAGTATTTTGAACATATCTTACCATCCAGTCAGCGTCACCGTACTTGCTGTTTAATTGTTCAATATATTCTTTTTCTTCTTCTTGTAATTTTTTTATTTGTTCTGCTGATAATGTTCTTAAATAAGGATCATTACCTGTATATTTGCCTTCATCATCAACAGGAATTTCGGCTCCTAAGTCTCTTAATTCCTGACCGCCTACATAATATTTATACTCAGGATCTTCTGCAGTTCCGGTATTTACTCTTGTATAAATAGAAGGAGAAGCTGCTACTACTGCAAAGTTGTTTGTCCATGTTGAAGTATAGCTTACTAAATAAGTTCCGTCTTGCTGTGCAATAAGTGAACTTATTGAATTGCTTAAAGAACCATCTGTGAATGTATAAGTTGTTTTTGTGTAATCAGAAACAGAAGGTGGAACAGGAACAGTCATACCGAGCAGCTGGTTATAGTAGTTAGCAGATTGGTTAGACAAAGTTGTTCTTTGCTGGTTAATCTGTTGACCTTCATATTCAGTATTTGATTTTCTGGCGGTAAGACCTAAAAATCTTGCCTGAGATGCTGCCATTCCCATGACATTTTTCCTTTCGCTTTGTTTCCTTGTTATTAGTTACGGCATTAAAGCTAAAATTCTTTAATAATTATATCAAAAAACTTAATATTTCTTAATAAAAATCATTTAAATGTATTAGGAAATACTGCGAAGATCATCAGATATATTTACTTAACTATTTTTTTTAGTTCGTTAATAACGTATTCCATTGCTCCTTGTTGGAATTCAAAAACCGTTTTGCAATCATTGCAGCTTTGAATATAAAATTCTTTGTCGGCAAGGAGTTTATGCATATAATCCGTTAATTCCTGCGGAGTTTTTACGATTTTTCCTGCTTTTGTACGGGATAAAATCCAATAAATATCTCTAAAATTATGAATTGAAGGTCCTGAAATTGCAGGTTTATTATAAACAACAGCTTCTAGCGGGTTATGACCTCCTGTTTTGTTAAAACTTCCGCCTATAAATGCAAATTCACATATTTGATACATTTTGCTTAATTCACCAAGGGTATCAAGTATTATTATTTCATTATCGGCAAATGTGTCTTGTTTTGACCTGAAACCGTAAGATAACCCGGTCTTTTTAACCAGTTCTTCAACATTATTAACCCGTGTAAGATGTCTGGGAGCAAGAAGTAATTTAGTGTCTGAAAATTCTTTTTTTAACTTTTCGAATGCTGATAATATAATCTCATCTTCGCCTTTATGAGTACTTCCCGCAATTATTATTCTGTTTTTGCCTTTTTCGATTTGAATATCCGCATCAATTCTTTTTACATCAAATTTAAGATTTTTCATGACCTGTGTTTTTTCAGCAGGA
>FR900415.1:13227-14124 GCA_000438175.1 Fusobacterium sp. CAG:439 | reverse complement strand
AGCACCTATTTTTATAAACTTTTCCTTATCTTCTTCACTCTGGGTTAAAATTTCAGTGTAATTTTTGAAAATTTCTTTAAAAAATCCTTTTATCAAACTGTAACTTTTAAATGTAGAATCAGATATTCTTCCGTTAATTACAAAAAGCGGTATATTTTTTTTACGGCAGTATGCTGCAAATGTAGGCCATAATTCAGTTTCTGCTATTAAGACAATGCTCGGATTTATCTTTTTTAAGAAAAGTTCGACACATATTGTTATGTCAAAGGGAAAATATGTAATAAAATCAGCTGTATTATCAAATTTTTTATGGGCTATTTCCTGTCCTGTTTTGGTTCCTGTTGTTACGACTATTTTATAATCGGGAAAAGTTTCTTTTGTCTTTTTAATTAAATTTTCAAGAGCAATTACTTCACCCACGGAAACTCCATGGAACATAATTACTTTATCGCCTAAATCAGGTGCATGGAACTTCCCCAGTTTCTCCTGCCACCCGGGTAAATATTTCCCGCGGCAGGCGCGTACTGCTGCGTAAAACGGAAGTGAAACAAGAAATAAAATTGTAGATAATATGCGATAAATAATCATACTTCCTCCTGATTATATAATAAAAAAATGTGCTGTACAAATTTAACTTTTATATTGACATAGTCAGTTAAAAATCCTAAAATAGTGTATATGGCAATAGTATATTTAAGCTTAGGTTCAAATTTCGGAGACCGTATCGGTTATGTTCAGCAGGCAACAGGATTGTTAAATGCTGCTGAGGGTGTTACCCTTATTCGAACATCAGCTTTTTATGAAACAGAACCGTGGGGCATGAATACCGAAACCTGGTTTGTTAATGCTGTTGTAGAAATTAAAACAAGTCTTTCCCCGCAGGAGCTTTTGCAGGAA
>FR900415.1:0-13203 GCA_000438175.1 Fusobacterium sp. CAG:439 | reverse complement strand
TTGCAGGAATGCTTGAGAATTGAGCAGCAATTAGGACGAAAAAGAACCGGTGAAAAAGGTTATTCGGACAGGAATATTGATATAGATATTTTATTTTATAACAAAGACATTATTAATGAAGAAAATCTTGTTATACCGCATAAATTTGTACACTTGAGAGCTTTTACTCTTGTACCTCTTCTTGAATTAATCCCTAATTTTGAGCATCCTGTTTTGCACAAGACTATAACTGAATTGCATAACGATTTGGAAAACCCTGAAATGGTATTTTTGTATGGCACAAGAGTTGAAATCTAAAGTTGCGATTATAGGCGGCGGTCCTGCAGGGTGTATTTGTGCTTATTTTTTGCAGAATAATTTTGATGTAACGATTTTTGATAAAAAAGCTCCATTAAAAACTTTGCTGCCGACTGGCGGCGGAAGATGCAACCTCTGCCATGCAGAATATGATTTTAAAGAGTTGGCATCTAATTATCCGCGGGGTGAAAAATTTTTATATTCTGTATTTTCTAAATTTGCAACTGCAGAAACCATTGAATTTTTTGAGAATATAGGAATAAAAACTTATGTTCAGGATGATATGCGGATTTTTCCCGTTTCAAACAGTTCTGCTGATGTCAGGAAAAAATTCCTGAAAACTTTAAATAAGGTAAGATTTGTAAAAGAAGAAGTTTTAAGAATTAATGAAGGCTTTTCAGTAGTTACGAATATGAGAGCTTATAAGGCAGACTATGTTGTTATTGCCACTGGAGGTCATTCCTCTTATGATTTAATTAAAATGCTCGGGCATAATATTATAGAACCTAAACCGGCTCTTGTCGGCTTAAAAACTTGTGAAGACTTTTCGGAATTAAGCGGTGTTTCTGTTAATGGTGTTTTGTTCACGCACAGGGGAATTTCAGGACCTGAAGTCTACAAAATATCATCTATGCGTGCAAGAGATAAATTCCCTTATAAATTAACATTTAATTTTATTGGCAATGTTGATTTTCAGGCTGAACTAAATGCAAATCCGCATAAAAGTATTAAAAATTTACTTGGCGAGCATGTCCCTAAATCGTTTTCGGAATTCTGCCTGTGTAAATTGAATATTAATCCTGATGAGAAATGTCATTCTATTGACGGCAAAACACGCGGCAAAATCTTGAATAAACTTCAGAATTTTGAAGTTACCGTTATAGGCGCATCTCCTGACAGCGAAGTTGTAACTGCAGGCGGTGTTGATTTAAAAGAAATTAACCCTAAAAACATGGAATCCAAACTTGTTCCCAAAATATATTTTTGCGGTGAAGTTATGGATATCGACGGTTTTTGCGGCGGGTTTAATCTTCAAAATTGTTGGTCAACCGGATTTGCAGCAGCTCAAGGTTTAAATTTTACCCTTGGCGGCTAATTCCTTTTTCAAATCTTCTTTAACCTGAAAAGCGTTGTTGTTCTTATCAAGTTTTCTGAATGCAATCATAAGTGCAGGTGCAAGTATACCTAGTGCACCGATACATGCTCCCATATTTTTCAGGATTGATCTTCTTTTGAGTTTTTTTACATTGTCTAAGAAGGCTTCAAGTGTTTTTTCTTTTACGTTAGCATTTTTGAATTCTTCGAATTTGTTTTGAAGTTTAGTTAATTTTTCAGCAACACCTCTGAATTCATCATAATCAATGAATTTTCTGTAATCAATGTTATCTGCCTGTTTTGCGTCTTTAAGAACCGGCAGCACATCTGATTTTTTAGCCATTTGTACAACAAAATCATCGGGATTATTGTGAATAAAATCAAGAAGTTCTTCATGAGTTTTAAGAGATAAAACTTTTTTGCTGCTTTCTGTCAGTTTTCCGTTTTCAAAAGCCTCTTTAAGTTCTTTACTTTCTATAACTCTTGCATCCAAATCTATTGATGCAGGTTTCTTTTTGTTCTTTTCGGCTGCCTGTTCGAGGAATTTTTGAATAGGTTTGCTTGCAAAGTACATAAACAGCCATACAGAACCTTCTTTAATTGTATATCCTAATAATTCTTGTTTGTTTCTTGATTCTGCAAGTCTTTCAGCAGTTATTGCACCGTCTAAAATCATAAGGTTCTTAACGGGGTTGTACATAAATTCCTGTATGCTTCCCGTAAAGGATGTTTGTTTCTTTAGTTTTACATTATTGAAGGCTGTTGACGCAGGAGCGGTGTATGCAAAAGTGTCTTTATTTTGTTTTTCTTTAGCCATTTCTGCAAGAATTTCTTTTTCTGCATCTTTTCTTGTTTTGTAGTGTCTGTATTTCGTCAATCCTGCATAAGATGCTATTGTTAATGCAGTAGATACAACGAATTTAGTCATGGCAAGATTTTTAGTGTATTTTGGGTTTTTGCTTGCCTTAATAATACTTTCTCTTATTGATGTATCAGCGTATTCAATTGATTTTTCAAGTAATTTGCTTCTCTTTTTTGAAAGGTTTCTTACATCAAAATCAGGGTCAATTTTTAAAGCTTTATACATGGTAAGATCCATAAGCTTTTTGTAAACAGGAATACCGAACAGCCAGATGGCTTGTGTTCCGAATTCGTCAAGAAATCTGTCTTTACCTTCTAATTCGTCTCCCGTAATATATGAACCTGCGGTTAAACCTGCGCTGTTGGCTATATCTTTAATAGCCATCGGTACAAGTGAGTTGTTGTTTCCTAATGTTGAATATATTTTTCCAGCAGTAAGTGCCTGTAACATTTTTCCCTTTCCTTTGCACAAAAAGTGCTTCTCAAAAACCTAAACTACAGTCCCCATATTAAATTCATCAGTTTGACGATTGGGGAATTCGCCTTGATAATTGAGCTTCGTCGGATAAATTTTGTCATGTAGCTGCCTTTCTCTTTTTTCATAAATACACTGAATAATTTTTCTTGCCTTAAATCAGCTTAATTTTAACGATTATTAACAAAAAAAAGACCTTTCGGGGGGAAAGGTCAAGTAATAAAAAATCTTTTTTACGACAAAAGTAAGCGCCTTATTTTTTATAACAAGCCTTTCATTATACTTACAATTCGTCGGATTTCGTTTCTTTTAATAATCATACTAATATTATACATAGTCAAAAATTTTTGTAAAGTTATTAAGAAATTAAAAAAGCGGGTTTTCCCGCTTATCTTTTTAAATGGTACCCCCAAGCGAATTCGAATCGCTGTCTACACCGTGAAAGGGTGTTGTCCTAGGCCTCTAGACGATGGGGGCTTATTTCTTTCGACAAGTTCAATTGTACATGAAGAAAAATTAAATGTCAACTACTTTTTTTTATTTTATAAAATCTTTCCAGTAACTTTTTGTTTTATCCTCAGGATTAATATCGGTTACAGCCCAGTATGCACAACCCATTCCATTGAAACTGGAAGTGCTTGTTTTTGAACATTCCGTAAAAGTAGAACTTCCGTTAGCAGCATCGTTGAGTGTTGAAGGATTGCCTAACGGAATTACTTTTCCGTTTTCTGTAGGTCTGAATGCGAACATGTCAATGCCTAATTGGTTTGGAAGTTTATAATAACCGTTTATGTCAACAGTTATTATCGGGCATTTTTTTCTGCTTGTTTCTCCGTATTCAAAATAAAATGTTCGTTTCCGCAAATCTGCCACAGAACCGTCATCAAAATAAGATGTATGTGCATTCCCGCCGGATATGGTTTTTATATTGTCAATTCCTAAATTATAAATATATTCACCGTTGCCTTGATAATATTTAATAAATTTTCTAGATAATTCTTTTGATGCAGCCATTACTTCTAACCCTGAATCTACAAGCATCCAGTCATATTCACACATGTTCATTTCTTCGTCATTGATGAAACTTAAATTTACCTGTTGTAATTCACTGTAAGCCTTTTTTAATTCTGTTTTAAGAACTTCTTTTCTGTGGTTTGCTATTAAAGACGGCATCGTAAGCGACGCAACAACCCCAATTATCCCTAATGTAATTAATACTTCCGCCAGAGTAAATCCGCATCTCCCGTTATTTACAGATGTATTTTCGGGGGGGGGGCAATTCTTTCTGCTTCTTGATTGAACATATTTAACCTCCGTTTTTTATTAATTATATAAGATTTTAATATAATTTTCAAGTACACTTGCCACCACTTGAAAGTTTTTTGTGTTTTATGTAAAATATATATATAATTTGAGAGAGATAGGAGTAATAAATGTTCGAACGTTTTACGGAGAAAGCTATAAAAGTTATAATGTTAGCTCAGGAAGAAGCGCGCAGGCTCGGGCATAATTTTGTCGGAACAGAGCAGGTTCTTTTAGGGCTTATCGGTGAAGGCACCGGAGTTGCAGCCAAGACTTTAAAGTCTATGGGAGTTACTTTGAAGGATGCAAGAGCCGAAGTTGAAAAAATTATAGGCAGAGGTTCAGGCTTTGTTGCGGTGGAAATCCCGTTTACGCCGAGAGCTAAAAGAGTGCTTGAACTATCCTGGGATGAAGCAAGGCAGTTGGGACATAATTATATAGGTACAGAACATCTTTTGCTGGGATTAATAAGAGAGGGAGAAGGTGTTGCCGCAAGAGTGCTTGAAAATCTGGGCATTGATTTGAACAAAATCAGAAGCAATGTAGTAAAAATGCTTGGAGAATCCAAACCTCAAACCGTATCTTCGGGCTCATCAGGTTCTTCTTCTTCGGGCGGAAAAACAAAAACTCCGAGCCTTGACGAATTCGGAAGAGATTTAACTCTTGCCGCTCAGGAGTTAAGACTTGATCCTGTTGTCGGCAGAGAAAAAGAAATCGAACGTGTTATTCAAATTCTTGCAAGACGTACAAAAAATAACCCTGTGCTTATCGGTGAACCCGGCGTTGGTAAAACGGCTGTTGCTGAGGGGTTAGCAATTAGAATTGTTAATGCTGAAGTTCCCGATATTCTTGACGGCAAAAAAGTTATTCAGCTTGATATGGGACTTCTTGTTGCAGGTACTAAATACCGCGGTGAATTTGAAGAACGTTTAAAGAAAATTATGGATGAAATTCGTCAGGCAGGTAATATTATTCTTGTTATTGATGAAATGCACACTCTTATAGGAGCAGGCGCTGCAGAAGGAGCTATTGATGCGGCTAATATCTTAAAACCCGCTTTATCAAGAGGTGAAATTCAGGTTATCGGTGCAACTACCCTTGATGAGTACAGAAAATATGTTGAAAAAGATTCCGCTCTCGAACGTCGTTTCCAATCAGTTATTATTGATGAACCGACCGAGGATGAATCTATTGAAATTATTAAGGGCTTGAAACCTAAATATGAAGAACACCATAAATTGATTATTTCAGATGATGCTATTGTTTCAGCAGTTAAGTTGTCTAATAAATATATAACTGACAGATTTTTGCCTGACAAAGCGATTGATGTTATTGATGAAGCTTCTTCCAAGGTTAGATTGAAAGTTTCTAATCTTTCACCCGAAGGCAAAGAGCTGGAAAAAGAATTAAGAAACTTAATCAAAGAAAAAGAAGATGCTATCAGAAATCAGGAATTCGAAAAGGCTTCACAATTACGTGATGATGAAGCCGAATTGAAAGACAGAATTCGTGAAATGGCTCAGAAATATAAAGAAGAACATGAAGCTAATAAACCTACAGTTACCGCTGAAAATGTCGCTGAAGTTATTGCTACAATGACGGGTGTTCCCGTTACCAAACTTACGGAAGGCGAAAGCGAAAGACTTCTTAAACTGGAGGATACTCTTCATGAAAGAGTTATCGGGCAGCATGACGCTGTTGTTGCTATTTCAAAGGCTATCAGACGTGCGCGTGTCGGTTTGAAAAGCCCTAACAGACCTATCGGAAGTTTTATCTTCTGCGGTCCTACGGGTGTCGGTAAAACTGAATTGGCTAAGGCGCTTGCAGAGGCTGTATTTGGCTCTGAAGATAATATGATAAGAGTTGATATGTCTGAATTTATGGAAAAACATTCAACAGCTAAGCTTATCGGGTCTCCTCCTGGATATGTCGGTTACGATGATGGCGGGCATTTGACGGAACTTGTACGTAAAAAACCTTACAGTGTTATTCTTTTTGATGAAATAGAAAAAGCTCATCCTGACGTATTTAATATTATGCTTCAAATACTCGATGACGGTCGTTTGACAGATGCGAAGGGCCGCCATATTAACTTTAAAAACACTATCATCATTATGACATCTAACGTTGGTGCCAGTATGATTACAACTACATCACGATTAGGCTTCTCTACAAGCGATGATGAATCCAAAGACAAATACGAAAAATTAAAAGAAACAGTTTCTGAAGAGATGAAAAAAGCATTCAGACCTGAATTCTTGAACCGTATTGATGAAACAATCGTATTTGCTCACCTGTCACAAGAAGAAATCAGACAAATTGTAGACTTAATGCTGAAAGATTTGTTTAAGCGTCTTGCGGAAAGAGAATTATCCGTTGAAGTAACTGATGAAGTTAAAGACCACCTGGCTAAAAACGGTTATTCTGAAGCTTACGGTGCAAGACCTCTGAGAAGATTAATCCAGAGAAAAATTGAGGACATGCTGGCAGAAGAAATTCTTTCGGGTAAATACGCTCAAGGTGATACAATTGTTATCAAACTGGTTGATGATAAAATTGCTTTTGAGAAGAAATCTAAAAGAGCAAGGAAAGAACAAAACGAAACCTCAGAAGTTGTTCAATAAATACAAATTTGAAATCCCGCCATCTCAGGCGGGATTTTTTATGCTTGCTATTTTAATAAAAATAGTTTAAATTATATATTGGAAACCGGTTATGGCAAAATATATATACAGTGCTTTAAAAACTAACAATCAGATTGTAAAAGGTGAGATTGAGGCATTAAATCCCAGAGAAGCCCGTGAAAAAATTCGGGAATTAGGTTTTATTCCTACAAAAGTGTATACCGAGACAGCCCTTGCTGCGCCTATGCCGCAAGAACACAGCGATAATGCCGATGCACAGTACCGTGAAGTTACTCATTTAAGTCTGCAGGAAAAAATTATGTTTACCTCAGAACTTGAGGTGCTTTTATCTTCCGGCATTCCCATTCTTGAAGCACTGCAGTCTATAGAATATAATTCTCCAAAATGGAAACTTAAAGAAATATGCATAAGATTACGAACCGGCATTATGGCAGGGATGACATTTGCTCAAGCTCTAAGCTCTTTTTATGGACAAGTATTCGGACCTGTCTATACAGGCTTAATCAAGACAGGTGAAGATGCGGGAGAACTTGATGCTGCTCTTCAGCGGATGCTTGTGCTTTTACGCAAACAAGACAGGATTAAAGGGAAAATAATCAGTGCTTCAATATATCCCGGTGTTTTAGTATTGATAATGTTTGCCGTGTTAATTTTATTTTCAAAATTCGTTTTTCCTGCGTTTATGGGTGTGTTTGCTTTTAATGGTGCTTCTTTGCCGCCTTTGGCGTCTTTGCTTGTCGGGATTTGTTCTTTTGCAGGAAATTTTTGGTGGCTCCTTATAATATGTTTAGGTGCTATATGCGCTGCATTGTGTTCGTTATTCAAAAATCCTCAGTTTAAAAGCAAGTGGGATGCTTTCATTCTCGAAATTCCTGTAGTATCGGATTTTATAAAATATATAAATCTTTCAAACTTTATGACTGTATTGCATATTTCATACGATGCAGGATTACCTATAATGTCAGGATTGGAGCTTTCAAACAAAACAGTCGGAAACTACACTATAAAGAAGAAGATTTTTGATGCGGTTAATCTTGTGAGAAGCGGAAAAACATTATCGGAAGCTTTTCAAAGAACAGGTGCAATACCCGGAGCATTAATGACAATGATTGCAACAGGTGAAAAATCAGGAACTCTCGGCAAAATGTTTCATGACGCTGCTGATGTTATTGATAAAAAGGTTGATATGGCACTTGATGCAATGACAAAACTGTTTGAACCCGCATTAATAGTAATAATGGGCGGAATAGTTCTTTTTATTGCCGCGGCTTTTTATCAAATGTATTTTGGTATGCTTAATACGCTTTTTTAGTTTTTACCGAACCATTTCATTAATTTATCAATGAAGCCTTCTTCTTCATGCATTTCGGTATTATTCAATTTTTCCAGTTTATGCTGAATTTTTGCATAATCCGGATTACCCTTGCCTATTTCCAGATACTTTTCGTAACATTCAACCGCTGCAGGCTTGTTTCGTAGTTTTTCGTATGCTTCTCCAAGTCGTCTTACCGTTATTGCATTTCGTTTATCAAGATGATAAAGCTTAAGCAGGTAATCTGCCTGAGATTTGTAATCTCCTATGCTTTCTCTGAATTCCGCTAATTTTTCAAGGGATTTTTTATCTTTTTCGTCAAGTTGTGAAATTTTTTCGTAAAATTCCATTGCATGGTTTCTGTCGCCGGATTCTTCAAGAAGCATTGCAAGTGTATTCATTAGATTAATATCATCGTTTTTAACCTGAAATGCATTTAAAAATTCATTAATGGCAATATCTTTATTTCCTCTTACCAGATTGTATTTACCCCAGTTCAAGTATGCATTGTAATCATCATTTTGTTCTTCATAGATAAGTGCTTTCATCTGGTATGTAAGAGGAGAATTCTTTTCAAAATTGTCAAATTCATCAACACACTCAAGTGCCTTGTCAAATTCTTTATTCATATAATAATATTGTGCTTTCAATGAATAAAATTGCGGGATATGGTTATACTGTCCTTCCATTTTTTGCAGTTTATCAAATGCTTCAGACTTTTTATCCATATCCAGAAGGCATTTTACTTTTGTCAGTTCATCCGAAGTTACTTCAAATGCTTTTTCCGGCTTTCCGTTTTTAAGGTATAAATCAGCAAGCAATTCTTTAATATTTACAGTTTCGAAACCTGCTTTGACTGCTCTTTCAAGCACCTCAACCGCGCTTGATACGGCATCTTCTTTAACATAAAGATTTGCAAGCCGTATATATACTTCTTCGTGAGTGTCATCATGATCAATAACTTTTAAGTATTCATCAATCGCTTTTAAATTATTTCCTTCCTGTTCATAAAGGGTTCCCAAAACAAATCTTGCAGAAAGCATGTCTTTATCTTCCTGCGCGCAGTTTACAGCTTTTTTGTAATCATTTATTGCATGTTCAAGTTTGTGTTCAACCGAGTGCATGTTTCCTCTGTAAATATAATATTTATATTTGTCGGTTGATACATAAATATCCATTAACTGTTCGTAAGCCAGAACATTTGTTGCATCAGCTTCAAGAATTTTTGAGTAATATTCTGCGGCTTCTTCTTTATTATCCAGAAGCATTGAAATGTGCCCGAGCCTTTCAAGCAGACTTAAATCTCTCGGATTTCTTTCATAAAGTTTTTTGTATTCTTCAAAAGCTTGTGTGTATTGCTCATTTTCTTCAAATTGTTCTGCTGTCTGTAAACTCATTTATGGCTCCTTTATTAATTACTCTTAGTTTAATTATATATGAAACATAAATAGAATAATAACCATGAAGCTAGAAATCGGGATATATTGAACTAATGTATAAAATATGTTAAACTGAATTTGAAAGTATGAGAAAGGGGAAAATATGAACAAAATTAATTATGTCGGGGGGGGGGCGTTTTAAAGCTTTTTTCTCTATTTTTTAACTATTGCGAAAATAATAAAATTTGTTATAATAGTGATATGATACATCACTATTTAGGTAAGAAAGGTTTTACATTAGCAGAGGTCTTAATAACTTTAGGGATAATTGGTGTAGTAGCAGCTTTAACTATTCCAAGTTTAATCGGAAATTATAAAAAGAAAGTTACGGCTACTAAACTAAAACAAACTTATTCAATATTATCTAATGCGGTTAGTAAACAACAAACTCTTACCGGAATTCCCTTTAGTTCTTATTATGTTTCAGAGTATCGCAAGGATGTGTGTCCTACAGGTTATGAATTTACAGCTTGTGCTAATGCTCTTTTTGAAGATTATTTAAAAGATAATTTATCTAATAATGTAAAAATTTTAAATGAGGGTTTTGGTTCTCATTTTTATCAAACTTATGCTTCTTGTTCTTATGGAAAAGCTTTTATTTTACCAAATGGTGTTGGAGTAAATATTTACGGAGGAGCTTTTGCAATTATTCCCAACTATAAGTATGAAAATAACCCTAGAAAAAGAATAAAACTTGTTCCGGGGAAAAATTGGTTTAACTTTGGAAAATATCATATGAACGATATATCTTTAATAAAAGATGTGTCAGGATTATTACCGATGGGCAAGTCTGAAAGAAAAAATTTAACCAGAAATGATTTAATTTTGAGGTGCAACTCTAATAATACAGATACATCAGTTTCTGCTTGTACACAGTTGTTTATTGAAGATGGATTTGAATTCAAAAAAGATTATCCTATAAAATTTTAATTAAACTGATTTTGCGCTTTTTGAATTCCGTTTTTAAGATAAAATTCAATAGCTTCTTCAGAACGAATAAGAACTTTTTTCAATTCATCAAGCTGATCTTTCGGAAAGTTTTGCAAAACATAATTTTCTGAAGGAATATTCGGCTGAGGTCCTATTCCTATTTTAAGTCTGTCAAAATCCTTTGCCCCTACCTGTTTTATAATTGATTTAATTCCGTTGTGACCGCCATCAGAGCCGTTTGCCCTAAATCTCATCCGACCCAAATCCAGAGAAATATCATCATAAACGATTAAAATATCTTTAATATCTATTTTGTAGTAATCCATTACGGCACGAACTGCCTCCCCTGACAAATTCATAAAGGTAGTCGGTTTTATAAGGATATTTTCTCCCATTCTTGCAATGAAACATTTAAGCTTTTTTTCTTCCTTAAATGATATATTATTATCAGCCGCCCATTTATCAAGAACCATAAATCCCGCATTATGTCTTGTAAAACAGTATTTCTCCCCTATATTTCCCAGTCCTGTAATTAGTTTCATTTTTTATAATCCTTTTTATTTATTATTTTAACGTAAATAAATATTACCACACCTGTTTACCATATTTACTCTTAACAAAAAGATAAAAAAACTTTATTTTGATAATGCTAAAAGATGAGGATATGACCATGAAAAATAAACCTATAATTCAAGAAAAAAGTTCTGAAAAAGTTGCAAAGTTTTTGGAAAAAAATTCTTTGCACAAAAAAGATTTTGCTGAAATGATCGGGGTGACACTTTCATACGTATACAATCTGATAGATAATTCTATCCCTTTTTCAACCCGCGGAACAACTTTAGAGCGCATTGCTACTGTCATGGAAATTGAACCTGAAGAATTTGAAGAATATAAAATTCCTCAAGAACCTGTTTTAGTAGACGATTCCGTAGAATTTTTCAAAGATGTAATGAAGGAAAAAGGCATGACAACAATTAATTTTTTAAAAGCTTTCCCAAGAAAAAAGCGTCTTGATATTGTTGATATGCTCAGAGGAACCCTTCCTATTCCAATTGATTTTAAAGAACTTACCATGATCGCACAGGTGCTTGATTTAAGCAAGGATGATATATACTCGATGTGGGAAAAACGAATGAAACAGGTATTGGAGTCCAATGGCATGAATATATATTCAAATGCAGCTCTGGTTAATTCAATGTTTGATTGTGCGAAAAAGTATATTCACCTTAAATAAGCCTAAAAATTACGATCTTTAACAAGGTCGTAATTTTTTTTGATAAACCTGTTGACATTAAAATTTGTTCTTGCTAATATAATCTTACTGACGAAATGAATAGCATTTAATAATTTGCGCTTGTAGCTCAGCAGGTAGAGCACTCCCCTTTTAAGGGATAGGTCGCGCGTTCGAATCGCGCCAAGCGCACCATTAAAAAAGCCCTCTATAAGGGCTTTTTTAATTTTTAGCTAAATAGCAATTTTTGTATTTTTTTATTCCGATGGGCAATTTGTGACCAGTTTTTGAACTTTATCTATATGTAAGTATGTTTCTGTTTATGAACGGTGTTTATGACCTAATAAATTTTGAATATCTAGACCTGTATGCGACAATAAAGCTAATAAAGTAGTTAATACTTTAGGCAAGTCTGGTGTAGATGTTACAAGAACGGATTTCTCAGGCTTATTTTCTAAAGATAGGAATACAAATATGTACAAAGTTTCTGAAAATGATAATATTTCATAAATTTTAAATCTGAAAAATATTTATTGTAGAAAGCTAATGAACATGATAAAATTAGTAAAAAAGATACAAATGTACAACCTTTATTATCTATTTTAAAGGGTAAGTTTAACAACAAATTGGAGGGAAATACTAATGGACGACCTATTCCGACAATTAATGGAGAGCGGGGAAGATTACCAAAAACGCAAACTCCAAAATCAGAAAGAGATGGAAGAATTCAGAAAAAACAATCCAGAACTTCTTGAACAATTCATAATATCAGACGAGGGGACGAGTTACACGATAACAGACGACGATTAATTCCCGAGCATCAAGAAATAAATTTTAGGTAATGCAAAATATAAAAATCAAACGATGAATAATAGGTATGAATGAAATAAAAATGCCTAGTTTATTTCGTCAAAGCTAAAAAATGAAACTTTAAAATGTGCTGAAGCTACCCAAATTGCAAAATTAATCAATAGACAAATTTTCAATTATATGTTAAAATTATAATGGCAAAGTCAAGAAGTTAAGGAGCAATTTATGGGAAAGATTAATTTAGAAAAATCTTTTACAGTCCTGTTACATCATCGTAAGAGACTGTCCGGCATGTTCGGGGGGGGGGCAGCCTAAAAGCTCCAAAATCAAGCATTTTCGGTTATACACTTGCCGAAATAATTATTGTAATATTAATTATAGCGGTAGTGGTTGCTGTAACTATTGGTATAACCAAGGCAAAGTTAGATAACATTGTATCTTATACCTATTACAATGCTTATTCAAGTTTACGCAAGATTTCCACCGAAATGCTGACCGATTGGGATCCTCAAAATCCGGAGTATAAACAGGCTTTAAATGAGGAAAACTATATAGGAAGAGTTAGTTTGTTCTTAGCCAGTTTAAAAGTCAAACTGTTTCACGATAACAATCTCTTTTTTGAACAACCTGCTTATGCTTTTAACTGGGAGACTCCAGCTTATTGTTATTGTAATTCCTTAATCCCAGGTGATACTTCAGGATGTCCGCCTAAAGAAGGATGGGATTGCACAGCTTATGGCGGAAGTCAACATTCTTGCACTCCCTGTGTTACAACCCCTCCAAGCGGCGGCAACCTTTGTAATAAA
>FR900414.1 GCA_000438175.1 Fusobacterium sp. CAG:439 | reverse complement strand
TGTGTAAAAGACAAATATACCTGCTGGGACGGCAGTAAAGTCGATTATTCTTATCAATGTCCTGATAAAGTGACTTGCTGGGATGGCAGTGTTGTTCACAGTCAATCAGAATGCCCAGCTTGTACAAATAAACCATCTGTAATACCTTGTGGAAAAACATGGAACGAGAGAACCTGTACATTATCAGGTTATGAAAAAAAATGTTATGGCAGTGGACAAGTTTTAGATCCAAATACCTGTGAATGTTATGCGCCATGTTGGGATGGTACTCGAAAAGAATATTCCTGGCAATGTCCTGATAAAGTCACCTGCTGGGACGGCAGTTATGCACATAACAAATCAGAGTGTCCTGCTTGTACAAAGAGTTGTTCAGAGGGTTATGAGTTAAACACAAGCAGTTGTGAATGTATAAAAAAACAAGTGACTTGCTGGGATGGTTCAAAGGCCGACAGTACCTCTTCATGTCCCGGTTATGTGACCTGTTGGAACGGCAATAAGGCGCATAACTGGAGTGAATGTCCCGCTTGTCCGAATAAACCGGCTTGTCCAGCTAGTTGGGATGATAAAACCTGTACCGGCAGCGCTAAAACCTGTCCAAGCGGTCAGCATTTAAACAGTTCATGCGGCTGTGTAAATGATTGTCCGACTGATATATCACCGTGTAATATCTGCAGTAATGAAACGGGTATTGTCTCTCAAAATCCTGCA
>FR900413.1 GCA_000438175.1 Fusobacterium sp. CAG:439 | reverse complement strand
CGAATAAATGAATTAGAAACACAATTGAAAAATCAAAACACTCGACTTGAAAAGTTAGAAGCAAAATTAAAATAAGATTTAATACTGAAAAAAGTGTGTTTCTTAAGCACACTTACTTTCATTCCTTCTCCCGCTTCTTAAATAATGCGGGAGTTTTCCTTTTTTGTGATAGAATAATCTTGCGAGGATTATATGAAAAATATTTTAATTACAGGCGGTGCAGGTTTTATAGGCTCTCATTTATGTGAAAAACTTCTTCAGGAGGGAAATCACATAATATGTCTTGATAACTTTTTTACAGGTTCAAGAAAAAATATTGAGCACTTGATGGATAACAGAGAATTTGAGCTTATAAGGCATGATATTATCGAGCCGATAATTTTGGAAGTCGATCAAATTTATAATCTTGCCTGTCCTGCAAGTCCTATTCATTATCAGTTCAACGCAATTAAAACTATAAAAACAAATGTCCTCGGGGTCACTAATATGCTTGATCTTGCGGATGAAACAAAAGCAAGAATTTTACAGGCTTCAACAAGCGAAGTTTATGGTGATCCGACAGTACACCCGCAAAAAGAAACTTACTGGGGCAACGTAAATCCTATTGGATTAAGAAGCTGCTATGATGAAGGTAAACGTGTCGCAGAAGCTTTAATGATGGATTACCACAGACAGCATAACGTTGATATAAGGATTATAAGAATATTTAACACATACGGTCCTCGTATGGCGCAGAATGACGGCCGTGTTGTATCAAACTTTATAATACAGGCTTTAAAAAATGAAGATATAACAATTTACGGCGACGGTCAGCAGACACGGTCTTTCTGCTATGTGGATGATCTTGTTCGCGGAATGATTTCGCTGATGAATACCGAAAACTTTATGGGACCTGTTAATGTCGGTAATGACGGTGAATATACTATTTTGGAACTTGCAAAAATGATTATTGAACTTTCAAATTCGAGTTCTAAGATTATATTTAAGCCGCTACCGTCCGATGATCCTGCACAGCGCCGACCTGATTTGTCTTTGGCAAAAGAAAAATTAGGTTATGAACCGACTGTTCATGTCCGTGACGGGTTAATGAAAACAATTCAATATTTTCAATCAGTATTGTAATTTATCGGGTTATGAATTATAATTTAATTGCCCGTTATAAACGGATATATTGAGTATGAAAGGAGAGTTTATCATGTGGGAAAAGGATATTAACATTAACGAAGTTAAAGAAATCCGCACAAGAACTACGGTTTATTTTGGTGTCGGTGCTATCAAAAAAATTGATGACATCGCTAAAGTTTTAAAAGAAAAAGGTATTGATAAAGTTATCGTAATGTCAGGCAGAAATGCTTATAAAGCTACAGGCGCGTGGGATTACGTTGAAAAAGCCTTAAAAGATAACGGCATCGGGTATGTAAATTATGCTGAAGTTACTCCGAACCCGACCACACATCATGTTAACGACGCCGCAAAACTTGCAAAAGATTTCGGCGCAAAAGCTGTTATTGCAATCGGCGGGGGATCTCCTACCGATGCAGGTAAATCTGTGGCAATCTTGCTGGAATATCCTGAAAAAACTGCTGAAGATATTTATGATTTTACATTTGCACCTGAAAAAGCGGCTCCGATTGTGTCTATTAACTTAACACACGGAACAGGTACGGAAACAAACAGATTTGCGGTTGTAACTAACCTTGAAAAGAACTTTAAACCCGCAATTGCTTATGATTGTATTTATCCGATGTTTGCAATTGATGACCCTCAATTAATGACAAAATTATCACCGAAACAAACAAGATATGTTTCGATAGATGCTGTTAACCATGTTGTAGAAGCTGCAACTTCTGCTGTTGCTTCTCCTTATTCAATTTCACTTGCAAAACAGGTAATTGAACTGGTTGCTGAATATCTTCCGAAAGCAATTGCAAACCCTGATGATCTTCAAGCCCGTTACTTCCTTGCTTATGCGGCAATGATGGGCGGTGTAAGCTTTGATAACGGATTATTGCATTATACTCACGCGCTTGAACATCCTTTGAGCGCCGTAAAACCTGAATTATCACATGGTTTGGGGCTTGCAATATTACTGCCTGCGGTTGTTAAAACAATTTATAAAGACAAACCGCATGTACTGGCAGACATTTTGGCTCCGATTGCTCCCGGCTTAACAGGTGAAGCATCAGAAGCGGATGAAGCCGCAAAACTTGTTCAGGATTGGCTGTTCTCGGTTGATGTTAAAGAAAAACTTGAAGATGAAGGATTTACCGATGCCGATGTTGAAAAACTTACGGATTTGGTTTATACAACACCTTCTCTTGCAGGGCTTTTGGACATAGCACCATCCGGAAACGGCAGAGAAGTCGTAAAAGAAATCTACAGAAATTCTGTTAAACCTTTATAAAAATTAGAAAGCCTCTGCATCTTACAGAGGCTTTTTTATTATTTGTTTGATTTTGCTTTTAAATATGTATAAGTTCCTGCTCCCGCGGCTATTACACCGTTTGTAATAATCGACGTTGCAATCGGGGAGGTTTTGAGATACTTGCCCGCAAATCCCGTAACTCTGTCAAGCACTATACCGAAGCCGAACCAGGCTGCTGTTGTATTCAATCCTGATTTAACAGGGCTGATTTTCGGCATAGGACGGACTTTAAGACCTTCCATGCTGTTTTGATCTTTCTTTGTATTGTAATTATTATGCGTATTAGCTTTGAATGTTACAGGGTATATCATAATTTTCTCTTTTAAAACGGGTCACTTTCATGATTATACTACAAGAAAAATTTTTGGTTTGTATTATAATAAATTTTATGAAAAAGGTGGAACTTTTAGCTCCTGCAAAGGATAAAAAGACAGCTATAGCAGCGATAAATTCGGGTTGTGACGCGATTTATATCGGTGCATCGAATTTTGGCGCGCGCAAAAAAGTTCCGAATTCTCTTGAAGATATTAAAGAAATCGTGGATTATGCCCATAAATTTTATGTGAAAGTCCATGTAACTGTGAATACTGTTTTGACAGATGACGAACTTTTTCAAGCGAAAGAGTTAATCCGTAAACTTTATGACATCGGAGTTGATGCGGTAATCGTTCAGGATATGGGAATATTTAAGCTTGCACTTGACGGTGAATTACCTCCGATTGTCCTTCATGCAAGCACACAATGCGATAACAGAACTCTTGAAAAAGTAAAGTTTTTTGATAATATGGGAATTTCACGGGTTATTCTGGCGCGCGAATTATCTTTAGAACAAATTAAAGAAATTTGTCAAAATTCAAATACCGAAATTGAAACTTTTATTCATGGTGCACTGTGTGTATCTTACAGCGGACAGTGTTATTTCAGCCACTATATCGGCGGGCGTTCCGCAAACAGGGGAGAATGCGCGCAGGCTTGCCGTAAAAAATATACACTCGTTGATGAAAACGGTAAAATTATCGCAAAAGATAAATATCTTTTAAGTATGAAGGATTTTAACGCATCGCGGCATTTAAAAGATTTAATAGACGCGGGAGTTAAATCATTTAAGATTGAGGGGCGGCTGAAAGATGAAAATTATGTGAAAAATGTCGTTGCATATTACAGACAGGAAATTGATAAATTTGCCCGAAAAACTTCATCAGGAAAAGTTTTTTCAGACTTTGAACCTGATGTAAGAAAAAGTTTTAACCGCGGGTTTACGGACTACTTTTTAGACGGTCGTAAAAAATGTTTTAATTTTGAAAGCCCCAAATCTCTCGGCGAGAAACTCGGGAAAATTACTAAAGTGGGAAAAGACTGCTTTGAATTAAACGCGGAAGTTTCAAAACAGGACGGGCTTTATTTTAACGGGCAAGGGTGTCTTGTGAATAAAGTCGAAGGCCGGAAAATATACCCGAATAAAATGGACGGTATTGCTGTCGGGATTGACGTTTACAGAAATTTTGACAGCAGGTTTGAAAAGCAGCTTGAAAATTCCAAAATAAAACGCAGAATTGGAGTGAAATTTGTATGTAAAAACGGAGTTTTAAACGCTCAAGATGAGGACGGAAATTTTGTTGTTTTTGTTTTGCCGCAGGGAGAGATGCCTAAAAATTCCGAAAAAATGAGGGAAAACTTTATAAATCAGCTTAAAAAAACAGGCGAAAGCGATTTTTATACGGAAAATACGGAAATTATCGGCGAACTGCCTTTTATGCCTGTTTCAAAAATTAATGAAGTTCGCCGTAAAATCCTTTCCGATTTAATGAATGAACGTTTAAAAAATTACAAACGAGATTTACAAAAACCGTTGAAATATGCAGAATTCCCGCAAAAAGAACTTGATTACAGGGCAAATATTCATAACAGCGAAGCAAAATGTTTTTACGAAAACAGCGGCTGCAAGGTTTGTGAAATGTCGGCGGAAAGCGGGGCTTTTCCGAAAGAATTAATGCGGACAAAACATTGTTTAAAGTTTGCTTTTAATATGTGTAAATCTCCTGAAAAACTTTTTCTCATTGATGAGAAGGGAAAGAAATATCCTCTGAAGTTTGATTGTGCAAATTGTGAGATGGTGATTTCAGCCAGTTAACACAGGTGTTAACGAATTTTTCAGGTTCGTCAAAGTACAAATCTTCCGCATGAATACTGTCGAAGAGCTCAAATTTTTTAGTGCACAGAGCTTCATTATAAAGTTTTTCGGTATGCCACGGGCAGACTGTCGGGTCTTTTTTCCCTGCAATAAAAAGTGTCGGAGCCTCGACATCTTTTATGATTTCAAAAGGCTTAATTTTTTCACGCGTAATTAAAGAAGGACGTATTGAAAACCAGCGTTCGGGTTCAAATTTTTTTAATGTCGGAAGCCATGCTTCTTTTTTCCACATCTGATTTTCGATTTTGTTAAAATCCGAAGGCGCGGAAACTGCTATAACTTTATCAACATCTTTGTTAAGTGCGCTGTGGATTAATACAAGTGCGCCTCCGAGCGAAAAGCCGATTAAATAAATTTTTTCATAAAAACTTTTTGCATAATCAACAACTGTTTTTAAATCAATCGTTTCTTTGCTTGTAAAAGTGTAAAATCCCGAACTTTTTCCATGACCTCTGCAGTCAAAGGATATAACGTCAAAATATGCGGATAAGTCATCTGCAAGACTTGAAAAAGCCCTGCTGTCTTTTGTCATAAACCAGCCATGAACAAGTATAATCACTTCTTTATGGTTATTTTTTATGTGGTTGACGGCGATATTTATATTATCCTCAGTTTCTAGAAAAAATTTTTCCATACAAATATCATAGCATGTTTTGACTTTGCGGCAAAAAACCTTAAATAAAACCTGTAGATTTCATACGAAAGTATGAGCAAGAAAAACGGGTTTTGGTATATATTTAGATGTACCAGAGGGTAGATTTGTGTTAAACGGTGTATTTCAACGACCTTATTTGAATAAAGACGGAAGAAATCTTGTTAAAAAGAAACAAGACGAAGAAAAAAACGCGTCTTCCGCTGCCCAACGAGAAGAACAGGCAAATCAAAATGCAAGAAGCAAAGGGCTTCAATATGTTGAACAGAAGAAACCGTCTTATACTCCCGCTTATCAACAGCAGAATAACGGCGAACAGGTTGATTGGCGTCAGATGCGCTCACAAATTCAAAGTCAGGCGCAAAACAGAAATTTACACACTGCTCCGCAAACAACTGCTCAGACGCAGGAAATTACCCCTACCAAAACACTTTCCGGCAGAAGCACCGTTATTAATATTGCTCAAATCCTTAAAGATTTCAGAAATACTGCCGCCGCTATCGGCACCCCTGATGATTTGAAAGAAGAAGTCAACGGGTATTTATCTTTGATTGAGGCGCAGGTTCAAAAAGATAACCCCAACACAAAACTCGTTAAATCGAACTTAAAAAATGCATCATCAATCCTGGATACTTATATTTCCCAAACTTTAAACAAAGATTCAAAAGTTGTTGAAAACTGGGTGGATGCCTTATTCTTACAGCAGATTGACTTTAAATACAACGAAAATGAAATAAATCCTCAATTTCTGGTAAAATTCCCCGAAGGAAGCACGCAGCAGGAAGAAAAAGCTGATAACAAAACAGCAGTCCAAGAGACCGTAACAGAACCTGTTCAAAAGGAAATTGAAACAAATGCTAAAGTTGTTTCTTTAATTCCACAGGATAAAGAGCTTAAATCTTTGTTCATTCAGTCTAAAAAACTTGCTTATGCAAACAAACCCGAAAAAGCTATAGAAACATTTCAAAAAGCTTTGCAAAGAGCTGATGAAGTAGGCGATACAGAAACTAAATCAAAAATTTATTATGAAGTAGGTCGTATTTATGATGATCATGATTATTATGCACAGGCTTTGACAAGCTATAATCAGTCATTGCAGAACACAACCGATAATAATGTTAAAACAAAAGCCCACTATTCAATGGCGCAAATTTACGATGATGTAAACCAGATTGAACCCGCACTTGATCATTATTTCAACTCAATTTCTTACGCGGGTGAAGCTGAAAATCTCGCCGCACAGTCAACATCTTTAACAAAAATGGGAAACATATTTACTGATATGTATGAAGATGAAGCGATGGATTATTATTCCGTAGCAGAAGATCTGGCTTTGCAGACAGATAATGCAAGGATAAAAGGTTTTGTATCTTCAAGCATGGGTAACGCTTACGAAAAATTTGGCGAACCTCATCAGGCTTTAAAATCATATTCAAAAGCCGTGAAACATTATGCTGATGCACAATCCCCGTTGAAGGTTGCGCAAAATTACTCAAAAGCTGCTGATATTATGGTTGAACACAGCAATGTTTCAAAGGCAAAAGGTCTTCTTACAAAAGCCCAAAACTATGCAAGACAGACAGATGATGTTAACTTAATGAATGAAATCAGAGAAAAGCTCTCAAGTCTTGAACTACTCGGTTAAATATGTTAAACTTATAAAGTAGTATTTATAATCAAGGAGCAGAAAATGAGAATTAACGAATTTATTAAATCCTCAATGTCGGGGGGGGGGCAGATTTAAGCTCCTTTAATGCATTTACACTTGCTGAAACTCTAATTACACTCGGGATTATCGGTGTAGTTGCGGCATTGACAATGCCTTCTTTAATTGCTGCTTATAAAGAAAAAATGTTTATAGCACAGGCTAAAAGATCCTTATCAATTGTTTTAAATGCTGTTTCCACCGTAAGAGCAAAAGCAGAAGTTGAGAATAACGGAGAAATATTTATTTCTTCCAATACTTCTGATATTACGGCAAATGTTATTTTTGAAAATATGCATGTCGTAAAAAGATGTAAAGCAAGTGATTATAATTGTCTTAAGGGTTATACCATAAAGCAGGATAAAGCTAAAAATGATGGGTATGGTAATTATGTACAACCTGCTGATCTTGGAAATTTTTCTCGTGCGATTTTAGCTGACGGTTCTATAATCGGAGTTTCTCAAACAAAATATCCTGAGGGCAATTGTCAAAATTACTATACAACATGGGATAAAGATGAGGACGGGAATTATATATTGGATTCATCAGGCAATAAGACAAATGAACGTTTGGTTCCTGAAGTGGACTGCGGACATATATTTTTTGATGTAAACGGTCTGAAAGGTCCTAACCAGTTCGGTGCGGATGCATATCTGATTTACATTACACCATACAGCTATATACAAAGTACAGGTGCTATTAACGATGTTATCAGGAATAATAAACTTACCGCACAGAGATATGATTTGAACGGAAGCTTCAAAAAAAACAGGGAATAACTCCCTGTTTTTTATTTTTTTGACATAATTTCAATTTCATTTCCGTCAGGATCTTTTAAGAATGCAATGTACATATTTACTTCAGGCATGAAAAAGGGTTCATAAATATATTTATAACCGCACTTATTCATTTTTTCGGTGAATTCTTCCATTGAATTTGTTTCGAAGGCAAAATGTCCGAATGCATTTCCGTTTTGATACCCTTCTGCAGGAGTTTCATTGTTATAAGTTAATTCAAGCTGTGTTTGACCGTCTTCGTCGCTCAGGTAATATAAAGTGCTGTCATCAAGCTTAACTTCACCTGTTCTGTTTAAATCTAAAAGTTCTGTGTAAAACTTCATTGCTTCATCAATATTTTTTACTCTAATCATTGCATGTAAGAACTTCATTTTTTCCCCTTTTTTATTTACCTTTTTAATCTACATGAGATACTACACCTTTTGAAGTGTTTTTGTCAATTTCTATAACATGTCTTATTATTGTGTGTGACATTAAAAGTAAATACGGGTTAATTTCATTGGTATTGCTCATGTTAATTTTCGCCTGCGGTTTTTCCTGTTTTTCGTTAACCGTTGTTTGAGTGCTTGTTTCAAATGATACAACTGATTCCATTGAATAGTGTTTTTCATCTCCTTCGATCCTCAGCAATAGTTCATCTTTAGGAAATTCTTTTACACATTCTATGTTTACATGAACTGAATTAGCACTTTCAAGAATTAAAGCTGCAGTTACATTACCGTAATTAAGTGTAGTAATTGTTATAACAAGAATACTCTCGCTGCCGTCATTTTCACAACCTGTTTCTATATCCAGATCAAATCCGACACCTTCCTGCAGAGGAAGCCATGGAAGATATAACAGCATAAGAAGTTTCATTGTCTGAGCGGAATCATTTTGAGATGCAGCGGCAATACTCGCATTTATAAGCTTAGCCGTTTCTTTAAGCTGTGTTAAATCCGCAATCCCGAGTTTTGCGGAATTTGCCATTGTCGTTATAAGTTTTGCAATTGCATCTTTACCGTTAGCCTGAATCATTGCAGCTATTTCCGATAAATTTATCAGCCCGTTTGAAGATATTGCCAAATTTTTTATAGAATTTTGAAGCTGGCTTAATACTGCTTTATTGCCGGTAAGAAGCATGTTTTGAGCTTCTGTGAGCGACAGCCCCTGAAGTTGTGCAAGAATTTGCGCCTGCGTCTGTGAAAGAGAATTTCTCTGCATCGCAATCTGATTTGCAAAACGCTGGTTAAATTGTGCAAGAGTTATATTTTTTTGTAAGATATATAAAAGTTCATTAAGATTTTTAGGCAGGTTCATCATATCTTTAACATATACTGACTGATCTGCACTTCCCATATTCGCAATCTGTGGTGTAGACAGGGAATTTTGTGCTGCTGCTGATGATTGCTGCGGTGCAGGTGTGAATGATGTTTGAACAGGCTTATTTGCAGGTGCCTGCTTTTGTGCATTAAGTGCCTGATAGTTTACAAATTTTGAAATTAAATGACCTAAATTCAAATCCGCCATAAATTTTATTATAACGATTTTTAAATACTTGTCCAGTTGAAATAAATTCAATATTATGATAGAATATTAAAGGATACTTTAAGAGCATAGGAGCAATTTATGAAAAGATTGGCAAAGAAAACAGATGCCATGTACAATCAAGTTTCTCA
>FR900412.1 GCA_000438175.1 Fusobacterium sp. CAG:439 | reverse complement strand
AGTTTCATTCTACAGATACTCCACACATACTTATATAAAACATTTGAATAAAATACATTGCTATTTTGGGGTTAATTATTACAAAATTGATACAAGAGCGATTATAAATTAGAAATTATTTTTTGTCAAAATATTTTGTTTGTATTAAAATTTAAGGGTATAGTTATTAAGTAATAGCGCATATAAATAAGGAGGTTTGTAATTATGCCAGGAAAGACTATAACAGTTGACGGCAACTACGCTGCAGCGCATATTGCGTATGCATTAAGCGAAGTTTCCGCAATTTACCCGATTACTCCTTCATCTACTATGGGTGAATGGATTGATGAATGGGCGTCTCAACACAAAAAAAATATCTGGGGCGAAGAAGTGAGAGTTGCTGAAATGCAATCTGAAGCAGGTGCGGCCGGTGCCGTTCACGGAGCTTTAGCTGCAGGTTCTTTAACATCTACTTATACAGCTTCACAAGGTTTGCTTTTGATGATCCCCGTAATGCACAAAATGGCAGGCGAAATGCTTCCGCACGTAATCCACGTTGCAGCTCGTGCTATCGCAGCTCAATCATTAGCAATTTTCGGCGATCATTCAGACGTTATGGGCTGCCGTAACACAGGTTATGCAATGCTTGCTGCAAACTCTGTTCAGGAAGAAATGGATTTAGCTCTTGTAGCTCACCTTTCTACATACAAATCTAAAGTTCCGTTCTTGCAATTCTTTGACGGTTTTAGAACATCACACGAAGTTCACAAAATTGAAGAAATTTCTTACGAAGATATTGCTAAATTAGTTGAACCTAAATATATTGAAGAATTCAGAAACAGAGCAATGAGACCGGAAGCTCCTATTTGTAAAGTTGGTGCTCAAAACACTGACGTTTACTTCCAGGGTCGTGAAACAGTTAACAAATACTATGATGCTGTTCCTGATATTGTTCAGGAATACATGGATAAAGTTGCTGCTTTAACAGGCAGACAATACCATCCGTTTGATTACGCAGGTGCTCCTGATGCTACTGACGTAATCGTTGCTATGGGTTCAGGCTGCGAAACTATCGAAGAAACTATCGAATACTTAAATGCTAAACGCGGTACTAAATACGGTTTAGTTAAAGTAAGACTTTACAGACCGTTCGATGTAAAACGTTTCTTAGAAACTTTACCATCAACTGCAAAACGTGTTACTGTTCTTGACAGAACAAAAGAACCCGGTTCAATCGGCGAACCGCTTTACCTGGATGTAGTTGCAGCTCTTGCAGGTAAAGATATAAGAATTATCGGCGGACGTTACGGTTTATCTTCTAAAGAATTTACACCTTCAATGGTATTAGCTGTATACAAACATGCTGAAAACAATGGGTTCCATGGTTTCACAGTTGGTATCGAAGATGATGTAACTCATAAATCTATAGAAGTTAAAGAACACATCGTTACAGAACCGGAAGGAACTACAAACTGTATGTTCTGGGGACTTGGTTCTGACGGTACTGTTGGTGCTAACAAAAACTCTATTAAGATTATCGGTCAATACACAAACAAAGATGCTCAGGCATACTTTGCTTACGACTCTAAAAAATCTTTCGGTGTAACTGTTTCTCACTTAAGATTTGGCGACAAACCGATTAAATCTACTTACCTTATTACAGCTCCTGACTTTGTATCTTGCTCAGCTCATGCATACATCGGCAGATATGACCTGTTGAAAGGTATTAAAGAAGGCGGTACGTTCTTACTTAACAGCCCATGGTCAAAAGAAGAAGCATTCTCTCACTTAACAAGAGATATGCAGAAAACTATTATTGATAAGAAAATCAAATTCTACAACGTAGATGCAGAATCTCTTATCGAACAGCAGCCGGGCTTGCGCGGTAAAGGTGCAAACACTGTTATGATGGTTGCATACTTCAAAGTTTCAGGAATTATTCCGTTTGAACAAGCTCTTGAAGGTATGAGAGAAATGACTAAGAAAACCTTTAAGAAAAAAGGCGACGATGTTGTAAACATGAACTTAGCATTAATTGATGCCGCTGTAGACGCTTGTCAGGAAGTTGTTGTACCTGCTTCATTAGATGAAGTTTGTGCAGCAGAAGATGTTAAGTTAATTCCTGATGACGCATCTGAATTTGCTAAGAAAATCATTGAACCTTCAATGAGACAAAAAGGTGATGATATTCCTGTATCAGCAATGTCAGTTGACGGTGTTATTCCTACAGGAACAGCTTGTTTGGAAAAACGCGGTATAGCACCTCGCGTTCCGCACTGGAATTCAGAATATTGTATTCAATGCGGTATTTGTGCTTCAGCTTGTCCGCACGCTGCTATCAGAACTAAACTTATCGAAGCTGATGATTTGAAAAATGCACCTGATTCATTCAACACAGTAGATGCTAAACCAAATGATCACGGTGAAAAATTCAAAGTACAGGTTTACTGCAAAGATTGTACAGGATGCGGTGTTTGTGTAGACCAGTGCCCGATGAACAAAAACCCTGAAAAAGCTGCTTTAACTTGGTCTTCTATTGAAAAAGAAGAAGAAGCATGCGAAACAGTTAACGAAAAATTCTTTGATGAATTACCTGACAACGTAATGGGTAAAAACACTACAAAAACTATTAAAGGTGCAATGCTGAGAAAACCGTTATTCGAATTCTCAGGCGCTTGTGCCGGTTGTGGTGAAACTCCTTATGTTAAATTAGTTTCTCAATTATTCGGAGAAAACGTTATCGTTGCTAACGCAACAGGTTGTTCATCAATCTATTCAGGTACTTTCCCGACTATTCCTTACACTACTAATAAGTGTGGAAGAGGTCCGGCTTGGGCTAACTCATTATTCGAAGACAACGCTGAATTCGGTTTTGGTATGAGATTAGCTGTTGACCAAAACAGAACTACTTTAAAATCTTATGTAGAAAAAGTTGTTTCTAACGAAAAAACTCCTGCTGATTTGAAAGAAGCTCTTGAAGGTGCAATGGCTCATTTTGAAAATTCTAAAACAGAAGAAGCAATCGCTGCTCAAGATAAAGCTAAAGAAGTTCTTGCTAAATATGCTGACGTTGAATGTCCTGATTTAGCAAAAGTCAGAGAACTTCAAGACTACTTCACTGATAAATCAGTATGGATTATCGGCGGCGACGGCTGGGCTAACGATATCGGATACGGCGGTATTGACCACGTATTAGCTCAAGATAAAGATGTTAACATCCTTGTTCTTGATACAGAAGTTTACTCTAACACAGGCGGTCAGGCTTCTAAATCTACACCGACAGGTGCAGTTGCGAAGTTTGCTACAGGCGGTAAGAGAACTTACAAGAAAAACATGGGCTTGATGAGCATGTCTTACGGCTACGTATATGTTGCATCAGTTGCTTTAGGTGCTGACAGAGCTCAAACTCTTAAAGCATTCCAGGAAGCTGAAGCATACAAAGGACCATCAATCATCTTTGCTTATGCACCTTGTATCGCACACGGTATCGATATGAGCAAAACTCAAACAGAACAAAAACGTGCTGTAGAAGCAGGTTACTTCCCGTTATACAGATATAACCCTGCTAACCCTGAAGCACCGTTCACCTGGGATGCTAAAGATCCTAAAGGAAGCTACCAGGAATTCATCAGATCTGAAGGACGTTATAAGTCATTGCTTAAAACAAATCCTGAAGCTGCAGAAGCTCTATATACTCAGGCAGAAGAAGATGCTGCTAAACGTATGGCTGTATACAAAGCAGTCGGCGAATTGATGAAGTAGTTCGAAATGCATCATAAAATAAAAAGAGGTATCAAATTGATACCTCTTTTTTATTATGAAAGTTTTTTCCGGTATTTCTTTATAATATTCGTAATATCTTCCGAATATCTGTCAAAGAGTTTATTCACACTATCCGCTTCATTGTCTCTAATTGGATGCTTATCAGCTCTGTGATTATTATATGAAAAAACATCTCCCTTTTTAGCAGCAGTAGAATTATCCCCGATTACAATATCAAATTTTGTTGTTTTCGGAGGATTTGAATATTCAAAATGACAAAGGTCAATCTTTGAAGTATCAGCAGACTTAAATCTTTTCGGGCGAATAGTTAAACTCTTTAATTCATCAAATTTAATTTTTGCCTCAGGTATAGGATCCGCAATATTTTTAACCTGCAGGCTGCCGCTTTGCGTTGCTATATCTTTTTGCTGTTTCTTTAACATTTCCGAAACACCGATAAAAAAATCATTAATTTTATCTAAAAGCGGCATATGTTTATCATTTACCGGTTTTACGTAGCGTCGAATTACATCTTTACCCGTAAATGACGGTCTTAAAACGTTTGAAGTATTATAATTTTGTTTTGAAGTCGAAAACGCTGATACCTGATTAATCATATAATCTCCTTAACTAAAAAACAGGTCATATTACTGACCTGTTCTATATTTTTTTATTAAACTTCTTCTGTTTTAGAATGAATTTCATCAATTTTTTCAATAACTTCTTCGGGTAAATCTTTCAGCGGATCTTTCACAAGGGCTAAATCTTCTCTGTTTTTAGGGTCTGTTTTAAGAAAATCATTTTCCAATGCAAGTTCACGCTGACGCGCTTTAGCAAGATTTAATTGTTTCTCTTTTAATTCACTGTAGTTTTTAGAAAATTCTCTGCTGACAGCAGAACCATGACTTATAGAGTGGAATAATCCGCCTAGCAATAATACCTGCGGAGCCCAGGAAAGTGCGGTTGCTCCAATATTTTTTAATGCTTCGGGAGTTTTAGATGAAAATTTGTTAATTCCATTTTTCACACTTACCAATAGTTTATTATTATTAAGGAATTTAGCAGCTTTTTCCGTACCTTTTTGCATTACCTTAGGAGCGTTAACGGAGGCTAGTTTTGTTGCACCTTTGCTGACAAGAGCAAGAGCACCAAGACCTGCGGCAAATAAAGTTCCTAAAGATAAAAACGGGTGTTCTGTATCAAATTTACGAATTTCCGGAGACGCTTTTGATAATTCATTTTTAGCCATGCCGACTAAACCGACGGCAGCAAGTGATGCTCCCCATAAACCGCCGATTTTCAAACCGTTAGCCGCTTTTGCCGCTAAACCGGAAACCTCTTTCGAAAAAATCTTTGTTTTTCCTCTGGTAAACACAGCCGCTCCTAAACCTGCTGCAACAGGTGCGGCGAGGATTAAAGCGTTAGTTATTTTATTATGTTTTTTCTCGTTTGCGCGAGACATAGTTTTTAAATAAGCGACACGACGAACTGATGCATCATCTAAACTGATAAGTTCATCAATTCTGTCACGTTTACCCTGAAAATTAGGACTGATTGCTGAAATTTGCATACACACACCTACACTTTCACAAATTAATTATACTGTATTAAACCCCAAAAGTAAATTTTTTTGCCAGTAATTAAGTTTTTTGTTAAGAATATTTACACAAAAGTATATTTTTAATATTATACAGTTATGAAAAAATTTTACATTCACACAATGGGCTGTAAATCAAACCAGTTTGAAAGCTCAGTAATAGCCGAAAATTTAGAGAAAAACGGAATAGCAAAAACAAAAAATATTGAAGATGCGGATTATTATATACTAAATTCATGCACCGTTACGCATAAAAGTGATAATGAAGCAATGTATCTTCTGCGTAGTGCAAAACACAAAAAGCACGATATAACGACAATTTTGACAGGCTGTGTCGCACAGATAGAAAAGGAAAAACTTCTGAAAAATGATTTTATTGATTATGTAATCGGTAATAATGAAAAACTTGATTTATATAATGTTTTAAAGGAAGCTGAAAAAACACATTGTGCAGCCGCAGATATTATGAAGCTTGAAGAATTTAACAAGGTTGAGCTCATAGATACGGCAAAAACGCGGGCAAGCCTGAAAATTCAGGACGGCTGCGACAACAGATGTTCATACTGCATAATTCCTTTTGCCAGAGGGAAAAGCAGAAGTGCCGACATTGATTTTATAATTGAACAAATAAATAATTTTTCAAAACATGGATTTAAAGAAGTTGTGCTTACAGGTATTCACATAGGTCTCTGGGGAAAAGACATTAACATGACACTTTTAGATTTACTTAGAGCAATTGAAAGTAAAACGACAATCGAAAGATACAGATTAGGTTCGCTTAACCCTCATGAAATTACTGATGAACTGTTGGAATTTCTTTCTAAATCAAAAAAATTCTGTCCGCATTTCCATCTTTCACTTCAATCAGCGTGCAACAAAACTCTTCGTTCAATGAACAGATTTTACAAGGTAGAGGACTACTTAAAACAGATAGAAAAGATTAATGCAATGTTTGACAATCCTTTTCTTGGCAGTGATATTATTACGGGCTTTGCAGGCGAAACTGAAGAAGATTTTTATACTACAATCGAAAATTTAAGAAAATCAGGTTTATCACAAATTCATGTTTTCCCGTACTCGATAAGAGAAGGCACTGCAGGGGCAAAGGCTGAAAATCAGATTAACGAAAACATAAGACAAATAAGAGCGGATGTTGTAAAAGCACTTTCTGCCTTAAAACATATTGAATTCATAAATAAAAATATCGGAAAAGAACATGAAATACTAATAGAAAAGCATCCGGATAAAAAAACAGGTATGCTTAAAGGGATTACAAGAAATTACTTAACTGTTTTGGTAAATTCCAAAGATGAAAATCTTTACAACACACTACAAAAAATTAAAATAACCAAGTATGAAAACAACAAAATATACGGAGAATTGATATAAAAAAGGACCCGTTAAATGAGTCCTTTTTAATTATCAGTTTCTGCTGTTAAGTTTTGCAAGCAGTCTTAAAATTTCGGTGTAAAGCCATACAAGCGTAATCATAAGCCCCATAGCTCCATACCATTCATAATCTTTATCAAGCATATTTCGTGATGCATCTTCAATAAAGAAGAAATCTTGAATTAAAGCCATTGCAGCAACTACCACAACCACAAGACTGAAACCAATGCCTACAGGTCCGGCTCCCCATATCAGCGGAATACCGCGTCCAAAGAAAGAGGCTGCAAATTGGATTAAATAAATAACCATAATTGATAACAGTGATGTTTTTAATACTGCTGCAAATCTATCGGTATATTGTATCATTCTTGCCTTATAAAGCATAAGCATTACAAAAAGTACTGCAAAAGTTCCGAGTATCGCCTGCAAAATAATTCCATGCCATTGAGCCTCAAAAAATGCAGAAAATGCTCCGAGTACCAAACCTTCCATTAATGCATATGGCGCAGCAGTATACTTTGCAAGTTTTACGTTAAAACAGGTTACAATAACTAAAATGAAGCCTATTAATCCTCCACCTATCATCATTGCAGGAACTAAAGACGGTGTTGTAAACAAGGAATAAACACTAATTGCCGCCCCTGCAAGCAGACAGGCAAAAAGCATGAAAATTTTACTTACCGTACCTTCAATTGTCATTGGTTCGCCATCAAGAATTCTTTCTTGCGAGGAAAACCTGTTCTCATTTAATATTGGATTTGACATAATTAACTCCTTCCTTTACCATGATTATATACTATATTACAAAAATATACTATTTCTTAATAATAAAATAAGGTTTACAATGTTTTTAGAGAATTTCAGAAAGTTTATAAGCTATTACGGAAAGAAAAGATATCTTAACCTTTGCGGTTTTACTGTACTATCTTTTATTGCAGGTTTTCTGGAACTTATCGGTGTTGCCCTGATATATCCCTTTATAATGCTAATTTTAAACCCTAAGTCATTTGCGGATTATATACCTTTCGTAAAACTTGATAACTCATTAAAAACAGGTTTGTTGATAGGATTGGCAGTTCTTTTAATATTTATATCAAAAAATATTTTTATGATATTTATTCAATATATTCAAAACAAATTTGTCTGCAACTGGAAAAAAGATATTACAGCTAAATTCATGCAGTATTACATTTATGCTCCGTATAAAGATACAATGAAAACTTCCCAAACAGATAAATTGTATAATATTGAAACGATTTGCAGTATAGCCGTTGACGGGTTTATTATGCGCGGATTAAATCTTCTGACAAACGTAATTATCATTGTAATGATTATAGGACTTCTCTTTATAAAATTTCCTTTGCCCGCATCCGCCACACTTCTTTTTGTAACGGTTACAATGTTTCTTCAAAATAAGTACTTCAAAAAACGAACAGCCGTACTTGCAGATACTATGGCGGAAAAATTTCAAAAATACAAATCTGCAATCATGGAAAATATTATAAATATTAAAGAATTAAAAATATTGTCAGCAGAAAAAATATTTTTTGATAAATATACGGAAGCAGAAAAATCATACCGGGAAATCCAAACTCTGCAAGGCTTTTATAATGCGGTACCGCCCTATTTTATCGAAATGCTTATTGTATGTGCGCTTCTACTTCTGGCATGTATTCTGTCTGCACAAAATGCATCAAGTAATTCATCTCTTGTTGCCTCCTTTGCAATAGTTATTGCCGCACTTTTCAGAATAGCACCTGCATTAAACAGAATACAAACATCTATCATTAATATAAATTCTACAAGGGATTTCGTAAAAAAGATTAATGAAGAATATGAAAGCTGTAATTTGGGAAATTTCGAAATTTTTGACAGCAGTCTAAACGAAAAAATAGATTTTAAAGGAAAAATAATACTTAAAAATATTTGTTTTTCCTATAATCCGGCTAAACAGGTGCTTAAAAATATATCATTTGATATTAATAAAGGTGACTTCATCGGAATAATAGGACTTTCAGGAGCCGGTAAAAGTACTCTTGCCGATATTTTAACAGGTCTTTTGCCTGCTGATTCAGGACAAATATTAGTAGATGGCATTAAACTTTCACAGCATAATTTCCACAAATTCCGTCATATAATCGGTTATGTTCCCCAACAGATTAATATTTTAGATAAATCTTTTAAAGAAAATGTGGCATGGGGATGTGATAAAATTAACGATGAAAGAGTTATAAAAGCTTTAAAAGCGGCTCAGCTCTATGACGTAATAAGTGAATATACAGAAGGAATTAATTCTAATATTATAATAGGTTCAAACGGATTATCCCAGGGGCAAAAACAAAGATTGGCAATAGCCCGGGCGCTTTACAGAGATCCGCAAATACTTATATTTGATGAAGCAACATCAGCTCTTGATGTTCAAGTTGAAAGTGAAATAACCGAAATGTTGAAGACAATAAGTTCATCTAAAACAATAATTGCAATTGCACACAGGTTATCAACACTTAAAGCATGCAACAAACTGATTTATATGAAAGACGGCCAAATAATAGATATCGGAACTTTTGAAGAATTAAGCTTCAAGTATCCTGATTTTGACAATCTTGTAAAATTATCCTCAATAAAATAAAAAAGTTAAAAAAAGTACTTTACAATAAAAATTTTTTATTCTATAATAATTACATAAGCCCCAACAAAATAAGTTGTGGAGAAATTAATCCTCAGTAGCTCAATGGCGGAGCAACCGGCTGTTAACCGGTAGGTTGTTGGTTCGAGTCCA
>FR900411.1 GCA_000438175.1 Fusobacterium sp. CAG:439 | reverse complement strand
AAGTTACATAACCGGGACAATTGGATTGACTTGTTGCGAAACTTCCATCCCAACAGGTTATCTTAGGAGGACATGAACTCGGATTGTTAGCCTGAGAGCCGTCCCAGCATGATGCCTTGGGGCAAGATGCCGCATTACTTGCGACACTACCGTCCCAACAAGTTACTCCTACTTGTCTACAAGTGCAGCTGTCATAATCTAATCTATAGCCATCAGAACATACTTTAGAGCATTTCAAAGTACAGCAAGCATAACAGCCGCTTCCTTCTTCATGCAAAGATGAAGTACACAACTGCCCTCCAGATTGCTTGCAAGTTTTCCCTATTTCTATATACCAACGTTCACATCTGGCAAAAACAGGCTGGGACCACATATCTCTATAAAAACCAAGAATATTATACTTTAAAATTTTGGCAATAGAAACAGGCTTTTTTATTCCCGCAATAACATCGTTAGAATTTAAAGCCTGCTTATATTCAGGGTCTTGAGGGTCCCAGTCTGCAAGCATTTCCGTTGAAACTTTGCGTAAAGTTGAAAAAGCGTTGTAATAAGTATATGATACTATATTGTCCAGCTTAGCTTTGGTTATACCGATTGTTACGGAAACTACTACAGCGATAATTAGCATGACTACAATTATCTCTGCAAGTGTATAACCCGAAAGCCTTGATATCGGAGCCTTTAGATTGCCCCCCCCC
>FR900410.1 GCA_000438175.1 Fusobacterium sp. CAG:439 | reverse complement strand
AATTATAATATTGCGATCGGTAATAATGCTTGCCAATACGTTACAGGACCTAACAAGACTTGTATAGGCACTAATTCGGGGCCTAAAAGCGGTTCAAGTTGGGCATCAGACAGCTATGAACGTGTTTTCATAGGCGGTCGGTCAAAATTTAACGGCGGGACAGCTGTTTTAGAGGTTCATAATACTGGTAAGAGTGTATATGCTCATGACGCCGGTGAGTTCAGAGCACAAGATTCCACTGTAATTATAAACGGAAACTTAATAGTAAAAGGCTTGATATCTTCTTGGATTGTGGACAGATACGGGAACAATGTAACCGGTTACAGAGTTTTAGAGCGATCAAAAGAAGGTGAAACGAATGCTTCATTACGTTATAGTATTGAAAGCAGTCATGGTTTTGACGATTATTTTTCTGACGGAGGTTCAGGTTTCTCCTCCGACAGGCGCTTAAAGTACGTCGGTAAGGAGTTTAATTCTGGATTGGAAAAAATCCGTCAATTAAAAGTATTTAACTATACCTTTAAGAAAGATAAATCTAAAACACCTCATGTAGGTGTAATCGCACAAGATTTACAAAAAGTATTTCCGGATGCTGTTAAAGAAGGGAAAGACGGATTTTTATTAATCCGCATGGAAGATATGTTTTTTGCAATGATAAATTCAATCAAAGAACTGGATTTAAAATATGAGGCACAGGAAAAACGAATAAATGAATTAGAAACACAATTGAAAAAACAAAACACACGACTTGAAAAATTAGAAGCGAAAATAAAATAAATTTCATACTGAAAACTAAGTGAGCCATTATCGTGTAAATATCACGGTAATCCCTATGACGGGTTGCGAATTTCCCGCAGAGGGCGAACTGTCAAAGCGGTGACCTTTGCCGCAGACACGTTTAAAGCGGGCAGCCAAGCAGCGGCACGCTTACTTTCATTCCTTCTCCCGCTATAAGCGGGAGTTTTCCTTATTGCCCTATCGGCGTTATCATGGTATAATCCTGTTAAGAAACGGAGAACTTATGAATTTAATGCACATATTTACGGATATTCCTATCCTGATTGTATTGTTTACTTTTCTATTTTCTATTATTTACTGTATGAAAAATTATATTTATGTCGGTAAAAATTTAAAAATTTTTCTGGCATTTATTTCAGGTTTCAAAAAAACAGATTTGAATTTTCGCTTTAAAGAAATAGATGAGTGGATGTCTTTAAATCCTTACGTATCAAGTTCATGGCTTGAATTTAAAAATACTCTCGTATTTTCCGAATCCGTAGCTCTAAAAGGAAGAAATAACGATTTGACTTATAAAGAAGTTTCTTCTACCGTACAAAATATCCAAACTACTGTTGATCCTTTGTACTTCTTTAACGAAGAAACGCTTATTACTTCTAAATTTAATAATAAATTTTTACAAACTGTGCCTACGGTATTAACCGGTTTCGGACCTCTGTTTACATTCTTAAATATCGCAATTGCTTTCGGTAAGATTGACTTTTCATCTCAGGAAAAAACAATTGCTTCCGTTGCCGGTTTGATGTCAAGCATGCAGGTTGCCGCTCTTGTATCCGTTATTGCGGTAGGGTCTTCATTGGTATTTTTGATTTTTGAAAGACTTGTATTTCAGGCTTTGTGCAAAAAACCTCTTTCAATGTGTGAAGATTTAATGGGCAAGTTGTTTGACAATATATCTTCCGAAAAATTTCTGCTTGAACTTCTGAAAGAAACAAAAATTCAAAATAATTCTATATCAAATTTGATTACGGCTATGCCGCAGCAGTTTAAAGTTGCTTTGAATTCGGGTATTGCAAGTAATCTTGTTCCGTATTTGGAAAATTTAATTTTCGGTATAAATCAAATGAATAAGAGCATGAAAGAAGTTGCAAAACATGGGGGAAAATCGGACGATGTTGACGACTTATTCTAATCGGGGGGGGGGCGCTTCTCCATGGCAATAATGATGCGAAAATCAAATCAGGCAGAAGGAGATAACAATATCTTCTGGACTACCATGGCTGACTTGCTTTTAGGTCTGGCAATTATTTTTATGACTTTGTTCGTACTTGCAATGACCGGTTTTACTCAGCAGACACTTGAACAGAAAAAACAGCAGATTGAAGTTAACAAAGAGTTAATTGAAAATCTTAAAAAAGCAAATATAGAAGCTCAGGTTGATCCGATGACGGGAGATATCAAAATTTCGGATTTGGAACTTTTTGAATTAAGCAGTTATAATCTTTCACCTAAGGGCAAAGCATATCTTAATAAGCTTGTTCCTATTTATATAAATACTATTTTTTCAAAAAAAGAACTTGTTGATGAAATAGAAAATATTATAATTCAGGGGCATACGGACAGCCAGTCTTATGCAGGAATTAAAAATCCCGACGAACAGTATATGAAGAATATGGAATTAAGCCTGCAGCGTGCAAATTCGGTAGCTGACTATATGTTTAAAACGAATTTTAATAAGAAATATAATGATAAATTGAAAAAAATGCTGGTAGTTGAGGGTAAAAGTTACTCTGAGCCTATACTTGTTAACGGTAAAGAAGATTATAACAAAAGCAGACGTGTTGAAATGCGTTTGAAAGTAAAAAAACTTGACGTAACTGAAATACTATTCCATGGAGCACAACATTTATGATAAATCAGGATTTTATACTGGAAACAATAAATATGATTAAGCTTTACAACCTTGATATCCGTACGGTAACAATGGCCATAAGCCTTCGTGATTGTATGGACAGTGATGTTAATGTTGTTTGTGAAAATATTTATAACAAGATTACAAGCTATGCGAAACACCTTGTTGAATATGCTGATGAATTTGAAAATGATTATTCTATACCTATTGTTAACAAGAGAATATCAGTAACCCCGATTTCTCTGGTAGGAGAGGCATGTAAAAATCCTGATTATGTAAAAATCGCAAAGACGCTTGATAAAGCCGCTAAAGATTCAGGTGTTAATTTTATCGGCGGTTACTCCGCTCTTGTGGAAAAAGGTATGACAAAGGGAGATAAACTTTTAATAGAAAGTATCCCTGAAGCCCTTGCTCAAACCGAAAGGCTTTGCTCATCAATAAACGTTGCGTCATCAAAAGCGGGAATTAATATGGATGCCGTTTTGAAAATGGCTGAAATTATAAAGAAATCTGCGCAATTAACAAAAGATGCTGACGGAATAGGTGCCGCTAAACTTGTAGTATTTTGTAACACCCCGGGGGATAATCCGTTTATGGCAGGTGCATTTTGCGGCATAGGTGAGCCGGAATGTGCATTAAATGTCGGAGTATCAGGCCCCGGAGTTGTAAGGGCTGCTGTAGAAACTTTAGGCAAGACAGCCGATTTAAGTGAGCTTGCAAATAAAATTAAAGAGATTGCATATAAAATAACAACAACAGGTGAACTTGTAGGAAGAAAACTTGCTGAAAAATTAAATATACCTTTCGGTGTAATAGATTTATCGCTTGCTCCTACTCCTGCTGTCGGTGACAGTGTTGCGGGAATTTTTCAGGCAATGGGGCTTGAGCATGCAGGTGCTCATGGAACAACCGCAGCTCTTGCGATGCTTAATGATGCCGTTAAAAAAGGCGGTATAATGGCAAGCTCGCATGTAGGCGGACTTTCAGGAGCTTTTATTCCCGTTTCCGAAGATGCGGGAATGATTGATGCTGCTTCAAAAGGATATTTGACATTTGACAAGCTTGAAGCAATGACATCGGTTTGCTCCGTGGGACTTGACATGATTGCAATTCCCGGAGATACACCTGTAGAAACAATTGCAGGAATTATTGCAGATGAAATGGCTATAGGAATGATTAACAAAAAGACAACTGCTGTTAGAATTATCCCTGTTTTGGGAAAGAATATAGGAGATGAAGTTATATATGGCGGATTGTTGGGAAAAGCTCCTATAATGCGTGTAAATTCTTTATCATCAGCAGGTTTTGTCCGCAGAGGCGGAAGAATTCCGGCACCTGTCCACAGTTTGAATAATTAAGAATGAAAGTTGAAAGTTAAAAGTTAAATTTAATATTGGAGTTTTGATGGCTGAGTCAATACGTGTCTTTGAAAACAGTTTGAAAGATTATCTTATCAATGTGCAAACTGATTCATATAATACACACGGTAAAATTGAACAAAAATATAATAACTTAAAAGTATATATGGATCCTAAGAAAACATCAGTTCCTCACTTCTGGGTATCTGTAAATATTTCAGCAGTATGCTATCAAATTGATCCGATTGAAAAAATTGACGGCAGCATGGGCTCTGATGAAAGATTTGTAACTATGTGGGCAGGTCGTCCTAATATTAACGGTGAATTGAAAAAACACTGGGTTTATCTTACAAAGTCAAATGAGCTTCTCAATCAGCAGGTTCAAAATGAGAAGAAGACCGAAGAAAATATGGAAATTTCAAAAGCCGAACTTAAAGAAGCTGCAGAATCCGTTACAGGTTCAGGCGTAAGACATAAACTTAAAGCTTTTGAAGCAAGATTAAGGAAAAACAGATATGGCAAAGTCGCTCAACGAGCTCGCGGGTGAACTAAAGGCATTAATTATAGAATTACAATCGGATGCGCATAATCAGAGTAATCTTAGAGCTGAACGATACAATAATTTAAAATTAATTATGGAACCTAACAGAAATAACAGCCCGCATGTTATAGTAGATCTGGCAATGTCTGATGCAGAGTTTGATATTAAAACAGGACAAAAGCTGAATGGGGGATTAGGACCCGATGAACGTTACGTATTGAGATGGTTTAATAAGTCAGGAACTCTTACTTCATTGCAGGAAACCTGGAAGGTTATATTGAAAAGCGGAGGTAAAGAAAAGAAAGAAAAATAATTATTTTTTCTTTTCAATCATTGACTTTGAGCGTAGTTTTCTGTGATAGGTAATTGCAAACCTGTGTGCTTCGTCCCTTATTCTCTGAAATAAGTAAAGAGCACTGGAATTTCTCGGAAGAATAACGGGGTTTGATTGTTTCGGGAGAAATACTTCTTCATGCTTTTTTGCTAAACTTACAACATCAATTCCTGTTACCCCCAAACCTTCAATGATTTCCATAACACTTGAAAGCTGTCCTTTACCGCCGTCGATTATCATTAAATCCGGTTTAGCCCATTTTTCTTCCCCGAGATGTGATAATCTGCGGGTTAAAACCTCTTTCATTGAGAGAAAATCATCGGGTTTGCCTTCTGTCATTTTTACTTTAAATTTTCTGTATTCGGATTTTTTCGGTACGCCGTTTATGAATGTAACCATTGAGGCAACAGTGTTTGTCCCTTGAATGTGCGAAATATCGTAGCATTCCATTCTGTATGGAAAGTTTTTAAGATGTAACTTTTCTGCAAGATATGAACCTATTTCATTAAAATCATCTCTGATTTTGGACATTTTGGCAATCCTGGCGTTATCGAGAACAACTCTGGCATTTTTGTCCGCAAGCATTTGCAGTTCTTTACCCTGCGCGGATTTACCGTAACTTATTTTAACTTTCTTTTGTGCAAGTATTTCAAGCCATTCTTCATACAGAGCTTTTTCACCGACTGCTTCAAGTTCGTTTGATACAATTTTATCGGGGTATTCAAGTTTTAAGGTACTGTAGTATTCTTTGAAGAATGTTGCGAAAAATTCCGTTCTGTCATCCTCTTCAACCTCATAAACAAAGTCTTTTTTGTCAATAAGTCTGCCTTCTCTTATCATAAGAATTACAATGGCAAATATTCCGTCATCTGCCATGAGAGAAATAACATCTTCATTAAGCTTTGTATTTTCATAAACCACTTTTTGTTTTTCAAGAGTTTTTGCAAGGTCGTTATAGCTGTCTCGAAGTTTTGCGGCTTTTTCAAATTGAAGACTTTCAGAGTATTTCTGCATCTGTTCTTTTAATTGCTTCATTAATTCCGACTGCTTGCCCGACAAAAACAGTTCCGCCTGTTTTACTATGGCTTTGTATTCTTCTGATGTAACCATGTTCTGGCATGGTGCCATGCATCTTCCTATGTGATAATACAGGCATGGTCTGTCTTTAAATTTTGGTGATTTGCACTGTTTCAGCGGAAATATTTTTTTTAGAAAATCCAGAGTTGCATGCATTGCCCTGACATCAGTGTAAGGTCCGTAATATCTGCCTTTTTCGGGGTTCATGTTTTTTTTGCGGACAATGGTAATCCGCGGAAAATCTTCGTCTGTAATCAAAAAGTACGGATATTTTTTATCATCTTTAAGTAATACATTATATCTGGGTTTATATTTTTTTATTAAATGGCTTTCTAATATTAAAGCTTCAACTTCGGTATTTGTAATAATATATTCAAGTCGTTCAATCTGCGAAACAAGGACATTAACTTTTACACTGTCATGTTTTCTGTTAAAGTAGCTTAATACACGGCGTTTGAGAATTTTGGCTTTCCCGACATAGATAACTTCACCCTCTTTGTTATAATAAATATAACAGCCGGGAAGCGAAGGAAGCAGTTTAAGTGTTTGTTTTAAATTCTCATTCATCACTACTATTATAGCATGTATAATTATTGCGGGATTGAAAATTTTTATCACATAATTTATAATAGTAAAATATGAGAGAGGGATTGAGTAAACTCGTTTTTTTAATACTGGCTTTAATTTTTGTTTTTCAGTTCGCAAATGCTGAAAATTTACCTTTATTGGTCGCTGCGGCATCCCGTCCGGTATGGAAAGATTTTTGTCCGAAAGGACTTGAAAAAGCTGAGTATAAAGAAATTAAATGGTTTTGGCCCGAAGGAACAAAGTCCACTCAAGCCATATATAATTATTGGGCAGAGAGAAGAAAAGATTTTGAAGCAGGGCTGGCAGAATGTGACACAATGCAAAATGAATTAAACAGTATGTGTTACGAAACGTTAAGAGAACACCAACTGTTTGTTAATGAGCAATACAGCAGAAATATTCAGCAAAAACAAATCACTAACCAGATTTGGCGCGATACACATGATAAAGGTTCAAGTCCTATTATGATAAATATCTTTATGAAATAAATTATTTAATTATCGTGGAAACCTGTTCTGTAATATCATCTCCGCCAAATAAAACCGTATTTTTAGGCAATACCATATTATAATTCATCGAGCGTGCTTTTTCAACTACGGCAGTTTTGATTTTGTTGTCGATTGCGGTTAACTTATTGTTATATGATGTGTCAAGAGCAAGTTTCTGCCTGTTAATTTCGTTACGATACTTCTCTTCCAATGCGGACACTTTTGCAGGATCTTTTTCTTTTGCAATTTCTGCTCTTGCTTTTTCAATTGTTGCCTGCATATTTTTTACCTGCTTATCCTGATCGAGTTTTAACGCCCTAATCTCTGAGGAGCTTGCAACAATTTTTTGTATATCAACTACTGCAACCCTGAATTCAGGATTGGTATTTGAAACTGCAATACTGTTAATCGAATAACCTGCAACAAATGCTCCTATCACAACAAGGGTAGCTAATATTTTTTTCTTCATCTGTAAATCCTTTCTTTTAATAATAAAATAAAATGAACTATAAAAATTTTAATTGGTTACTTGGATTAATTTCATGTTTTTTGTATGATAATTGTGCGAAATTTTTCTATTTTAAATAAGGAGAATATATTATGAAAAAATCAATTAACGATTTAGGTGACGTAAAAGGTAAACGCGCTCTTGTAAGAGTAGACGTTAATGTTCCTTTGGACGAAAATCACAATGTAACAGACGACACAAGAATTCAGGCTATTGTGCCGACTGTAAGAGCTTTGCAGGAAAAAGGCGCTAAAATTATTCTTATGGCTCACTTAGGCAGACCGAAAGGTGAATGGAAATCTGAATTTACTCTGGAACCTGTTGCTAAATATATGTCAAAAGTTTTGGGCGAAGATGTTTTATTCGTAAAATCACCTGTCGGAGAAGGCGCAGATAAAGAATTGGAAGCTTTAAAAGACGGTCAGGTTGCATTGTTGGAAAACATACGTTACTATAAGGCTGAAGAAGCAAAAGACGATGATATGACTTTTGCAGAAGAACTTGCTAAATTAGGTGATTTTTATGTAAATGATGCATTCGGTGCAGCTCACAGAAAACACACTTCAACAGCAAAAGTTGCTCATATTTTGAAACCCGCAGTTGCAGGTTTGTTAATGGAAAAAGAAATCAGATGTTTGTCTCAAGCTCTTGATAATCCTGAAAGACCTTTCACTGCAGTAGTTGGCGGAGCTAAAGTTTCTTCTAAAATCGGTGTTTTGGAAAACTTAATCGACAAAGTTGATAACTTAATTATCGGCGGAGGCATGGCTTACACATTCGTAAAAGCTAACGGCGGTAAAATCGGTAACTCTATTTGTGAAGATGATCAAATGGAAGTTGCAAAAGCTATTGAAAAGAAAGCTGCTGATAAGGGGGTAAAACTTGTTATGGCAACAGACGTTCTTGCCGCAGATGATTTCTCAGGCAACGGAACTAATAAAATCGTTCCTATTAACGAAATTCCTGACGGATTTGAAGGCGTTGATGCAGGTCCCGACAGCCAAAAAGCTTTTGCAGAAGTAATCAAAAATTCAAAAACAATTTTGATGAATGGTCCTGTTGGTGCATTCGAAAATCCGAAATTTGCAGAAGGTACAAAAGCAGTATTGCAGGCAATTGTTGACGCAACCAAAAACGGAGCTGTTTCCGTAATCGGCGGCGGTGACTCTGTTTCAGCTGCTAAAAAATATTTTAAAGCTGAAGATTTCACTCACGTTTCAACAGGCGGCGGTGCTTCTCTTGAATTTATCGAAGGAAAAGTATTACCCGGTGTTGCAGCTTTGGATGAAAAATAGTTTATATTATTTTTATCGAAAAAACTCCCTGGTTAATTCAGGGAGTTTTTTTATGTGACGTGTCGCTCCCTTTAAAAATATAAAAACATCGTAAATAATTAAAAAAAAGGAG
>FR900409.1 GCA_000438175.1 Fusobacterium sp. CAG:439 | reverse complement strand
AGTTCCTTGCCTGTTCATTTGTCGTTTAAACGAGATAATACTACCTTGGGGCGCTTACAATTTATAGATACAAATCTCATCTTAGGCAGCGGTAGTATGGATCATTTAACTGACGGTGATAATAATATCAGTATCGGCCCTAATAATTTAACTCAGGTCACCAGCGGTATCAGTAATATAGCCATCGGCGATAATGCAATGTTATTAACAACCAGCGGTAATAATAATATCGGTATCGGTACAACCCTGGCGTCCAATGTAGATGGTAGTTATAATGTTGCCGTCGGAGATGATTCCTTAACTAAAGCTAACAGCAGTTGGAATACTGCAGTAGGTTTTCGTGCATATAAATTAGGTACAGGTATTCAAAATACCATAATTGGTGGAGATTCAATGGCTGAGGGTGATGGTAAAAATAATACCACTGTAGGTTATTATTCTTTAGCAAAGAATACATCCAGTGATGCAAATACCGCCGTTGGAGCTTTTTCACAAAGCAATGCCTCAAGTGGTAATTATAACACCTCCATCGGGTATGATTCCTTACGTGATAACGATGGCGGGAATTATAATGTCTCAGTTGGTTATCGTAGTAATTATGATGATGGCGGCCGCTTTAATGTAAGCAGCAGTATAGCTATAGGCTCTTATAGTTCCGCTCGAGGTTATACATCCTTAGCTCTAGGAACTAACTCTTATTCTACTGGAGCAGGTTCGATTGCTATCGGAGGTGGTGAAGAACGTTATTTAGCCGCAAACTCTACAGAAGCATCTTCCATAGCCATCGGAGCGAGTTCAAATGCCAGCGCTTCTTCTTCCATCGCTCTCGGCAATTCATCACAGAGTAGTGGAACCAGCTCTATAGCCATTGGTAATGGCGCAAAGGTATCCCCCAAATCAGGTTATAGTTCATTTTCAGACGGAGTAGCTATCGGAACAAATGCAAGGGTTGAGGGAACATCTTGCGGTTGGGGTCCATGTAGTTATACCGCAGGAATTGCTATAGGTCATGATGCTTATACAATGTCTTCGGATGGAATTGTGATCGGCAATTCAGCATCAGCTGAATGTAATTCAGTCTCAATCGGTTATAATACAACAACAGAACGTCATAGTGTTGCAATTGGTCATGAAGCAAAGGCAATAGATAAATCAGTAGCAATAGGTTATGAAGCTTGTAAAGATGTAACGGGCAGTAATGTTGTTTGTATTGGATCAGGTTCAGGACCGACATATGATATGGACAAAAGTAAGGATCATATGGTATATCTTGGAACATCTTCTGATACAGTTTATATTCCGGGGAATTTG
>FR900408.1 GCA_000438175.1 Fusobacterium sp. CAG:439 | reverse complement strand
TTGGTTCGAGTCCAACCTGGGGAGTTTTTTATTAGTTAGGTTTAAGTGTAGTAATAAAGCGGTTTTCTAAATTAGACCCGCTTTTTATATTATTTAGAGTTTGTAAAATTTTATTAATATAACTTTTGAGATAAGCAAAAAAAAATTTTTCCGGCTTTATATTATCCCAACATAAACTTTGAAAGGATAGAAAATTATGATTTTTAAATTAGCTCCGACTACACAAAAACTACCAGAATATCTATTGTTCTTTTACAGGACATTTGAAAAATTATTTTTCTGCCGAAATTCGGCTTTATGTTTGAATTACACCCCCTTCCGAGTGGTTGACTGAAACTACTCGGAAAGTCACTTTATTGTCCACAAATTGGCGTCAACTTTCCACTATAAATCCGCCTAAATCGCTAAAACCTAAATATATAGCCACATTCCCCCGATGACACTTTTCGGACAAAAAGTCCATTTTGAAACTGCACCCTCCGAACTCGGAAGCAAGTCGGAAGTTCAAATAGTATTTATATTTTGGTGAATTTCGCTTAGTTAATATATAATTTAAAATCTTATATAATTAGACAAATGTCTAATATTCAGTCAATTATTATTGATATATAATAGTACAAATTTGAATTAATTATAATGGAGAAGTAATGAAAACAGCTAATTTAAGAAGTATAATTGAGATTTATAATAAATCAGATGACAATAAACTTAGCCACTCATATATGAAGTATCTTGGAACAGATGTAAAAGATATTGATTTACAGTCATTAAAGAGCCTTTTACATACATTGCACGAGCTTGATAAAAGTTTATATATCAAAGACTTAAATGGCTTTTATATGGGTTACAAAATTCCACAAATTGGAAAAGAGTTCGACTTATTGAGGTTAACAGATTCTACTATTTTAAATATTGAATATAAAAGTCAAACTACACAAAAAGTACACAAACAATTGTTACAAAATCAATATTATTTAAAGTTTCTAGGTTTACCAATTTATTCTTTTTCATATATTGAAAATGAAAATAAATTATATAAACTTGATGATCAAAATAGTCTTATTGAGGCAAGTTTTGATGAATTAATATATATTATAAAATCACAAGGCTTTAGCCAAACTTTTTATACTGAAGATTTAAATGAAAAATTTAACCCATCAAATTATTTAATCTCACCTTTTTCAAAAACAGAAGAATTTATTAATAATGAATATTTCCTTACACAAAGGCAAGAAGAGTTAGAAAAAAACATTTATACAGATGTTGAACAAGGTATAAATTACATTATTTTATCTGGTGATGCAGGAAGTGGAAAAACTTTACTTACTTACCATATAGCAAAAAAATATATTAATGATGGTAAAAATGTTGGATTAATACATTGTGCAAAATTGAATTTTGGCCATATTAAGTTAAAAAATTATTATCACTGGAATATAGAGGCAATCAAAGACTGGAAATATCTTTTTCAAACCAATTTCCCTGAAATTTTAATAATCGACGAATTTCAACGGATTAATAAACAACAATTTCTTGACATAGTACAAAAATATATAAAACCAAACAACATAACTTTAATATTAAGTGGTGACGGTAAACAAATATTTAGAAAACATGAAGGCGAAATTTTTGAACAGTTCGAAAATAGTGAATACAGAAATGTAAAAAAATATAGACTTAATACAAAGATTCGAACTAATGAAAAATTGGCAAATTTTATAAGAATCATGCTTTCACTAGACAAAAAAAATTCATTACAAGTTAACAATGAAAACATTGATATTGTGTATTTTAATACAGTAGAAGAGGCTAATAGTTATATAGAAGCTAAAAAAGATAACTACAAATATATTTCATATACTCCAAGTTTATACAATAACAATAAATATGCAGATTTAGCAAAATATAACCCTAACAATATTGGTAATGCGCATGAAGTTATCGGACAAGAATTTGAAAATGTGATTGTAATATTAGGAGAACAATTTTATTATGAAGGCAATAAACTTAGAGACAGGGCATTAGAAGGAATTCCATATGCTACAGGTAAAATGTTCTTTCAACAGATTACAAGAGCAATAAATAAGCTAGAAGTTGTTGTAGTAAACAATTTTGAAGTTTTTAATAAACTTATTGAGATATTTGATTAATTAAATATTCGAACAAATTCCCATACCTCCAAATATGTTCCGCTACATTTTGTGCCAAGTTTTGTTTCATTTGGGAGTGGTTTATTGATCGGCGGAGGCGGGAGTAGAGAACTTTTATCCGCAAAGATTCTTCTTTTGTGTGCGGCAGCTTCTTTCGTTTTGTCTTTAGCGGTTTATCGACTACGAAAAGCTCGCCGTCATACAGATAAAAATAAACAGGTATGTCGTAAAACCGTCGCATCTTGGTAATTTTCGGCTTTTGTTCAAAGTGCGTTTTAAGGGCGTTCAATTGCCGTTCATAAATCATCTGCCGAAAATGTTTATAAAAATTCTGCATCGTCGCATCCCCGATATCCAAAAGAAAACTCGCCTGTTTTGACTTCACCCCGGCACAAAAGCACTTCGTTATCATCTCAATCTTTTCCTGCGAATGAAATTTGAAACAAAAGGGCAAGGGTAAACTTCGCTCGGCTTTGTATGAATAAATTTCGCCAACCAAATTTAATTGTCCGTCCTTAACAAGTTTCTGTAAAACATCTTCTATCCCATCTCCCATAATAGATTCAATATCTTCAAGCCTAAATGTTTCAAGCCTTTTAGCGAGTTTCAAAATCTTATTTTTCATTCAATATTCCCTCCAAAACCGGCAGCGTAATTGTTTTCAAATTGTTCATATCGGCAACGTTTTCGACCTTATTTAAAAATTTCACAATCTGCCTGAACTGGTTGAATTTTGCACAAACAAGTTCAAGCGCATCAGGTTCAAACTCGACTTCAGAAATCTCTGTCACGATTTTTGCCACATCATCTTTATTAAATGTTTCAAACTTTAATACACCCAAAAGCCTGTCATAAATATGCTTATGTCGTTTGAGTTTTGCTTCCGCAAGGCTCATTCCGACAAGTACAACGGGAATTCCGATTTTGTCGTGCAAATCGCGAACAGTCTCAATCGCAGACGAGTTATTCAAAAGAAAATCTACCTCATCCACCACCAAAACCTTTGGCCGCTCGCGCAGTTTATCCTCAATCTGCTTGAATAAAAGGGAAGTCAGGTATGTCGGCACGTCATCAAGCTCCTCGACAATCTCGGTCAAAAGCCAACGTGCAGACATTTTGTGGTTGCACCGCACATAAATAGCATCGTTATTCGTAACCCACCACATAATCGTTTGCGACTTTCCGAGTCCGAAATCGCCATAAACTAACGCCATCTTCGGCAGATTCGCCGGCGCATTTTTTAGCGTATCCATCAAATCCACAAATCGTTTCACATTCTGCGTTACAACAAATTTACGTTTCATAAAGACCTCGATATTCCTCACTTTGCTTGTATTCCGCAAGCCACGCCCTATCATCTTCACAGGTGCAGCCATTTTTCATAAGCCATTCAAACTTTTCATACTTATTCAAAAAAACAGATGCGTTCATTTGTATTTCTCGCGGTGTCGGCTTTTTCGTTTTTACCGGCTTCACTTCAATCACCTCTTGAACATCTTCTTCAATATCTTGCTCAATAAATTTCAAATCCACATTTGGTAAAAACTTCTGTAACTCTTTAATAGTCTTATTCTTAAGCCGTTTTTGTTTTTGAATTTTCTGTTTTAAATCCTCGACATCTTTGATATCGCCGAGATGATAAGCCATCGGATGAGCTTTGGTTACGCGTTTTGCGGTACATAAAAACTGATTTTTGACTGTGTAAACTTTAATTTCGGATAAATCAAAAAGTGAATATCGAATCATAACCTGAGTTTTGAGCCCATATAGTTTATCCGAATAATAAAAAGTGCCGAGGAAACGAATTCCGTTTTGATAAATTGTCTTGATGTCAGCCGTCATCATCAAATCGTCAAGCCGAGCGGGGTCAATTTTGATTTTCGTCCTGTTTTCAAACACTTGCGTTATCGTATGGTTTTTATCGTTCGGGCAAGGCTGAGCATTTTTAAATTCAAGCCACTTATCGACAAGTATTTTGACTTCATCAATCGTCGGGTAATAATTCGGCTTGAAATACTGCTTATGAAATTTTTCATTCCGCTTAAAATGCGCGGGTTTATTTTCAATATTTGAGCCTGAATAAGTTGGCAAAAGTTTTTCAAAACTTTCCTGAAACTCTTTGAAAAACCGCTCAATTACTTTAGCTCTTGCGTTATACGGTCGAGCAAAAACCGTCTTAATCCCGATACGAGCATAAATCCCCTCAAATCCTGTTTCCTTAAAATCTGTGTTCACAAAATATTTCGCTTTAAACGCTCTCCCGTTATCCTGATAAACAATTTTCGGGATATTTTGCAAGTTGATAATAGCGTTTCGCAGAGCCGACGCGATACTTTGAGTGTTTTCTTCAAGCATAATCTCATACCCAACAAGTGCAGTCGATTTCCAATCCAAAAAGCCGATTAAAGTCGCACGCGTGGGTTTACCTGTGAACGGATTTTGCACTAAAAACGATAGCTTATGCCCGTCTGCCACAAGCACATCCCCGACCTCAAGTTTTGAAATGTCACGCAAGATGTAAGGTTCAACGTTGTCCTTTAAGGCTTTTTCACCATCCCGAGCCAACGTCCAAATGTCATAATGGTTATCCCGAAACCAATTTGCATAACGACGAAATGTCACATCCTGAACATTTATCGGTCCCTCTTTTGACAAAATATGCTTGGTTATAGAGATTGCTTTGCCGACACAAAACTTGTTCGGGTGGAGCAGAATTTTCAAAAACACCTGTTTTTCATAATCGGTCAAAGATGTGCGAAATTCTGTCGTATACTCATATTTTGGCAGCAATAAATGATAATCTGTCGTGTTTCCGAGCTTGCGTTTCCAACGCTCAACCGAGCCGATTGAAGTTTTACCAAGTATCTTAAAAATCTGCGGATACAACATGCCGGTATTGTAGGTTTCGATAAACTCAATCCCCGCACGCGTTTTATTTGTCGGGTGAGCATTTCTGTATTTATTCCATTCCCTGAGCAAGTCCAAACGCGCTAAAGCAATTTCATTCACTTTAGTCGGCAGATTTTTCGATTGCGTAACAGGAATCAAAGCAGTAGAATCAGAAGTTATTTGTGTCTTTTGGTTAAGATACTTTTCTTCTAACTCTGGCTCAATACTTGATAACAAAATTTCAAAACTTTTTCCGCCTTTGACAACGATTTCGCGGGTGACATATTTATCACGCGACATCCGAATCGCCCGAGTACTCACACCTTTGAGGTCTGCTAATTCTTGAATTGATATGTATTTATCTTTATTCATCGTACTCACATTCATCACTCTTCCGACCTTAAATTGGAACTGTTTCCGACTAATATTTACCCCTTTTGTATCATTTCGACATAAAAATTTAAGGACTTGATGTTTCTTAGAAACAGAGGTAAGATGTGTTTCCCCAGAGAATTTCGGAGGTTTTTATGAAGAAAAAAGAGCTACAGAGCATTGATTATATTAAAGAACGTGCCGATGAAAATTTGGCAAAAACAAAAAGCGTGTTTTTATACAGGCGAGAACTAGCGATTCGGTTTGCATTGAGACAAAAAGAATTTACACAAAAGAAACTTGCAAAAAGACTTAAAATGACAGAAAGTTATGTTTCAAAACTCATTACGGGCGAAAGATATAGCAAGGATTTTGAGTTTTTCGTGCGATACAACTTGGGGGTAGACTATTTGGGGATATAAGAGGAAGTATGAATATTGTCCAACCGATAAGGAATAGAGAGGATATTGAGAAAATGAAGCTGTTTTGAAACGCAAAAAGCGAGATCTTGTGCTTTTTATTTTCGGGATAAATTGCGGACTCCGGATTTCGGATATTTTGAAACTTAATGTCGGAGATGTTAAGGGCAGGGATTTTGTTGAAATTAAAGAGAAAAAGACGAAGAAAAACAAACGCTTTCCTTTAAATCCTGAGCTAAAAGTTGTTCTTGAAGATTTTGTAAAAGATCGGTCGGAAGATGAGCCATTATTTATTACACAACAAGGCAACAGGCTCGACCGTAACCAGGCATACAGGATTTTGAATAAGGCTGCAAAAACATTAAATCTTCAGGACAAAATCGGCACACACTCTCTGCGCAAAACCTTTGGCTACCACCACTATAAACAATTTGATAATATCGAACTGTTGCAGAAGATTTTTAACCATTCTTACTCTGCCATCACCCTCCGCTACATCGGTATTGAACAAGATATTATTGATGAAAGCTATATGAATTTTTATTTGTAACTTTGATTAGTGTTTTAAAAGTTTACCATATATTATCATTTCAAGTTTGTCATTTGATTTTCGCATTTCTCTGACAAATTGTGGAGTATGATCATTCTCAAAATTCACAGATCCTTTAAGTAATACTTTAAGAAATAATGTAACTTTCATAAAGAAATGAAACATATATTCAGCTTCTTTTTGTGTAAAATACGTTGGACCGCTCCAATCTAAAAAACAACCATGTGCAATTTGAGAACTGTCATTATAAAATCCATACACAATGTCCCTGAGACCAAATATAAAATCATCCTTAAGTTTAAAACCAATACCATCCAGTTCTTTAAACATTTTTTCATATTTCATAAATTGAGGACGAAAGCTAGTAAAATATTTATCAAATTTTGTAAAATTTGAATTATTGATTTTATATTCTTTTACCCCAATTCCTTCAAGTATTGTCTGTTTCGCTTGTTCTTGAATTGTATTAAAACATCTTTCATTTTCTGCGGAAAGCTCTTCTTTCGATATAGTCGTCCCATTAACATCGATTGGTTCACCATCACGTATATTTTTATAAATAATAAAATTATTTTTAATCTTTAAAATTTGAGCTTCATCAAGGTAATCTTCTATTTTCTCTGGGAATTGCGATAAATATGTAATCAAAATTACACTTTCAACTGCACTTCGTAAAATAATTTTGGATTCCTTAATATGTCCTTCTAAAATTAATTTATTTGCGGCATCAGCATTTGAAATAATTTTTTTAATGAGAGTTAAATATACAACTAAAGCTTTTGAATCAAATCTAATTGCATCTATAGTTTGATCAAAGTAATATATTAATCTGCCCATTTCATTGCAGAATTCTTCAACCGATATTAATTTATTTTGATCAATATTTTTCATAATTCAATTCCTACATAATTTAATTTTATCTTATTATTTAAAAACTAAGCTCAATATTTATTTTAAATTAATTTTTTATCTGTCCATATTTGACATATGCATATGTTTTAATGGAATTATATCAGCATTGTTACACAACAAACTACGGAATATTTTCATGATACAATTAAGGCAACTTCCTATAAGTTTTTATTATCAGAAGTTGTGAGGTGAAGAATGGCTATATTACCTAAAAATCAAATGACTGAAGAAGATATCAAACTTAATTTTATTACTCCGGCATTAGAAAAAGCCGGGTGGAAAGATAAAATTACAATGGAAACCAAGGTTCAGTTTACTGACGGTAAAATCAACTTGCGCGGTAATATGGCATCCAGAGAAAAACCTAAAAAAGCGGATTATGTTTTGTATATAAATGTCAACAACCCAATAGCCGTTGTTGAAGCAAAAGATAATAAACATTCTGTTTCACATGGTTTGCAGCAAACAATGGAATATGCAAAGAAATTAGATACCCCATTTGCATACAGTTCAAATGGCGATGGTTTTATTGAACATGATTTTCTTACTGGAAAAGAAAGAGAATTTGCTTTGGATGAATTTCCAAGCCCAGAAGAACTGATTAACAGATTTAAATCTCAGAAAAATATTACAGACGCTGAAGAACAAATTATAGAACAGCCATACTATACGAGCAGTAAAACGTATCCGCCTCGCTATTATCAAAGAGTTGCCGTAAATAGAACGCTTGACGCTATTGCAAGAGGGCAAGAACGTTTATTGCTTGTTATGGCAACAGGTACAGGTAAAACTTATACAGCATTTCAGATTGTTTATAGATTAATAAAAAGTGGATTAAAAAAGAAAATCTTATATTTGGCAGACAGAAATATTCTTGTTGATCAATCTATTCAGCAAGACTTTGCTCCGTTAGAAAAAACTATTCATAAAGTAAATTTTGCAAAAGATAATAAAACAACTATAACTGCATACGAAGTTTATTTTTCATTGTATCAGCAATTAATTGGCGATGATGATAAAGAACATTATAGTGAATTGTTTTCACCGGATTTCTTTGATTTGATTATAGTTGATGAGTGTCACAGAGGTTCTGCAAAAGAAGAAAGTCGTTGGCGTAGAATTTTAGAATATTTTTCTTCTGCAACACAAATTGGTATGACAGCAACTCCTAAAGAAACAAAATATACTTCAAATATTTCTTATTTTGGAGACCCAGTTTATACATATAGTTTAAAAGAAGGCATTGATGATGGTTTCTTAGCGCCATTTAAAGTTATAAATGTTACTACTGATATTGGAGATGGCTGGAGACCACGCAAAGGACAATGCGATATTAATGGTCAGGTTATTGAAGATAGAATATACAATAATAGTGATTATGATTACAATATTATAATTCAAGATAGAATTGACCAAGTAGCAAAAGAGATAACAAATTATTTAAAAGCGACCAATAGAATGGCGAAAACCATTGTATTCTGTGCTTCGGAAGATCACGCAGAAAGAATGCGTATTGCTTTAAATAATTTAAACGCCGACAAAGTAAAAGAAAATTCTGATTATGTTGTTAGAATTACAGGCAGTGATACCTATGGAAAGAGTAAATTGGATTACTTCATTTCTGTCAGAGCGGAATATCCGGTTATTGCAACAACATCCGAACTTTTATCTACCGGAGCCGATTGTAAAATGACTAAATTAATAGTTCTTGATAAGATGATTGGCTCAATGACAGAATTTAAACAAATTATTGGTCGTGGAACTCGTTTAAGAGAAAAAGAAGGTAAAATGAGTTTTACTGTTATGGATTTTCGTAACGTTACACGATTATTTGCTGATCCTGATTGGGATGGTCCAATTGAAATTGATCCCGATTATCCTAAGAAAAAAGGCCCAGGTCCAGGACCGTATCCACCGCCACCACCTCCTCCGCCACCACCAACTTATAAACCAATTGTTGATAAAAACGGTTGTTCTGTAAGAATAACGAATAAAACAGTTTCTGTATATGATACTGATGGCAAGCTCTTAAAACAAGAAAATATTATTGATTACACTAAATCAAATATTCTTGGCTATTCATCGTCATTAGAACAATTTATTAAACGCTGGAGCGAAGAAGATAAAAAATCCGAAATTACTGAATTACTGAAAGAACAGGGTATTGATTTAGAAGCATTAAAAGAAGAACAAAATATGACCGAGGTTGATGATTTTGACTTCATTTGCCATATTGCGTATGGTGCAAAACCGCTAACACGTAGAGAACGTGCAAATAATGTTAAAAAGAGAGACTTCTTCAGTAAGTATAGTGGTGCTGCAAGAGAAGTTCTTGAAGCATTATTAGATAAATATATGAATACAGGTTTATCTGAATTAAATAGTGCGGATGTTTTAAAATTAGATCCAATTAACAAATTTGGGAAACCTGCAAAAATTGCACAATTATTTGGCGGAAAAGACGAATACTTTAAGGCCGTAGAAGAATTAAAAAATAATATTTATAAGGTAGGATAGAATGAGTAATTTATCAGGATTTGTAAAAAGAATCAGAGATATTATGCGCAATGATGCTGGTATAAACGGCGATGCACAAAGAATTGAGCAAATGGCGTGGATGCTATTCTTAAAAGTCTATGACTCAAAAGAAGAAGATTGGGAATTTAGTGATAGCAACTACAAGTCAATTATTCCGGAAGAATGTCGATGGAGAAATTGGGCAAAAGATGATAAATCCGGCAAAGCAATGACAAATGAAGTATTGCTTGATTTTGTAAATAATAAACTTTTCCCAACCTTAAAAAATCTTGAAATTACACCTCAAACACCCATGAGTAAAGCAATAGTTAAAACAACATTTGAAGATGCAAATAACTATATGAAGGACGGTGTTCAATTACGACAAGTTCTGAACGAAATTGATGAACTAGATCTTGGTGATTATGAAGAAAGCCATGCTTTTGGTGAAATTTATGAATCAATTTTAAGAGAATTGCAAAGTGCAGGCTCTTCTGGTGAATTTTATACTCCTCGTGCCGTTACTGATTTTATGGCAAAAATTATTGACCCAAAAGTCGGCGAACAGATGGCAGATTTTGCCTGTGGTACAGGTGGTTTTTTAACAAGTTGGTTGAAGCAGCTTAAAGAAAAAGTAAAAACAACTGATGATCAGGGTGCTTTTGATAATTCTATATATGGTATTGAAAAGAAGCAGTTCCCTTATATGCTTTGCATTACAAATATGCTTCTTAACGAAATTGATGAGCCTAGAATATATCACGATAATTCGCTATTAAGAGATGTTCTTGATTATACTGAAGATGATCAATTTGATGTTATACTTATGAACCCTCCTTATGGCGGTAGCGAAAAGAAAGATGTAAAAAATCATTTCCCTGATGATTTAGCAAGTAGTGAAACAGCTGATTTATTTATGTCTGTAATTATGTACAGATTAAAAGAAAAAGGCAGAGCTGCAGTTATTTTACCTGATGGATTTTTATTCGGTACAGACAACGCAAAAGTTGCAATAAAGAAGAAATTATTATCAGAGTTTAATTTGCATACAGTTATAAGACTTCCGCATAGTGTATTTGCGCCTTATACATCTATTACAACAAATATTTTATTTTTTGATAAAACTAAACCAACAGATGAAACTTGGTTTTACCGTTTGGATATGCCGGAAGGTTATAAAAACTTCTCAAAAACAAAGCCAATGCAACTTGAGCACTTCCAGCCGGTATTCGATTGGTGGAATAAGAGAGAAGAAATAACTATTGATGAATTTGATAAATCAAAAAAATACTCTTTGCAGGATATTATTGATAGAAATTACAACATAGATTTGTGTGGTTTTCCACACGAAGAAGAAGAAATTCTTGCACCTAAAGAACTTATACAACAATATCAAGAAAAACGTTCAAGTTTAAATGCTGATATTGATAGAGTCTTAGAACAGATTACAGATATTTTGGGTATTGAATTGGAGACACAAGACTAATGAACGCACAACAATTAAAAAATTCAATATTACAATTAGCTGTTCAGGGGAAACTTGTTCCTCAAGATCCAAATGATGAACCTGCAAGTGCTTTAATTGAGAGAATTAGAGCTAAAAAAGAAAGACTTATAAAAGAGAAGAAAATTAAACCGGATAAAAATCCGTCATACATTTTTAGAGGTTCTGATAATTTGCCTTATGAGAAGGTGGGTAAGAATGAGCCAGTATGCATAGCAGACGAAGTTCCGTTTGATATTCCTGATAGCTGGGAATGGGTGAGAATAGGTACTATAGAAGAAATTAACTTGGGCTTTACATATCGACCAACATATGTGGATGATGGAATTTTCTTTTTATCTGTTAAAGATATTTCTGGAGGTAAAATAGATTTTAGTAATGCTAAAAAAGTTAGTAAAGCTACTTATGATAATGCTTCATATGGAAGTAAGCCCCAAAAAGGAGATATCCTTTTTGGACGCGTCGGAACAATGGGAAAACCACAAATTATTGATACAGATGTTCCGTTTTGTATATTTGTTAGCTTGGGTTTCTTTAGAGATCATACCAATATAATAAACAAAGAATACATTTGCTTATGGATGCAATCACAATTATTTGATAAGCAAGTTAATGTAAAAGTGAAGGGTTCTGCACAAAAAAATTTAAATACTGGGTGGTTGAAAGATTTTTTAATACCTTTACCACCTTTATCGGAACAAGATAGAATTGTTGAAAAGTATAAAGAATTTGAACCATATATCAATGCTTATGACAAAGCCTACGAAAAAATAGAAAAATTAAATACAGATTTTCCGGATTTATTAAAGAAATCAATATTGCAAGAAGCTGTACAAGGAAAACTTGTTCCACAAGATCCGACAGATGAACCTGCAAGTATTCTCATCGAAAAAATAAGACAGGAAAAAGAACAATTAATAAAAGATAAAAAAATCAAAAAAGATAAGAATGAATCGTACATATTTAGAAGGGATAATTCTCATTATGAGAAGATCGGTACAGAAGAACGTTGTATAGATGATGAAATTCCATTTGAGATTCCTGATTCTTGGGAATGGTGTACACTAGCATCTGTTACGGAACAAATACATTACGGCTATACTGCTTCTGCTGCACCAGTAGGTGATGCCAAATTGGCACGAATAACAGATATTCAAGATAATAAAATTATGTGGGAAACTGTTCCATATTGTTCAATATCTAAAGAAAATTTACCCAAATATAAACTAAAAAACAGAGACATTTTAATTGCAAGAACTGGTGGAACTATCGGTAAAACGTATATTGTCCGTAATTTGAATGAAAATGCGGTTTTTGCTTCTTATCTTATTCGTGCTATACCCTTACAATTGGTTAATGAAGAGTACTTGAAATTATTTATGGAGTCTCCATTATATTGGGAACAATTAAAAGCATATTCAATGGGGACCGGACAGCCAAATGTAAACGGGCAATCGTTAAGTAAATTAAGATTACCTCTACCTCCATTAAATGAGCAACAAAGAATTGTAGAATATTACAAAAATATATTACCCAAAATAAAAGATTTGAAATAAACTCCTGCATAAAGCAGGAGTTTTAAATTACCAATCAACTATGCTATCAACAATAGTTCGTTGTTCGGTGCTTGTTTTTCTTAAATAGATTCTTGTAGTTTCAATGCTTTCGTGCCCCATTAAATCTGCAAGAAAAGCAATATCGTTACATCGTTCCAAAAAACTTTTTGCAAATCTATGCCGAAACGAATGCGGATAAATTACAGCCGGATTTATACCATATTTTACAGCAAGCTTTTTAAGTTGTCCTGATATTCCGCGAGTAGTTATTCTTTCCCCGTATTTATTTAAGAATATAAAACCACTATTTTGTTTTTTACTTTCAAACCAAGCAAGTGCTTCTTCCTGCAATTTTTTAGGAATATAAATTCTTCTTAATTTACCTCCTTTTGAATACAAATCAAGATGTCCTATTTTAACGTGCTCTACTTTAATTTGTATAAGTTCACTTACTCTAGCTCCTGTAGCTGCTAGAAAGCGAATAACAAAATACCAAAAGAGTTCATTATCTTGCTTTAATGAACTCTTAAAATAAGCATAATCTGCTTCACTTATTACATTTTCTAAAAATGCTTTTTGTTGAACCCTTACGAATGGAATTTTCCAGCTTGATTTACCTATAAATTCAAGATAAAAATTGATCGCTCTTAATCTTAAGTTCACAGTTTTTGACTTGAAATTTTCTATTAACCAAACCTTATAAGTCCTAAGGTTTTTCTTGGATACAGCATCATATTGGTTTTTAAACTGCTTAACCGCAAATAAATAAGATGCGTTTGTGTTTTCAGATAAATTAGTACTCTGAAGATACTTTTCAAAATCTTTAATAGTCATGGCAAAAGCCTCCTTTCACCACGATTATAAAAAATAGATTTAAAGCTTTGAAATTTGCGGAAGTAGTTGATTAACTTTATCTACAATTCTTTGCTGTTCGTTTAATGGAGGCAGAGGTATTAGTAAATTCTTTGTTTTATCAACTCCAAGCTCTGTCTGTTTGGTAGTTTTTGCACCTTTTGAACGATTAATTTGAGCTTGACCTTCAATACCATTAATAAAAATCTCTATGTATTTGTTCAGACATTTATATGGTCTAATCAATAATACATGAGAGTCATAAGGCATATTTATAGCATCAGATGTTACTGCACTGCTTCTGCCAATAGTACCTTCTCCTGTTGAATTTATTAAAATATCTTTTTGCGTTGTTAAACATTCCTTAGAAATAGATTCAAACCATTGTTTATCAACAGTTTTACAAAATGAAGTATCAATATTACCCCATCTTACACATTTTTGATTTAAAATTCTAAAATCGGTATTGTCTGCATATTTTGGACCTTTCCCTCTTAATATTTCTGTTATTGTTCCTAATCTAGTCCATTCCCAAGAATCAGGGATATCGAATGGGATTTCATCATCTATGCAACGTTCTTCTGTACCAATCTTCTCATAATGAGAATTATCCCTTCTAAA
>FR900407.1 GCA_000438175.1 Fusobacterium sp. CAG:439 | reverse complement strand
CTTGCGGCGGTCTAAAGGTTCCGATATGTGTTTCATTCTGCTTAAGTGTAACTGTACATCTGTTTTTCGCTTTCGTAGTCATAGATTTCCTCTCTTATTGCTTCGCATAAATCTCTTTTATGCAATAATCCCATCTGCAATCCCATATAAACTGCATCTATTGCGGTATGAATTTCTCCGAGAAAACAATATAAACGCCATTTTTGAAGTCTTGTGTTTGAGAGTGATAAACCCATTTTTCTTGCAATTTGTTTATTCTTATAACCTTTTGCTATCAGAATCAAAATTTGGTGTCTTCTATCAGTCATAGTTGCTCGATGCTTGTACATATTTTTCCTTTCAATGCATTTAATGGATTACATTTTAACCATTTTGTAAGGCAATTTTTTTATGCCGAAAAAACTAGACATGCGGGGAATTGTTTTACAACTTTTTGACTGGTACATTACAAAAAGAAAATACATTGAAAATTTTGGAAACATTGATTGTATAATAGTTTCAGAGACTTTTTAATTTAAAGTCTTACAAAATGGTTAAATTGTAAGGCAAATAAAATGTAATGCAATGAACCTAATAGAGAGGGTTTTGCACTATAAAATAAAGTTGGAGTAACTGTAGTCAATCTGGTCTTGTTCGATACCTATGTATCTTAAAGTTATCTGCGGACTTGAGTGATTGAATATTTTTTGCAGGATAACAACATCTTTAAATTGCTGGTAATGGTGGTAGCCAAAAGTCTTTCGCATTGAATGCGTACCGATTCTTTCTTGAAGTCCGGCTTTTTTGCACGCATCACGAATCAAGTAATATGCAGTTACTCTGTCAAGTCGATGCCGCCAGTGAGACAAAAACAGCGGTTCTGCGTTTCGTCTCCCTTTTACAAAATCCTCAATCATAGGCTTTAATCTCTCGTTAATTGGAAACTTTTTAAATTTTCCTGTTTTCTTTTCAACAATTTGAATATGAGTTTTATTTCTTACATCACCTACATCAAGTGATAGTAAATCAGAAATTCTTAATCCACAATTTGTTCCAAGAACAAAAAGCAATAAATTTCTCATACTTTGTCCTGCTAAAACTTTTTCCACCTTTTTAATATCTGTTTTGTTTCTAATAGGTTCTACTGTTGTCATATTCCTCTCCTTTCTTAAGACCTACTAAATATTAGGGAACTATTCCCCTAAAAAATTTTCGGTCATACTAAGGATTTCTTCAAAGTCTTCATTATTAAGTTGTAAATATGGTCTTGCAGGTATAGTTACAGATTGATTTTTACCGGCTTGACCTCCAAGTTGATGAATTGCGGCATAATCAAGATTTGAACCAATAACAGCTGAATCATTGTCATAAGATGTACTTATTGATGATGCCAGTTGACCTGAAACTTGTAAAATTTGTCCGGGGTAATGTCCTGTCTTCGTTCTCTGTTTTTTTGTTGATTCGGCTAAATCTGTCCACTTATCAGGTCTGCCCTCGTTTTTAAAATTTTCTTCTGTGGAATATGCAAAAATCCCTGCGATATTTTTCATCAATGGTCGCAGGTTTTCGCTTCGTTTTGCTAAATCAAGAAGTTGTGTCTCGATTTTTTTGTTATCAATTTTTATTTCAATTGGATCAGACATTTTTTGTGCTAAAATCCTTATATGGAAGAAAAGCTAAAAGAATTATTAAAGAATTATGCAAAATCAATAAATGAATGCAACATTGAGTTAGCAAAAGAAATTTGGAATCAAGAAGATAGAATCTCTTTTATTCATCCGATTGGTTACGAACACAATTTTGATGAAATTAAAGAAAACTTTTATATAAAAACTATGCAGCAAAGATTTTCTAAAAGAGATTTAAGAATACGAGATTTAAAATATACAATATATGAAAATACAGCGATAGTTGAGTTTTGCTGGGACTTTTATGCACACTTTATTGAAACTAATTCTGATATTATCCATAAAGGTCGAGAAACACAGTTTTTAGTTTTGAAAAATAACGAATGGAAAATTACCCACATCCATTATTCCACAGAGCCGCAACAAAATTAGATATTTTTTTGTGTATCTTTAATCGAAAAATTCGCAATCAAAAGTTCTTTATAAACTTTATTAGCTCTATTAGTGCCTTCTCTGTTGTTGATTCCGTTTTGTCTTTCAACTTCAATCATTTCATATCCTTTATATAATTCTCGAACTTTTGGAGAATCATCGTATGAAAGCAGAAAACGACCTTTGATGTCTTTTAAAACATCTCTTAAACGTTCGTGGTCAAAATCAGTAGTTGATGTTACTTCATAACCACAACCTGAAGTGTACGGTGGGTCGCAATAGAAAAATGCTTCTTCAAAATCATATTGTTTGATTAATTTCTCAAAATCACGATTCTCAATCATAACTTTATCAAGGCGTTCGTGAATTGCATCAATTTTAGTTAAAATATTGCGTTGAGATTTTGAAGCTCCACCACAAGATTTTTTTACAGTTCCAAAAGTATCACCACGACCACCAAAAGAACGTGTTATTAAAAATAAGAACTGTGCTGCTTTTTGTATATCGGTAATAAAAGTGCCATTCAAAAATTGGAAGAACATCTCACGAGAGCCAAGAAGATATTTTAATTCTTCTTTTAAAGCATTCGGATGATATTTCACGATTCTAAAAAGATTAACTAATCTTCCATCTAAGTCGTTGTAGATTTCTAAATCTGCCCATCTGTCCTTATAAAATAAAACCCAACCACCACCACCGAATGGTTCAATATACGATTTTATGTCTTTAGGAATAAGTGGAGCGATTGTTTTTCTTAGTAATCTTTTTCCACCAACCCAATTAATTAAGCACTTTCTATCTACAGTCATTTAATACTCCTTTTATACTTGTTTTAATAGTGTTCAAATATCATTCAAACCGCTGTCTTGGATTATTCGGGGTGTCGAAAAGTTCTCAGCTTCCCGACACCTTACGGGTTACGCTTCGCTTCACCCTTCCGAAAATCCGCTTGCAGGATTATGAGACCAACCAACATCCGGGGCAATTTTTTTACCGGTCAATGGATCTGTGTAAACTGTAACCGGTTTGTATTCTCCTGATTTTTTCGAGACGAGTCGCATCTCTTGAGAGAGTGTTCCTGTTGAATCACTTGGTTTTATATTCTTTTTTTGCAGGTTGTAATTAGACAGAGCATTTACTCTACATCTGCATCTCCAACCGTTTGGTGGGTAAAAACTAGCCCAAAACGGGTCATCATACCTGTAAACCAAACCATGAAGCTGTGCGTGTTCAGGTCTTGTTTTGCTATCTAATACTGCGACATATTCCCAATAAGGACGATTGTCTGTATTATCCATTTGCGTTTTATATCGCCCTGTCATATATGAAGTTTGCATATTGACGGCATAGATTGTTTTTAGACGATACATTGAACCAAGTTGCACTTTTTCGGCATTGCCTTGAGTATCAACTACAATCTGTTCGCCCCACCAACCTTTTTTTTGCAGGGTAGGTTTAAGTTCTTTTTGAAATTCTTGAAAAGTTTTCCCTTCTTCAAGAGCCTTATCTAATGCAGAACGAATATCTTTTAATATGTCTTCTCGCATAACTTTGGCAACAGTAAAAGTCTTTTTATGTGCATCCTGCCATAGCTCGTACCAATCCCAAGTATATGTTTGTCCTTTTTTCTTGAAATATTTTATTGCTGCAGTAGGAGCGAGTTTAAATAAACCTTTAAGTTGAACCATTTTCAACCTCTGCCGCTTGGTTGCTCGCATTAAACGGGTCTGCGGTCTTGGACTTCTCCAAGCCCTCCGCACTCTGCTCGCAATCCGCAATTTTTCTTGCAACAGCTTCAGCAACATTTACAGTAATTGCATTTCCTGCCATCTTATATAATCTGCAATCAGCCAGACCAATATCTCTTGCGACTTTTACCATTTCATCAGGAAATCCCTGTAATCTAAAGCACTCAAGAGGTGTTAATCTTCTTATACGATAATCATCAATTGTTCCCATATTGCAATTTGTATCAAGAGTTTGCGAACAACCTTTACCGACACGTCCCCTTCTTGTTCTAGATTGAGGATAAGCTAAATTAATGCCATCACCAATGCAAGCCTCATCAAACCCTTTTTTAGTTCCGTTTCGAACTTTCATTAAGGGAGTATCTCCTGCAACTTTTAGAGTTTCAACAATATCTGACTGTTTATATTTATCAAATCTTGGCTTATTGATAAAATACAAACCTGTTTTTCCACCTTGTCCTCCACCATTTGATGTTAAACAGGTGCTTAATCCATCAGTAAAATAAACTCTATTTCCTTGAGAATTACCTATTGTAGGTGGGATTTGTTTTATTCTGACTTCGCTATAATTTTCTGAATTGCTTCCGGAGAGAGGAAATATTTTTCCGGTACATTCTTTTCCATAACATCCAACAATGTACACTCTTTCCCTGTTTTGAGGTACTCCGAAGAACTTAGAATTAAGTAGTTGCCATTGTACGCTATACCCAATGTCGGAGAGAACTTTAAGTATTGTTTGGAAAGTTTTGCCTCCGTCGTGATTAAGTAAGCCTTTAACGTTTTCGAGAATAAAATATTTGGGTCGTTTGTCTTTAAGAATCCGTGCGACTTCAAAAAACATTGTACCTCTTGTGTCTTCAAATCCTCGTCTTTTTCCAGCAATTGAAAAAGATTGACAAGGAAATCCTGCACATAAGATATCGAAATCGGGGAGTTCTGATGTGTTGATTTTTCTGATGTCATCGTAAAATAATTCCTTATCATTTTTGAAATATGCTCGATATAGTTTATTCGCATACTCATCGTTATCGCAAAAACCTATACTCTTAAAACCGGCTCTTTCAAGTGCAATTTTAAAACCACCAATACCTGAGAATAAATCAAGAAAAGTTAATTGTTTATTCAAGACCATCACTCCTTCCTTGCAGTTCACACAAGAACAAAGCCTTTTGAAGAGTTTGCTCAAATTGTTTAGAGTGAAGGTTCTTATCGGTTAATAGTTCATAAACTTCGTTAAAATCCTCACAATCATCAATTAATGCAATTAAAGGAGAAATCATTTTTTGAGCTTGTTCAGATAATTTATTGTCTGAAATAAACTTGTACAAATCTTCAATTTGCTCTTGTCCGGGATCGGAAGTCTCTTCTTTAAATTCACTAAACTGAGAATTTGTTGCAGGTATAATATCTTCTCGGATATCAAAATCCTCTTCTTCAAGACCGTAGGCTTTGATAAAATACTCTTTTGTGAATTTAACTCCGGTATCGGAGAGGATTTTGTCTCTCTGTGCAAGAGTTAAATCTACATCTTCCGGTGCATACATTTCAAATACCGGAACTTCTTCATTTGAGAAATTTATCTCATAAATCCACTGTATTAGTTGGTTTATAACACTTTCAACAAGTTTTTTGTCAGAATCAATAATATCCTGACGGACAGCCATGTGCGTATTTGCAGCCGCATAACTTCCTGTTGAGCCTATTTCGGTTGTAAGTGTTTGCCCTAAGATGGCTTTTGAAATTTCAGAATTCATCTTGTCGATGAGTTTTTCATAAATCTCAGCCGATGAAGATTTGTTTGCCTCTTGGATTTCAACAGACGAATCATCAGGAATAACAGCGATTGCATCTTGAACCATATCCTCAAGCATATCGGCAAGAGTTGTGGTTTCTTCTCTTGATGCTCCACGTGGGTGTTTGCCTATCAAATGAGGCATTCCGTATTTTTCAGTGAACACAACCCAAAACCTGAGTCCGCCCTTTTTAAAAGTTACAGACCAAAAGACACGAGATAATGTTCTCTCGCCGTAAGGGTTGTTGTAACTCGGATTATTTTGAGCAAGCAGGAATTTTTTATCCGGAACAATTTCGCCGTAGTAATTTTCTTTAGTTCTGAATTTCAGATTATTGTCATCATCAAAACAAAACCATTCCGGCGGCTTTGCAATAATTTTTTCAGGCAGAACGTGTCCTGATTTTGTTTTCTTCCAGATAATCTCTAATGGCTGATACCCGAACTGCGTTGCATCAAGAATATCACTTATTAATTTATGAATATCCAGTTTTTTAAGTAATTCTTCAATCGCTTCAGCATTTTTGTCTTTATCAAGCCCCCTATTTATTTCCCAATCAAGAGACAAAACTCCTGCTTTTCGAGATTGGGTGCAGGCAAAAACATGCGGATCACAAAGCAATTCCTTATAAATCCTAATATCCTTGCCCTGTTTTCTGAGAACAATATCAGGGTCGGGGAGAATGTTTGCCAGAGAATAAAAGTTTAATGCCCGTTTTCGGGTCGCAATTTCATCTGACAAACTTTTTTTAGAGTTTGCTTTTTTGAGAATAGAATCGTCTGTCATTATGCCCCCGTATTCTTTTTGAATGTGGCAAGCATATCGACCATTCCGACTTTGTAGATGTTTTCAAGAACATCTATTTCAAAGATTTCTACTCCGTCAACGATTAACTTGGCATAGGTTACAGCCATAGTTGTTTCATATTCGGCATTCTCCTGCGGCTTAATATTGCCGAGCGGAAATTCTTTAAAAGTTCCGATTAAAAAAGCAGTTGCAGGAACTTCCTTAATTCTTCCCGTTCCGTTGTAGGTTTCAAGGTTGGCTCTGACCTGTATCATTGTTGCTAAGAACGGATTAGAACATATAGCCATAACACTCGGATAAAGTGCATTCCATTTGATTTTGCATTCCATTTTATCTATCCCGGCAAAAAATTCAGCAGAACCAACCATACCAAGGGCTTTATGCTCCGCCATTTTATGTTTAATCTGCGGGAGCTGTACTTCTTCAGCACGTCCGAGCAGGTTAATGCCGTTCATATAAACGTTAGCATTGGTTAATTTATTAATTTCTATCTTTGACATAAAAACTCCCTAAGACTTCTTAAAAAGACCGCAATCCCTAATCTCCACGTCCGAATAGTGCATAATGACATACTCCTTGCTTATGGCTTGGATTAAGGGACATTTGTAGATGTTTTTGCAGTTAAAGCAAATGTCCGCACAATCGGTGTGAACCTCTAAAACTCCTCTGTCATTGACAATTGCATACATTATGAACCGCCCAGAGATTTCAACAGTTCGATATTTATAAACGATTCAAACGTAATTCTTTCAGCCGGAGTCGGAGGCATAAATTCGATGTCAAACGTTAAATGTCCGTTTGCAATTTCCGTTGCAGGGTTTTTATCCTGATTGAATGTACATTTACCGTCAATCAATGCACCACGACCGATTAAGGTTCTAATAAACTGGTTTACAGTTTCACAGATTGAATCAATTAAGCCGTTATCAATCGGGTAATCCATGAATTGAAGCATTGAATATTCAACCGATTCGTGAATAATATCTGCGGTTCTTCTGACGTTTATAAAATTGGTCGGATTTGTTGAACTCGGATAAGCAGCAGACCTGTTGCCCCACGTTCTGAAACCTGAGCCGTAAGAATTGAAAACCGTTACAACACCGCATTCATTCAAAGCGTTAACTTCAGATGTCGGGTCATTAATCATTGAAGTTAATTGCCGTTCAACTCCGACAATTCCTTGAATTTCAGTATTAGAAGGCGACCAGTGATAACCTTTCTCAACATCTTTTGCCGCAATTACACCGGCTAACCTTTGAGAATACGGTTGTAATTTTATGGAATCAGACTCTGAGTCATAAACCTTTAAATGCGGATAGCAGAGGATTATACGTTCGGATGAAGTATTGAAATTGATTGTACCTTCAGGACCACGACCTGAAATAACTTCTTGAACAGAAGCACCGACAGGTGCATCAACAATACCCATCGCACGAATTTTATTGCAGATAGTATTCATCTCGGTTACAACAGCCGTTTCCTCACAAAATACAGGTGCAATAATCGTTTTAGGATAATAGCCAAATAAAGAATAACAATCCTCAAAGGCTTTCATTCCGGTGCGTTTTCCTGTAAGTGCATCAACACTTCCGTTGATTTCGCCGACTGTAACATCTGAAACATCTTCGTGTTTTTCAGGGTCATAGACGTTTATAACAATCGCAATTCCTGCACCCTGATCGAAGATTGCTTGCAGGGCTTGAGGGATAGTAAATCCGGCTTTATGATTGCCGAAGTACCTTACAGCCTCAATCTCATTCATAATCAAGGTCGGGGTATTGATTGTTTTGTATTCGTCTTCAACATCTTCAATCGGTGCAGTTCCGACAATCCCGACAACAGCAGTTTTTACTGTAGTAATTGTCCTTGCACCTTTGGTTATTTCAATGGTTTCAACACCATGTAAAAATGATGCAGGCATATATATAAACTCCTTGGGGGTAAAAATTAAATTTCTAAGTCTTGTATATTCGTTGTGGTTAGTGTGAAATTAACTCCGTATTGCCAGATGCCGGCTTTTTCGGAGATGAAAAAATCTTTTGATGGACTCAATTTTGAACAGCCGTCAGGTGCAAAACCTGTAAGAACGGCTTTAATTTTGTCAATATATTCGTATGCTCCCTCGTTTTTTCTGAGGTTTCGGGTTACAACAGTAATTGAAAATTCTTTTTTATTTTCCTGAGAGATAAATCCGAGAGCATCGGTTGAAGTGTAGTTACTTCCCTGATAATGCACAAGTAAAGCTCCAACAGGGTGCAATAAAATAAATTCCGCAGGCTTATCGGGAAAACCTTGAACAAGAACTTCAGGGAACGTTGTTTTTAATTTTTCGATTATTGAATTCTCAATGTCTCTAATATTCACTTAATCTGTGTTTCCCGAATAATCTGTCAATAATATCTTTGTTGGTTTTGTATTCTTCAGCATTAAATCCGGCTGTTTCAAAAGAATCGTTTTCGCTTTGCAGGGATATAACACCTTTTTGAATATCTTTGAGAGTTGAGATTGCGTTTTTGTAGTTATTTTCAATAACTTCCGGCATTTCATCTCTCATTCTGCGTGTGTAGAGCCTATGAATGCTTAAATCAATGGCAAGAATTCTGAGTAAAGGGAAATGGGCATCTAAGGGTAGAGTGTATCTGCCACGAAGATACCCATCGATGAGCGTAGAAGAATAAAGGATAGCCTCTTGGGCAACGACACGATCGACAGCTTCTTGCCCATCATCAGAAGTGAGCTGGATAAGAGTAGGGGTAGAGGTTTGTGTTTCGATATCTTCGATCGTGCAATAATCCATGGTTAAATTCCTCGTATAATTCTTATTTCCTGACCTGCTGTTCCGGCATCAAGAGCATAGCCGTTTGTAATGGCAGAGTCTGCAACTTTAACCGCTTTACCTTCTGCATCAGATGCAACAGCATCTCCGACTGCGATTGTGCCTGCTGCTTCAATAAGCAGAATTCCTAAAACCGCAACGGGTGCATATTCACCTTTAGCGGTTGAAACATCTGAGACACCGAGAGCTTTAGCACCTGCGGCACAATAATTGCCGTCAAATCCGATAAATCTGTGCTGTTCCAAATCCGCAGCAGCAAGAGTTGAATCAATTAAAAGAGGTTTGTAAGTTTTATTTGTTGTCATCAGAACCTCCTTTTTCATCAGCTTTTGATTCTTCTTCCGCAGTTACGGTTTGAGATTCAGTTTCGGTTTTTGTTTCTGCTTTTGTCTGATTTTTAGCAGAGGTTTTATTTTCAGACTTCTTGTTCCCTGTTGATGCGGTTTTAGAAGTCTGAGTTTGTGCTTTAGATTTTGCAGGGGCTGACTGATTCGGCAGAAGTTCCACAAAATCTTCAAGCCGTTTTGCTTGAGTGTCATCAAGTTCAATGGTTGAACCTTCTTTATACACAGTTTTATTGTGCATGATTGAGGTATGTTTAACTTTATACAGTGCCATCAGTACCTCCTTGTTCGCTATCATCTTCTTTTTTGGTTTCACCGTTTACTTTTGAAATTAAGTACCCGGCTTCAGCACCGACTAAAAACGGTGTGTAAATGTCGGTAGCCCTGATATACTTAACTTTGTTGCCCTCTTTTTGATATTCATCAATTTGCAGGGCATCTTTTTTGCGGACAGTGTAACCGTAAGACGGATCGTATTCCGTTCTTGAATTGCCAAGATTTGGAACATATGCAAGCACAATATTATCCTGCCAGATTCTGACAAAATTTCCGTCTTTATCCGCAAAGATTGATTTTCCGATGAAAATATTTTCAATCTCGAAAATTTCTTTTAATAAATTAATTGTTACTAATTTATTGAGATTGTCGGAAATCAAACCTTTAAGCTGAGGGTGTTTTTTGAGGGTTTTCCAAGCTGCTTGCCCTATAATCATAGTGTTCGGGTCTTGAGCAATTTTAGAGGAAACCGCATCTTTGGCATCATCGATTACACCCTGCGGATCAGAATTCTCATCGGTAAAACAAGATGTGCCGGACAATAAAATTTTGTTGCCGGTAGGATATTTATTAGCATCTTGAGCCAAATCAGCACACTGTTTTTCAAGTTTCAGCTTCAAACCTTCCGTTACAACATTAGTTGCGTGAAGTTGTAATTTAACTTTTTCCGCTTCCTGTTCTTCACGATAATCAATCGGGTATGACAAATCGTGTTCAGCGAGGGTAGTTGTATGTTTTTTGAAACCTTGCGGCGAGATAACATTTGAATTCGCCCTTATTGCACGTTCGGTATCGTAAAGATTGAACGCTTCCTTGTTGAATTCAAAAATGTCAATTTTTTCTTTCTCAGAAGTAATTTCAGGGAACAGATGCTGAGCCACAAAGGCATTATTACTGTAACCACGAGCGACCTCTGAGAGATACGCATTTATGCGTAATTCTTCAAGTCTTCCCATTTAAACTCCTTTTATATCAATGTTTCGGGGTATTACTTATTTAATTTGAGCAGTGCATCTTTAAATGAAATGTTTTCTTTTGTTGCAAGAGCCTTAGCCTCTTTGAACACCTCAAGGCTTTCCTCATCTGCGTTTGCAAATTTTTCCACATCTTCATTTGTTTGGTCGGTTTGCTTTTCTTTAGTGGCAAACTCACCGTATTTTATTTGATTCGGCAAGGACTCAATAAAAGATTTGAAGTCGAGAACGACTGTTGAATCCTCGCCGAATTTTTTGACATTATCTAACTCCTGAAGAACGGATAAGACAATATTTTTGTTTGCAGGGACTAACGTTCCTTTTTCAATTTGTTTGTCGATGAATTCTTCAAATTCTTTTTTCTTCAAAGAAGTTTTAATGTCATTCAATTCTTTTTCGATTTCTTCCTTACCCTGAGCTTTTTCTTTAAAAGTTGCAACTTCATCGGATAAGGCAGAAATTTTTTCTTTTAAGGATTTGATTGTTTCAAGTTTTTTGTTTGATTCCTTGAATGTTGCAAGCTGATTTTCAAGCTCTGCAACCTGATTTTTCAAATCTTCAATTTCCTGTTCGGAAAATTGTTCCGGCTCATCTTCAGCATTGAATTCAAAAGTATCAGCTTCTGATTCCATAAATTTGATAGGTTCTAAACCTTTAACCTGCGGAATTGCAGCTCCGAGGAATGAAACGGCTTTAAGGTATGCACCTTTGCCTTCAAGATTTCTGTATAATTCAACAGAAACTTTTTTGTATTTGCCGTCATTAACGTCTTTTTCAAACTCTTCCGGCACTTCTTTAAAACTCACTTTGAGTTTATCGCCATCGGCTTTTACAGTATCAACCCAACCGTAAGCAGGGCCTGATTGCTGATGATCGATTGTAATCGGGGCTTCGCAAAATTGCGGATCATAGTTTTTTGCAATCTGTGCGATTTCTTTTTTTGTAAACTTTCCTTGGGGGTAAGTTCCGGCTTTAAAAACTTCGTAAAATTTCATTTTTTCTAACCTTCTTTGTAAATCTTTGTAGGATTTCCCCATTTTTTAGTTGGGGCTTTTATCTCCAAATTAAACTTTTTTGACCTAAAAAGGTGTCCTTTTAAAAATCTGTATATTCGGAGTATAAACGTTGTCGTTATGCGGTTTCAAAGGTGTTTTGACAGCGATTTTTACATGCAGAAGTTCAATAAAAAGTTCAATGCAATTATTGCCTTGAAATCGTTGATGGATAAAGTTTAGACTGCAATATATATGAATTAAAAAAGGACACCAGTCCTTTTCTTTCGTTTCATCCTGTTAATAAATAGAGGAGTATTATGGATTTTATTACTCAAATTTCCCCGTTAATAGAAAACATTGGTTTTCCTGCACTGGTGTTTGCCATCTGGTACATTTATCACCAATCGCAGGTGAAAGCATTTGAAACAATTATTCAGGACAACTTCGAAATCTTAAAAGACCTGTTGGAAACGAATCAATACCACGCAGCACTTCTTTCAAGAATTGAAAGTAAAATCGACAACAATCTTTGGTGTCCGATTTTAAAGAAGGAGGTTTCATGAATCCTGAAAGATTGCAATTAAAAGGAATGCTTGCCGAAAGCAAAAAAAACTTCCGTACTTTAGATACGGAAGCTTCAGGACTTGTTATTTTAATTCGGGCACTTTTAAATCCATACGAAGATATTAAAAATCTTGATATGGACAAAGTCCTTGTTACAGTACAAAGATTAAAAGAAGTGTCAGAAGAAATGCGGACTCTGTCTGAAAAAATAAAAAGATTGGAGTCTGAATTTGAACAGTAAAAAACAAAGTTTATTATCCGAAGCAGAACGGCTTTTTATATATGAGTATTTACCTGCCGCTGTTATAGCACGCCAACTTAATCTAAACCGAAAAACAGTAAATACTTGGAGAGCCCAGTATGAATGGGATAAAAAGCGTGCGGCATTTTTAAAATCCAAAATGTCATTTCATGAAGAATTATACGAATTTGCCAGAAAAATTATGCATGAAATTTCAGAAGAAATGGATGCCGGAGAAAAAGTAGATCCGGCAAGAATGAATGCTTTGTGCAGATTTATCCCGTTATTCACAACCTCCAAAAAGTATGAGGACACTATAAAGAAAAAAGAAAAAGAAACCCCCAAAGGCTTAACCCCTGAACTTATTTCTCAAATTGAAGAAGAAATTCTCGGAATAAAACAACCAGATGCTGACCAAGAATAAAACCCCGTTTTTTCTGCCATATCAATTAAGATGGTTGAACGATAATTCAAAAGTAAAAATATGGGAGAAATCCCGAAGAATTGGTGCAACCTACGTTCAAAGCTATGAGGACGTAAGAGATTGTGTCAAACGCACTGTTCCTGCGGTGTGGTTTTCATCAGCCGATGAATCCGCCGCTCGTGAGTACATTGACTATTGCAAAATATGGGCGAATTTATTTAATGTTGCCGCAAAAGACTTGGGCGAACAGGTCTTGGATAAAGAAAAAGATGTCAAAGCCTACGTTATTGCTTTTTCAAACGGCACAAAAATTCACGCATTATCCTCAAACCCTAAAGGTTTTCGTTCCAAAGGCGGAAAAGTTGTACTTGATGAATTTGCATTTCACAACAACCCTGCTGAACTTTGGAAAGCGGCACGACCTTGTATTACGTGGGGATATCCTTTAAGGATTCTTTCAACACATAACGGTCAAAGCTGTCTTTATTACAGATTCTTGGATCAAGTTGAAAAAGGAAAATTAAACTGGTCGCATCACAAAACCCCGATTCAGCTTGCAGTAGATGAAGGCTTGATTGATAAAATCTACGGCAGACCGACAACTCAAGCAGAACGTGAGGAGTGGCTGAATGAAGAACGAAAAAACTGCTTTGACGATTACACGTGGTTACAAGAATATTGCTGTGTTGCGATTGACGAAGCGTGTGCCTTTCTTCCCTACGATTTGATTTCGACTTGTGAGATGCCGGATGTTTTAAAATCGCTTGATGAGATAAAAGGCGATTTGTATGTCGGAATAGATATCGGCAGAAGAAAAGATTTAACCGTTATCTGGTGCTTGGAACGATTTGAAAATGCAAAATACACAAGAAAAGTTAAAGTCTTAGAAAAAACACCATTCCATATCCAGTACGAAATTATTTCAGAAATTCTGAAACACCCGAAATTACGCAGATGCTGTATTGACTCAACCGGTATCGGAATGCAGTTAGCAGAAACGGCTCAAAGAGATTTCGGGAAATACAGAGTTGAGGCTGTAATGTTCACGAATAAATCAAAAGAGGAGATGGCATTTAATTTAAGAACCAATTTTGAAGATAAGTCGGTGTTTATTCCCACAGATCACGATATTCGTGAAGATTTACACTCAATAAGAAGAGTTGCAACAAAAGCAGGAAATATCCGCTTTGATGCAGATACCGCAGAAGTCAACGGACACGCTGACAGGTTCTGGGCGTTGGCACTGGCTCTAATCGCCTGCTATGTACCGTATTCGCCTGTAGAAATCGAAACAAGGAGAAGATATGAAACATTGAAAATGACTCAAAATTTCTAGAATCGATTTTAAGCCGTTTAAATTTACTCAGACGATAATTTATACCACCCCGAACCCAAAAATTTAATACAGACGTTTTTGAACACTTTTTGAACGGGGTCAGAAAATATTTATAACCCTATATTTGATAGGCGAGTAAATTTTGGTTTTCTACCAAAGCGAATAAATGATTTAATTATTTCTTTTGAAAAACAAGATTTTAAATCATTACTAAAGGATAAATATTTAACGACTTTAGGATCTTCTGCAATAAGTTTATTTTTAACCCTTTTCATCATTCGTTTTGTACTTTTCGAAAAACAATCAGGGTTATCAGCAAATATCTGCTCCACAAAATTATTAAATGTTATGAGAGACATCTTACCTCCAACGAATTTGAATTCATATTAATCTATTTCGTCATTTCTGTCAACTAAAGAAAGGAAAACACTATGCCAAAAGAATTAACATTACCATCAGGAAAAATCGCAATTATTGAAAAGGGCAAAGGCAAGGATTTATTGCAGGCTCAAATTAAAGCAAAGACTTCAGATGAAATCCCCTACGCACTTATAGCCGAACTTGTTGAAATTGACGGACAAAAACTTGTCTATGAAGACATTCTTGAAATGGACTTAGAAGACGTGTTATCTCTTCAAGGTGAAATTTCGGGAAAGTTAGCAGTGGGGAAAGCGAAAGAGATTCCGGAGAAAACGGAAGAAAAAACGGAGATAGTAACCGCTCTGACATCTGCTCTTACCTCCCCGACTCCCAAAGCATAATCCATTTATGCAAGATAACGGGATGGCAGTATTCGGAAATATCCGAAATGCCAATCCCGACTTTAGCCTACTGGTGCAATCAAGCCATTAAATACACAAATAACCATAATGAAAGCCTGAACGAATGTTGGACACAATGCTGAAAGTATCATTAACGCTTGTTGCCTTTGATAAAATGTCGAGGGTAATTCGTGATGCTGTAAATAAATCCAACGATGAGTTTGATAAACTTCAGCGAGAAATCAAAAACACCTCAGATATGCTAGACAAACTCGGTCAGAATATGACAAAAGTCGGGGGTGCATTGACTCTTGCAGGGGGCGGACTTGCATATAAACTGGGAATCACAGAAGCTATTCCTGAAGCATTCCAAATGGAACACAGATTAAGAGAACTCGGCAATGTCGGGCAGTTATCCGCAAAACAATTAGAGGATATGGATAAACGTCTTGCATCTATTTCAAGATATACAAACCAGATGCGGCCTGAAATCGCAGAAGGTTTGAATGTTCTTGTGGCATCCGGTATTGATCCGACAAAAGCCCTTGATTATATGAATGTAATCGGAAGAACCGCAACAGGAGAACAGGCTGCTATTGCAGATATTTCAAGAACTGCTTTTGCCGTAAGTGATAACTTAAAAGTTCCTATTGATGACTTGGCAAAGTCAATGGATATTCTTGCGATGTCCGGTAAGGAGGGTCGTTTTGAATTAAAGGATATGGCTGCGGCATTTCCAAGTTTAACAGCCGGTGCCGCTATGCTTGGAATGAAAGGAACACCTGCCGTTGCATCTTTAGGTGCTGCTCTGCAAGTTGCTATGAAAGGTGCCGGCGAGGCATCTGAGGCAGCAAATAACTTAGAAAACTTTATTCAAAAAGTTACTTCTCCTCTTGCTGTAAAAAACTTTGAGGAAGTTTTCGGAGTTAATCTCAAACAGGTTCTTTTAGATGCGGTCGCTCAAGGTCGTGATCCAATCTTAGAAGTAATCGAGATGATGACAGAACTTTCCGGCGGAGATGTGTTTAAGGTTTCGGAAGTCTTTCAGGATAAACAGGTTTTAAATTTCATAAAACCAATGATGCAGAATCTTGATGAATATAAACGAATAAAAGCCTCTGCATTAAGTGCCGAGGGTGTTGTTGATTCCGACTTTGAACACATGATGGAAACAACAAACGAACAGTTCAAACTCTTAAAAATTAATATGAAAGAGCTTGTATTTCCTCATCTTCATAAGCCGATAGAGTTAATAAACAATCTTCTGACCAAAATAAATAATAATCCTCTGCTACAAAAAGGTTTATTCGGGGCTATTATAGGAACAATCGGATTAGGAATCCTTTTAACCGTTCTTGGCACTGCAACAATCATCATTGGAAAGTTTGTCGGAATGTATGGAACATTCCTCAAGTATGCCAGAGATTTAACTCCTGTTTTAGTACAAAACTCTCAAAAACTTATGCAATTTTTAGGATTGAATTCTGCAACAAACGGTGGTTTTATCGGAAATATTGCACAGCTTGATAAAAATTTGCGTAACGGATTAATTAACGGGATAAAAACTCTGCCTGCAAATATTTCTAAGTCTTCTGCCGCTCTCAAAGATTGGACTGTAACATCAATAAAAGCAATGCCAGCTAATTTTATAAACGGTTTAAAGGCATTCAAAACAGGTTTTTTGAGTATTCCAAACCTGATTAAAAATGCGATAATTGCATTCAGAGCATTTTCTGTTACTTTGCTTACATCTCCTATCGGTTGGATTGCTCTTGCAATCGGAGTTGTCGCTCTTGTTATTTACAAATACTGGAAACCGATTTCAGAATTCTTTAAAGGTATGTGGCAGGGATTAAAAGAAGGTTTACAGCCATTAATGCCGTTATTCCAGAGAATGGGCAAAGCACTCTCACCTATTCTGGCACCTATCAAAGCCATTGTTGATTGGTTCAAAAAACTAATAAAACCTGTTGAAGATACAGGCGGAGCCGCTGAAAAAATGGGCGTTCGATTTGGTAAAGCCATTGCTAATATAATCGTGAAGTTGGTTGAACTTGTCACAAAAGCCTTTGAATTCGGAAGTAAAATCACGAGTATGCTTGCCGCAGGGATTATGTCAGGCATTGCTAAAGTAAAAGGCTGTATTTCTCAGGTTGCTCAGGTTATAAGAGACCACCTGCCTCATTCCCCTGCAAAGACTGGGCCGCTTAAAGATTTGCACAAGGTCAAAATTGTTGAAACTATTGCATCAACATTAAAACCGTTGCCTCTCCAAAATGCGATAACTAAGACCTTGGGAGTATTTTCAGGGGGCTTAAAAGCCAACGTGAGAGGACGCTCATCTGCACCGGCATCCATTGTTGTAACCTATAACCCGACAATCACAATTTCAGGTTCTGAATCAAAAGAAGAATTTTTGAAGATGCTCAAAAAACATAAAGATGAAGTTGTGAACATCATTAAAAGGGAGTTTGAACGTAAGGAACGTGTTGCTTATTAAGGAGCTTTGAAATTGTTCGCTCAACTTGGAGACATAAAATTTGAATTAATAACTTATTTCAACGGATTAAATGAAACCGTATCCTACAATTATGCCCAACACGACCGTATTGAAAATAAACCCATTCTGCAATTTTTAGGAAAAAATTTGCAAGAAGAAAATATAAAATTAAACTTCCATCGCAATTTCTGCGTGCCGGAAGATGAGATAAAAAATTTAAAAGATGTCGCAGATGCGGCAACCCCTTTGAAATTCATCAAAGGAAACGGTGAATATGTCGGTGTTTTCGTTATTGATGAAATCGGACAAACCACAGAACAAGCCTCACCGGAGGGAGATTTGATGTCGGTTCAGGTCGATGTCCGACTAAGAGAATACACCGGAAAAATTCCTGAAGATAAAAAAGAAAATAAAGGGTTCAAAAAGAAATGACGGAATATTACACCTATATCACTCGTGATGGCGACCGTTGGGATATGATTTCTCAGAAATATTACAGTAATCCGAATTTGTATGAGGAGATTATAAAAGCGAACCCGGAAATTCCGATTGAACCTGTCTTGGATGCAGGAATAAAACTCAAAATACCAGTCCTTGAAGAATCAGAAACAATACAATTTGAACTACCCCCTTGGAAGAAATAAGCGTCAGCCGGAGTGGAGTTGGCGGAAACGTTGAGTTTTCGACAACGCAACTTAACGACAGCGACGTAGAAATCTTTGATTTCACAGGAGCAAAATGTTAGTACCTATTTTTGAATTGTTTTATGAAAAAAAGAATATAACCAAAGACGTTTCCTCATATGTTACTTCTATCGAATACACAGATGTTGAACATGGAGAGTCTGACGAGCTTCAGATAACATTTGAAGATTCTGAAAAACTCTGGCAGGGAGCGTGGATACCTACTAAAGGAGATGCTTTGCGTGCATATATCGGTTACGAGGCGGAAAAACTTTTGAATTGCGGAGTTTTTGAAATTGATGAACTGGAATACGACACTCCGCCTGATGTTATAACCATAAAAGGTCTTGCCACCGGCATTAAAAAGCCTTTAAGACAAAAGAATTCTCAAGGTTATGAAAACAAAACCCTCAAACAAATAGCAAAAGAGATTGCAGATAAGCACGGATACACTTTAGTCGGAGAAGTTGCAGATATTCGTGTCGATAGAATTACTCAAAATAAAGAACGTGATTTGACATTCCTCACTAAACTTGCGGAAGAATACGGTTACATCTTCAAAATTGCTGAAAATAACCTTGTTTTCTATGATGTCAAAAAACTCAAAGGAGCAAATTCTACTCAGATATTTTATAAATCCGATTTGCTGCATATAAATCTCAGAGAAAAGACTTCTCAAAAATATAAAGCTGTTCAGGTTTCATACTTTGATCCAAAGAAAAAGAAAACGGTCAAAGCAACTGCACGCAATGAGAATGTTGCCAAAGGCGACACTTTAAAAATAACGGCAAGATGCTCCGATAAAAAACAGGCAATAGTAAAAGCAAAAGCCGCATTAAACACAGCCGATGATAAAATTGAAGGCTCTCTTGAATTTACGGGAAATCCGTATTTGATTGCAGGGTCAAATATTGAACTAAAAGGAGTCGGACATTTTTCAGGCAAATACCACATTAAGCAAGCCCGGCATGTGATAGACCGGGCAAGCGGTTATAAAACTTATTGCGAGGTGGAATCGTGTTAAGGTTTGGAATTGTATCACAAATTGATCCAATAAATGTTCAGGCTCGTGTAAGTTTTGAAGATGATGAGTCAACATCATACTGGCTTCCGATTCTTCAAACAAAAACATTGAAAGACAAGTTTTACGCAATGCCGGATATCGGAGAGCAGGTCGCCTGCCTTATGGATGAAAATTCTGAAGACGGTGTAATCTTGGGAGCGATTTATTCAACTGAAGACGTTCCGGTTGTTACATCTGAAAAGCAATTATCTCTCAATTTAGAGAATAACTCGCTGATTAATATTGATAAAGAAACCAACTCTTTGAATATAACCTTTGAAAATATCAATTTAAACGGCAATATTAATCACACAGGAAAGCTGATTAATACAGATGGTATTAAATCAAATTCCGATATTACGGACAAAACCTCATCAATGCAAGCAATGAGAGATACATATAATCCTCATACGCATACAGGAAACCAAGGAAGCCCAACTTCTGCACCTAATAAAACAATGTAATCAATCATCAAGATGACGACAGAAGAGCCAATAAATAAGCCCAATAAAAGGGCAAACATACATTCCAACAGTAATTTGAGACTGGGCCCTCCTAACCATCATTGGATTTGGACTTGTACTCAGTTGATAAAAAATTATTGAAGCAATAATCCCCAAAACAGTAAAAACAATTAACTTTATAGTCGATTTTTTCATAACAAAATACTACCACAAATATGACAAATTTAAATGAAATCACCTACATTGACTGGCAATTAAAGCTCAACGCAATCGGCGGTGTTGCCGAGGGTGCTGATGATATTAACCAGTGCATCGCAATTATACTTCTAACTAAAAAAGGCTCTGTACCTCATCGTCCGACCTTCGGTTCGGACATATATAAATACATTGATTACCCCATAAACGAAGCAACTCCAAATATTGTACGTGAGGCGACAGATGCAATCACTATGTGGGAAACCCGCATAAAAATTAATTCTATCGAGGTCGAGATAGAAGAATCCATTTTAACCGTAAAAGTCGAATGGACATTAAAAGATTCAAACGCAAACGGAGTTGCGGAGGTTAGTTATGACACAACTGCCTGAACCTAATTTTATCGAACGTGATCCCGATGTTGTTACAAAAGAATGGATTGCCGCTTATGAAGAAAAATCCGGCAAAGTTCTTCAGCCTGCACAAATTGAACGTTTGATGATTGATGTCGGTGCATATCGTGAAACCGTTTTGAGAATGAAAATTCAGGAAACCGCAAAACAAAATCTTTTAAGCTATGCACCATTGGAGATTCTTGAGCATATCGGCGAACCGTTAGGTGTTAGTAAACTTCTTGCGAATTGCTCGCTTACGACCTTAAAGTTTTCTGTTGATGATGCATTGGATTTTGATTTCAAGATTGATGCAAGGTGTGAAGTTGAGACTAAAGACGGCTTATTCATATTCCAAACAACGGAGGCTGTTACATTAAAAGCCGGAGAAACTTCTGTTACGGCAGAGGCAATATGTGAAACTCCGGGAAGTGCATCTAATAATTACACTCTCGGTTCAATAAATAACCTTATAACTCCATTAAGTTATATCTCAACCGTTGAAAATATAACCGTAACTTCAGGCGGTGCGGATGATGAAGATGCCGCAAGTTTAAGAGAAAGAATCCGGCAAGCTCCTGAAAAATTTTCAAATGCCGGAAGTCGTGGCGCATATCGTTATCATACATTATCTGCACATCAATCAATAACAGATGTTGCAATAAATTCTCCGAGTCCGGGTGTTGTGAATATTTATCCTTTAACTAAGGACGGAAACCCGACAGAAGAAATTTTAAAAATCGTTCAAACCTACTTGAGCGATGACAAAATCCGCCCTTTGACAGATAAAGTTCAAGTTATATCACCCGAACGAATAGAGTTTTCAATAAAAGCAACGATTTGGCTTTATATGGATGCGGATTCTCAGAGCGTTATAAACACGATTGATGCAAAAATGAGGGAATATAAAGTCTCATTATCTGAAAAACTCGGCAAAGATGTTATTAAAACACAAATTATATCCATTTTGAACAGCATTTATGGTGTTTATAAGGTTATACCGGAAACCCCTGAAGATATAGATATCAAGGAATATCAGTGGGCAGATTTGGTTGATTACGATATTACAATCGGAGGGTATGCCGATGAGTAGCGGATTTTGGCAAGAGTGGAGTGAAGCGGAACTCGCCCCTGTGAGAAGCCTGACAGAGCAACGCAATTCGTCAGAATTGCAAAGCGGAGAACAAAGGTTGCGAACAGCCAATAATCCAAGAAGTCTTGCCCCGATTGAAGATATCAATTTAAAAATCTTTGATGAAATATGCGAAGAAAGATTTTCAAATTTAGAACTTGATGTAATTCTTGTTTCAATTATTGATAATTTGCCATCAGATGCTCTGCCTCATTTAGCTGAACAATACCATATAACAGGGAACGAGGGCTGGCTGCAATGCAGAAATGATGATGAAAAAAGAGATTTAATTAAGCGTTCAATCGAAGTTCACAGATACAAAGGTACAAAATATGCCCTGCTGCGTATTTTTGAGATGTTCGGGCTTGAGGGACATATCAAAGAATGGTTTGAAACGGGCGGAGAGCCGTTTACCTTTAGTGTTGATATTAATTTTGTATCAAAAGGACTGGATTTTGATTTAATCGAGCGACTTGAAAATTTAATTAACGAATATAAAAATGTCCGTTCGCATCTTGCAAGCCTGAGTATCGGAATGTCGTCCGACTTAAAGAATTACAAACACAAAATGGCAAGTATAACGGGCGAATGCACTACGATTTACCCATTTCAAAAATCACTTGTATGGGATGAAAGCAACTGGGACGAATGTTACTGGTCAAAACCTGTTGATGAAGACAGAAATCTTCCTGTTTGCACCTGGGATGAATCAGAATTTGACGAGAGTGTGTGGTCTTTTGGCTAATTCAACTTAATGGAGTTTTTATGGATTTTTACACAATACTTACAAACGGCGGAAAAAACGGTATAACAAGAGCCTATGCTAACAGCACGACACTTGAATTGACAACATTTGCAGTGGGTGATGGCGGCGATGGATATTACGATCCCGATGTTAATCAGGAAGAATTAATCAATGAAACTTATCGTGGCCCGATATCTAAAATATACGTTGATACAGAATATGAAAACAGATTAATTGTTGAATGTGCGATTCCCTCTGACAGCGGCGGATATTATATCAGGGAAATCGGTATTTATGATGCAAACAGAAACCTGTTTGCGGTAGGCAGACTTCCTGAAAGTTATAAACCTGTTGAAGAGGAAGGCTCAACAAGAGATTTTTATGTCAAAGTTGTGCTTGAGGTTGAAAACTTAGAAGACAGACAGCTAATTATTGATTCCAATGTGAGTATTGTTTCTTTTGATTATTTGGAAAATATGCACAATCAAGATCCTAATGCTCATTACAGAAAAATTGATGCAGACAAGGTGGACGGCTTTCACGCAGGTAATGATGAAAATAGTGTTCCTGTATCAAATGGAGAAAAAAATATCAATCTCAATGCGGACTTGATTGACGGACACCATGCAGGAAATAGTGCAAATGAGGCTTTGATTTTAGATGATGAGGGACTTGTTCCGGAAGATAATTTAAAACCTTATGCACCCAAAAAGCATACACATCCTATAACGGATATTTTAACCAATGAGAGCATCCACAGCTTTGATAATATGCAGATTCTGAGCGGTTACAACACAGGAACAAACACATATGTATATCCACCGGATGGTTACACAATGGACGATTTACTTGCATTTATCCCCTCTATGAGAACTTTTCATTATTCGGGAGATGTTAATGCAGATGATTCTTCATATTGTTATTGGGCTAAGGAAGCAACAAGGATAAAAGTAACGTGCTATAACACCGAGCAGCGTGCAAATCCGCAGGTTAATTGGCTGGCTATTTGGAGAAAAAACATTCCACAAGAAGTTTAAGGAGTATATATGTCAACTATTGATAAACTAATTGAATTTAAACCAAAGACAAAAGCTGTTTCAAGTGATGTTAACAGTAACTTTGAACAATTAAGAGTCTCAAATAACGAACACGAACAAGCTATAAACGATTTGGATGCAAGGTTTGAGGAATACAAACAAAACCCTGCACAAACTGTTGAGTGCGAGTCAAATATTCTGGAGTTAAGCGGAAATACAAATAATTTCAAAGCCGCAGGTACTTCATCAATAGATACAATTACCGGAAAGACTACCGGCTTTGCATTTATTGAGTTCTTAGATGTAAGAAAACTGATAAGCAGCAATAATTTAAGATTGCAGAATAACACCGACAGAATAACTAAAAGCGGGGACATTGGCATTTATTTGTTTGAAAACGGAACGGTAAAAGAAGTCAATTATTTTACTGCAAAAGAAGAAAGCACAAATTCATATCCTACACAAACAATTTTAAATGCTCCTAAAAATCAATTTGGTAAGGCTGATTTTATTAAAAAAATAGAATTTACCGAAGACATTATGCCGGTAATGGATACTTATGAAAACGAAATTTGTGTCGTTTCATCAAGTTCCGAATACGATACAAAAAGCTATATGGCTTGGAAAGCTTTCCGCCATCATACAAATGATGCTAACGGTTGGCTTACAATTAATGGCGTTACAACAGGGTGGCTGAAGGTTGAATTTAAAAATCTTACTCCCAAGGTCAAGGCATTTGCTATTACTTCAAGGAATTCTGCCGATGCTAATACTCACGCCCCTTGTGATTTTGTTGTTGAGGGAAGTAATAATGACACAGATTGGACACTGCTCGGAGATTACAAAGACAACCTAAACTGGAAACAGAATGAAAAGAGATATTTTGCTCTCACATATTTTGAAAGTTTTAAATATTACAGACTGACTATTACTAAAAATTCTGGCGGAGGAACTTTTAGCGGTTTTGGAGCATTGGAATTATATGAATCTGTAAACGATTTTATGCCAATGGTGGCAAAACTCGATTTTTCAGTTGATAAACCGCTTTTGATTAATACCGGTGTCGGGACTTCAGGTATCGGGAAATTAAATCAATTATCTCAAATAAATGATGCTGTGAGTATTGAAAACCTTTTCAATAATTCTGTTATGTACATCGGGTTTAAAAAGAATAATGAAAACAAGTTTAAACCATTCGTAACCTCTGCACGCCCGACTTACTCAAACTCCCTGCAAAAATATTCAAATAAAAACTCTGTACCGACAATGATTTCATTAACCACAAGTAAGGAGTTTAAATATGGGTATGTAGCAAGCAGCAGCAGTTTTTATGCCCCGACAGGTGCAAGTTATCCTGCGTATTTAGCTTTTAACGGCGTTCGTAATAATAAATGGGTAGCAAATGTGGTCGGGGGCAATCAATGGTTACAATTTGATTTTCCGAATTACAGAAAAATTGCAAGGTTTACCATTGTTGCATCGCATGATGATCCGGGCGGAAGTATCAAAAATGGTTACATTAAGGGCTTTAACGGAGAAGAATGGATTGTTTTAAAAGAAATTACAGACCAAACCGGCTGGGTTGCAAATGAAGTTCGTAATTTTGATGCCGATGTAATTGAAGATTGCATGCAATTTAAACTTGAAATTACAGAAATTCAAAATATGGCAACAAGAGCACAGGTCGCAGAATTTCAAATGTATGAAGTTGCGGATTGTTTTGTTATACCTGAAAACAAATTCTATTCTTTTAACCTTGAGACTCAGGAATTTGAAGAAAAAGAAATAATTTATGTCGGTAGGGTAAAAACTCAAAACAATTTTATCTCAGACGTTTACAGCTATGCCACAGAGAATCAATATATTAGTGAGGAAACAGACCTTGCAATAAACACTTTATATTCATTCTTCCATAATCTCGGATTTGACTACAAAAATTTAAAAGTTTCAGGTTGGATCAAGGATAAAACAACAGGGTTTGTGATGCCATGGTATCCCGATTCAAACTACGATGCAGGAATTGAGTTTAACAACTACGGTTTTCATATTGATGAATGCCAGTTTAATGTGCGAACTCCGTCAACCTTGATGAGATTTAAGGATTGCGACAATGTTGCACGCTCATATAACTCAAATGTTTCGCTAATTTTGCAAGCAGAAAGGATTTTTTAAATGTATTCAGTAATAAGAGACGGAATTTATTTAGAAACAGATACATTGGTTTTCGGGGATCTAAAAGTTCCTAAAAAGCCGCACGAGTATGCAATCTTTCTGAATGGTGAATGGGTGCTTGATACTGATACCTATTTTCAATCTCTGGACAAATCAGAAGCTGAAGATTTTCTAAAAAATACAGCCGAGCAGGTTTCTTTATATAAAGAGGAAAAAGACTTGGGAATAACGACAACTTTGAGCGAGGAAGAATACTTGGATTTAATTGCTAAACGACAAGAAAGGAGAGCAATTTTAAATGACCTCACTATCTAAAATTTGCCTGCACTGGACGGCAGGTTCAAACTCACCATGTGCCGAAGATTTGGCGGCATATCATTATTGCGTGGATAAATACGGCAGAATCTATGCAGGGACACACAAACCTGAAGATAACTTAAACTGCTATGACGGCAGTTATGCAATGCACTGCGGAGGCGGAAATACCGGCTGTGTAGGATTATCTGTCTGCGGAATGGCAGGTTTTACATCCGATAAAAAGCAGACAAAATATCCGCTTACTCAAAAACAGGTTGAATCATTGTGCTGCCTTGCAGGGTATTTATCCGTAAAATACGGAATTTTAATTACTGAAAAATCAGTGTTTACCCATTATGAGTTCGACCAAAGACGAGCCAAAAACAAACGTGAAGGCAAGATAGATATTACTTATCTTCACTACTTGCCACATTTATCCCCGAATAGTGTCGGGGAATACCTCAGACAAAAAATATCCTGGTACAGAACCAAGATAAAAGCCAACAAATACAAGTTTATTAAGAAAGGAGACTACTATGAGTTTATTCTCGTGGCTTAAAGACTGGAAGGTCTTGAATGAACTGTGGGATGCCATTGAACCTTTTGTAATTAATCTTGCGGAAAAGAATGTTCCCAAGTATATTACAAAACTCTATGAAAATCTCGCAAAAGCAACACAGCCGGCTCTTGACAGTTTGAAAAAACTGAAAGAAAAGATTAAAACATCTCCGAATGCTCTGGACGATTATTGTTTTAATCAGGGTGTGAACGCTATTGAAACATTTGCCAATCACCTCTTGACAGTAGTTGCGGATTTGAGGAAATAAGCAGATGTGGTTTTCTGCAATGATTAAATCTTTATGTGACTGTATCTCGCAAATTGCGAGGTACGGTCAGACAAAGATTGAAAATCAGGAGGCTTCCTCAATTATTCAGGACAAGGAAGATTTGGAAAAAGCCGGCAATTATGCAGAGCAGATTATTGAAATTGCTCAAAAATATAAATCTTCAATGTCTAAAAAGGATCAGCGAAAGCTGAAATCGTTAATAAAAAAATTTAATAAGGTGGATTGATTATGTCTTGGAGAGATTTATTAAACGTACAAAATGTTGAAAAAGGTTTCTTTGCTTCCTCCAATTCCTATGGCATACCCGATATTATCCCGGATGAGTTTGATGTAATAGAACTCATCCCTTATCGGGTAGATTCCAACAGGAATGGGACGGCACACTTTTTCTTAGATGATTATAGATTTGAGCGGTGTTGGAAATATGCTGACTCTCAAATAGAAGAGTTGAAAAAATATGCAGGGGTATTGTCTCCTGATTTTTCAATGTACACAAATTACCCTGAAGCGTTCCAAATTTGGCAGGTTTACAGAAACCGTTGGTGTGCCGCTTACTGGCAAAGTAAGGGAATAAAAGTTATTCCGACAATCAGTTGGTCTGATGAAGCCAGTTATAAATATGCATTCCTGGGTATTCCTAAAAATTCTGTTGTTGCAATAGGTACGGTTGGAGTTGTTAATGACAAAAACGCTGAAAGACTCTTTATGCAGGGCTTTAAAGAAATGTTAAGACAACTTGAACCCAAGCGTATTTTGATTTATGGAAACAGACTGACCGAACTTGAAGGATACAAAAATCTTCAGTGGTTCGAACCTTACACAAGCAAATGGAATAAAAAGAAAGGTAGGTAAAATGGGCGGTCGAGGATCCGGAGGAAGTAAAAATGGCGGCGGTGCTGCCTCAAGAAATATCGGAGAAGGTATAACAGACAAAGACGAGCTTATTAGATTGTATAACAGTATTTCAGGAAATCCAGCTTATACAACTGAAGAAAGAGTACGAGCCATGGAGTCTATCAAAAAAAGAATTGATGAACTTGATGCTAAAAAAGCAGCAGATTTAAAACAAAAACGTCTTGATGCTTTAGCCAAGGCTCGTGCTAAACGTGCAGAAAACCTCAAAAACGGTGTTAAAACAGAAAAGAAACCACGTGCTAAAAAGGCAAAAATGTCTATGGACAGCACAGTTTCTAATTTGAAAGATGAATTAATAAGTAAAGTTTCAACTGATGGATACATTCGCCGAAGTGACTTTAGAGTTGAAGATTATGGAGATTTTATAAATGTTTCGGTTCGAAGTCTTGGTAAATGGAAAAATCCTTCTGATGCAAGAGACGAGGAAGATTATGATTGGCAAGTCCTGCATAAATCAAGTCGTTCTCAAATTGATAAAGTAGTTAAACGAATATCCAGACAATCCGGCAGAAAACTTTCTTGGTCGCATGAAGAAAAAAATTGGATTGGTGTAGATATTCCAAAAATGAAAGGAGATTAATATATGGGAGGACGTGGTTCAGGCGGAAGTCGTGGCGGTGGTGGAGCAAGCAAATCTATTGATGCCAAAACCGAAAATAAATTGAACTCATTGTTAAATAAATCATATAAATATGATGACGAGGCTTATGAATTTTCAAGAAGAGCTGCTACTGAAAGAGCTATGGCAAAAAGGTATAAACAACTCGGCAAAAAACAATTAGCAAAAGATTATACTCAATATGCAAAAGAGGCTCAAGCAAGAGCGGATAAAGCAAAAGTTCGGGCTAAACAATATCTAGATGAGGCTTCCAAACTTACAAGCAAAAAAATTCGAGATATTCCGAGAACTTATCAATATAAGGGCGAAAAGGGTGTAAGGACTGTGTATAAAAGCCCTCAGAATGCTAGAAAAGCTTACGAACAATCAAGACAAAATTTAGTCAGCACTGCATACCGAGACCATCCAACCATTGTAGAATCACCAAAAGGCGGATATAGCGTAATGCCCCATGGGATAGCAAAATTAAACAAATTAAAAGAAATAAGTCCATATAGTATTGATATGGGGAATTCTTAATTGTGTCTGAATGATACGGAATTGGGAGCAATGACTTCCAATTCTTTCTCTTCAGAGCGATGAATGTGGTTGTTAATAAATAAAGGAGGTCAATATGACAGAAACAATCACAGCAACTGAAGTTTTAAAAAGCAGACAAAACTTCTCAGATTACATTGAACAAAATGCCGATACGGTAATCAAAAATTTACTCAAAGATTATCCGCCTCGACCGTTACAAATTATTTATCCGCAACTTACACAAAGTTCAGATGGTTTAATAGAAATTATAAGGCAATTAGAGGGTAATCAAAAAGCGTATATTTTCTGGTTTATCGTCAACGAGAAAGAAGATTTAAAAAATATCGCTTTAAAGTTAAATCTTTTTTTCGATAAAAATTACTGCGGTATATTTATCATTAAAGCGGTTTTGAACGAGGATAAAATAGAATTTGAACCCGTTTTGAAACCCGAACTTGTTGTTAAGCAAAAACGAGAAGTAAATACAAATACACCCTCAAAACAATTACAAAAGAAATATTGGGACAAATATATTGAACTTTGTGATGCAAGCGAGCATCCTGAAATGCAAATAAGCGAGGCTTTGCCGAGACATTATCAATATATCTCAATAGGAAAAGCCGGCATTCAAATTTTACAAACGATCAATACCGCTAAAAATTATGTTGCATCTGAGATTGCAATCAATAACAATAAGTCAATTTATGAATTTTTCTTTGATTTAAAAGATAAGATAGAGGATGAAATCGGCGAATTAGAGTGGTATTGCAAGGATAATACCAAGTCCACAAAAATAAGAAAAGTCTTTGAAATTGATGTCAATAATCCGGGAAACCACAAAAAGGCAATATTAGAACAAATAAAAATGGGGGCAGAGTTGAAAGCCATCATTTATAAATATCTATAACTAAGGGGGAGATATTCTCCCCCTTTATAAATAACCCCGATTGGGTAATAGACACATGAATAATAAAGGAATAGGATTGAACTATGACACAAAAAATTATTGTAAAAAACAAAAGAACTCGTGAACTCTTGGAATTAACCCTGCCGGAATTTAAGGAAAAATTTAAAGCCGAATTAAAAACGGCTCTTGATAATTTTGAAAAGCAAGAAAGCCGGAAAAATTTTCTGCCGTCATTTGTTAAACCAAACAATAATTTTGAATCCGATTTTTACTTCAGCTTGCGTTGGAATTTCAATAATTTGCAAAATTCAAACTGGTATATTGAACGCATCCTTTAATTAATGTGTCTGAATGATACGAAATGTCTGCAATGACTTCACTTTTGCCCTGCCAAGAGTGATGAATGTCAGTGTATAACAAAACATAAGGAGACAAAATTATGAACAACAGACAACTGGAAAATTATTTGATTGACAAATTGTATGAGGATAAAGACATAAGCTATGTCGATACTTTTGACAATTGTGGTCTTTTAACAAGAAATCAAGGAGTTGTTATTAAATTTAAAAATGGGGACGAGTTCCAAATTACGATTGTAAAATCTCAATCTGGCAATGGCTGGGATGACGAGGAGGATTTTTAAATCAATAAACATTGTGTCTGAATGATACAAAACGTCTACAATGACTTGAGATACAGACTATTTAGAGCGATTAATGCTAATGTAGACAACCAAAGAAAGGATTAAATTATGAAACAGACAGCATATAATATCAGATTTTCCGCAACGGTACATATTAGCGGAGATCTTCAAGTAAAAGCGGCAAGTGAAACCGAAGCACAAAAAATTGCAAGACTTATATTAAGACAAAATCTTAACAGTGAGGACTGCCTTATTGAAATAGGAGAAGACGATAATAGCAATAACATTACAGTAAGAGAAATGACGCTGTTGCCAAATATAACTGCTCTTGATATTCAAGATGCTATGCCACTTGATTAATGTGTCCGAATGATACGAAACACCTGTAATGACTTGATGTATAGACTATTCAGAGTGATTAATGTCAATGTAGATAAGCAAAAGAAAGGACAAAATTATGGCAAAGAAAATTTTAAAAACGCAAAACAAAGAATGGGGGTTCTGGGGAACAACCGCACAACATTATACCAACAAAGAAACTCAACAGAGATGGAATGATGCTTTTGAAACCCTGCTTGAATTATCAGGTACAAAACCTGAACAGGTTAGAGAATTATTAGATGCAAGGATTGGCAGACACTTCGCAGACCAGTGTTTTGGAGAAAAAGACGTCAAACAAATTACAAAAGAATGTTATTTTAACTGGCTCGCCAAAGCATTATTTGATGATGCAAATTCTAAAAAGCCATTAGAAACAGAAAAAAAATCAGTTTTATTCGGAACTAATGTTTACAACACCATTTATGACAGAGTAGATGTTGTATTATACACTTACAAAAATAAAAACAGAATCCACGAAGATTACGCTATGTGCATAACTAAAGACCTTAAAAAATATAGAATCGGAATGGATTATATTAAACCAATTGAGGATATGGATGAGGAAGAATTATGCAGAGCCGGACTGGCTTAATCAATTAAAATTTAATAACTAACGCTATATTTTATAGCGTTTTACTTTTCCCAATATATTCCAAATACCGATTATAACAATTAAAAAATACGTTTTCTTCATCAATAAAACTAGACGACTCAAGAGCTTCCTGCATTACATTTACAGGCATTGAAAAATAATCGCTCGGCTGATTCCCCAGTCTTATAATAAGAGAGCCGGAATCGGATATAGAATGTTCAACGCAAAAATAATAATCTCTGATTTCATCAGAACCTAAATATATGCAATCTTTACAATCGTGTCTATATAAAGGTTTTTGTTTTTCTAATACCGGCATGTTATCCCCTCATGTAAAATAAATTATACAAGAAAAACTCTAATGTTTAAACACTAGAGTAAAGAAGTGATGTTTAAAGATTCACTATTTATCCGACTTTGGCAAGTTGTGCTTTTTGTGGAGATTTTTTTTTATAATTTTATAAATATATCTTTGAGATAAATCACATTCGATTGCGAGGCGGTTTACTGTGTATTTTCTGCCGTCATACTGGCTCATGATATATTTTTCTTTTATTTCACGAAACGGATTTTTCGGGATACTTACGGTTAATCCCGGCGAGCAGAAAATAAGAGCCAAGGCGGATTTTATGCCGGCAGATTCTGCGATGAACTTCAAGTCATCGTTTGGCATATCTTCAGGTTTTATTAAATCCATCCAAGGCTTGTAATCCATAATCTCCTCTTATTTAATGATGGTCTCATCAGTTAACGCATTACGTTAAGACGGTCAGCTTGCACTGTTAGCCGACCGTTTCGACCTTTTTAGCCTTTTGCCATTTCTAACTCTTGCTCAAGCTCATCTTCGATTTTTAATTTAGTTTTAAATAATTCACTAAGCATAACTTCTTTTGGCTTGACTTCATTAATTAGCTTTGCCATTTGATGTAAGTTGTCAAAAATAACATTGACTTCTTGAGGAGGGGTGCTATGTGCTTTAATGGCACAATCTGCAATTTTGATTTTTAAATTCTCAATGTCCACCTGATACTCTGTAATTTTTCGTTCTAAAACTAGTAGTGCTGTGTTGCCCATTTTTGTCTCCTTTACTTTTAATTGGTCTCATCAGTTAGAGCCTTACTCTAAGACGGTCAGCACAGCCGACCGTTTCGACCTCGTGTAAACCTTAGTCGGGAGGCATTTTTGCAGGGGTAAGCATATCTTCTAAGTCTCGTTCGATCTTGGATAAGATGAAGATTTGTCCTTCAAGAACCTTGCAATCAATTTCACGTTCTTTAGCACAACTCCAGTTATCTTTAACCAGATTTGCATCGGCAAACTTCAATTTTGCATCGTTCAAACGCTCTTCAAGGTCAATTTTTTGATTTCTGATTAATCCCATCATTGCACATTCTTTAGGATCATCAGAACTGTGAGAGACTTCTCCAAAAAATTGGTTTTTCATCATTGAACCCATTGAATCGGTTGTTTTTTCTGCTGTTAGCATCATTTTTTCTCCTTTACTTTCTCTTCTACTACTCAAGTGTGGCCGCACTTTTTTCTTTTAATTTCTTTTTTATTGCCGTTATTGCCTGAATAACTTTACAGGCTTTGGCTCTGGTCAAAAACATAATGTCATCGACCTTAAATTTTGATTTTAAAAACTTTCGCAGGGATTTTTTCGCAAATTTATCATCATTGAAATAGCAGACATCTCTCCACAAACCTTCAATCATTCTGAGTTGTGCATCAGATGCCATATTTTCTGTGCGATTCAAATCCGCATATTTTTTCGGCTGTTTAATCCATTTGTTTATAGCTACAGCTTTATCTTCAAGGATATCTACAAAAATTGCCGCTTCAGTAAATGTCAAATCCTTTGATGATGTAACATCAAAAGACATAAGCATTTCACGATATAAATCGTCATCCATACCAATAACATTTTTTAATGCATGAATTTTTCTAATCTGAAAAGTCGTAGCCATATTTAATACTCATTTCTTCAAGCTGTAATTCACGTCCGTGCTTGATTCCGATTTGTACTCCCAAAATAAAAATGGCTAGAGCTATTAAAAATATGTGTAACCATAATGAAGTGTCGGGTTGGAATTTCTTACCGTTCATTTAATATCTCCCTTCTTGGCTTGTTCGCATTAAACGGATACGCTGACGCTTTCATCCTCTGCTCACAAGCCGCTATGCCATTAATAATTTGGAAGTTTGTTTAATCACAGCATCATCGACCTCAGCCTTACCGTTAAATTTGGCAATGCTGATGCTGTGGGAAATTAAGTGTTCTAATCTTCTTGTGTTTCCATCCGAATACTGAAGATACGTTTCAGCAAGTTTTGTATTCTGACCGATAGACTCAAGAATTTTTATGACGTCTTGAATCAATATTTTGTCTATAATTTTTGTAAATTTTACTCTTGAATACAGCTGGTCATACTGATTGTTGTAACCTTTCAGGTTTTCAAGCAGAATTCCTCTACCCACTAAAAGGATACCTACACCTGTTTTATCGTGGATACGGCGAGTAATTTCTAAGGCTCTATATGGAAGATTTTCAGCCTCATCAATAATCAAAAGTCTGCCTGATTGGTTTAATTTTCTGACGACTTCATCCATCAAATCATAAACCGAACCCTTACCGGAAAGTCCTAAACGTCTGTGGATTTCCTTGAGAAGAGATTTTGCAGTGTAGCCTGAATCGCTTTCAATAAGGATTGAGTCCATAAATTCTTTGGTATATCTTTTTACGGCAACGGTTTTACCGAGTCCGGCTTTACCGACACAAACTCCGATTTTACCCTGTGTATGGCACAGTCTGCCGATTTCAGTGATATATTTAACCGTTGAAATATCTACAAAAGGCAGGTCGCTGTTGCCGGAACGTTCGTGTTCACGTTGGATAAAATTATTTATAGCATCGGTAATTTTATCGTTTTTGCCGTTGTAATTACCGTTCATCCACATACTGATTGTAGACTTAGCAATCCCTGTAGCGGTTGAAACGTATGCTATACTGTAATTTTTAGATTCCATCAAATCTTTTAATTCGGCTCTAATATCCATTGGCGACTCCTTTTAATTCTTGATCGAGAATTTTATCCGTCTCGTATAAATAGAGCGGTTTTTCTTCTGGCTTGCTATCGTTTAAAAACATTGATAAATCGTATTTCCCAAAGGATTCCATTTCTTTACTTTTTTGAATAACTTTATCCATTTTGGTGTTAGCGATTAACGAAACTTTTGGCTTGGTTTGCTTTTCAACGCTTGCGTATGCGGCTTTATAATTTGCACATTTTTCTTCAAGGCTAATCTCACGAGTTTGTTTAATATATGATTTTGCAATCTTCAAACTGCGTTTTTTAATAGCCATAGCCTCTTTGAAAGCTTCTTTTGAAATTTCGTCTGCTTGAAGAGCCGCAACAGCTTTGACCGCAGTAACTTTGCCGACAAATTCGTTATTATCGGCTCTAAAAGCCCAAGCCTCTTTGTAATTTTGAACATCCCGACGGAGATAAACCTTTAATCTCGTTTTTGAAACCATCCAATCAGCCCAATAAGTAATACCGAGTTCATTATCCTTAATGCCGTTTCTAATAATTGTGAATGTTTTTGATGTCCTCATGCAGAACAATTTAAGAGCATCTTTTGATGGTCTGATTTTTTCTGCAAATTCCTGATTAAATAATTGGTTTGGTGATAATCCCGCAAGATTTTTACCTTGTGACGGACGTTTGTTTAAGACATTAATCACAAAATCGTCAAATATTTCCTTAAACTGTTCAAACGGAATGATTTTTCCTGCTTTAATCTCTTTTGCAAGTTTTTCAGGTCGTTCAACAACATTGCCGCCACGATATCCAACACAGTGTTTAGAGAGCAGTTCCTTTATTTTTAAGAAATCTCTTTCAATTGGTTTTGTCTGTGCATTATATGGAAGAGCGAAGTGTACATTGACATTCAATTCTCCAAGCATAGACCTTGTTTTGCGTTGATTGGTTTCAACTTTAAATTGACGTCCGCCGGCAAAGTCTTTCGAACGATAGTCCTTGCCGTTATCTATGATGACATCTTTAGGTAAGCCAAATTCATTGACCGCATAATAAAATGATTGAAAAATATGATCCGAATTTGGATTTCCTGATTGCAATATCCAACCGAGCCATTTGCCTGATTTGTAATCTCTCCAAGCAGTAACCCAAGGAAAAACAACGCTGCCGTCTGAATTCAGACAGGCAACGTCTATTTGAGCGTGATCTGAAACCCACGCTTCTCCGCAAATTACAGTAGAATAGTCTCTATCAATGTAATTGCCGTATTTCCTATTCCAAGCAGATTCCCCATATCTCGCTAAATAAATACTTTGTTTTGGTACTTCACGTCTTAACCTGCGTTTAAAGGTTGAACAACTTGGGAAATTGACTCTTTCAACTCCGTTTTCTCTCATTGCATAGCCAAGTGTCAAATCCCAACAGGTTTGTAAAGAGGGAGCACCCTCCATCAAATACAAATTTTTGAAGTAATCAAAATAGCAATCTTTTATTATTGATCTGCCTGAATTGTTTCCATATCTTGATAGTAAACCATTTATTCCACAAGCAAAGTATCTATTTCTCATTCTAATTAAGGAAGAATAAGACGTTTGGTTATCAGGATTATTTTTATTCCAATTTTCGATGAACAGTTTTAAGGCTCTGCCTCTCAAACAAAGACTTTTTTGGATAACATCTATGTATTTATCTGCCTGAATGCGTGACCATAAAGGGGCTTCAGAATATTTTTTATTATCAGATTCGTTGTCAATTTTTTTGGATATAGGTAAAGATGAATAACGAATAAAAATTTGTTTTATATTATCTTTTACTTCAATTTTATAAATAAAATCACCTTTGTAGCAGCGATTTTTGAGTGTCTTCTCTTTGACATTCAAAAGATTACACGCTTCTTGAATTGAAATCCAAGCCGGAATATTTGATTTTACTTGCTTGGTTTCATTCATTAATTGTGTAATCCTTTACTTTTATTCCGAAAATCTTTTCAATAATATAAAGGTCAATTTCCGGACACCCTCTCTCCCCAGTCAAATAGCGGCTTACTACACTTTTGGAAATATTCAAAGCCATCTGAATTTCTTTTGATTTAAGATCCAAAAGGGAAAAAATAAATTTAGTTAAAATTTGTTTTTTGCAATAAACACAATTTGACATATTTTTCAATCCTCTCTTGATATAGTTAGTTGTCTATAATCAAGCTGTATAAGATTTTGAAAATTTTTCTATAAGCCGACTGTCCAGTATTTTTTGCACAGCAGAATATGCCTAATAAGGCAATATGACTGGCTCTACCGGGAAATCTTTAACCTATAATTCAATTATATGAAAATTATTTATTTATGGAATAGGCGAAAAATCAACAGCGGGGAATATTCCCCGACTTTTGAAAATAAAAAACAGTAATAACAGGAACAGAAAAAATGAACGAATTTTTTATATTTACTTTAAAATCAGATAACAAAAAGGATAAGGACTATTAAAAAAATCGGGGAAAAGTTTATGAAGAAATATTAAGTAAATTAACTTTTAAATCAAAATAAAGTTCCTCAAATTCCTTGTTTCTCCTCCAGATTCCCTCGGCGAGTTTTTGCAGCAGGTCAACTTTGTTTGAATTGTGAGAGGTAAATCTCGTCAGATAACTGTAAACCTTTTTGAATTCTTGAATTTCAGGTTTTGTAAATGCTTTTTCTTCAGGGCTTTGAAATGATTTTTCACTTACAAAGACCTGATTATCGTAAACATAAAAAGAAAATTCCTCATCGTAAAAAATTCTGTTTCTGCCTTGCTGCGGAGATTTATCATATAGTGATTTTAATTTATTTGTCTGCCGTTCGTAAATTAACTCCCTAAAAATATAATATAATTGCATCGTAGAACTTTCTGCAATACCAATTACGTCTTTGGCTTTATATGCCGGAATTGAAAGGCAAAAACAACGTATTACAATATCCAAAATCTTTGCCGGATAATAAGATAATATGGAATATTTTTTATTAAAACTCTGTTTATTATAAAAATACAGGTCATTTCTTAAAGTTAATTTTCCCTCTTTAACCAATGTCAAGAGAAGTAACTCTAAAACAGCCTCATCAACATCTTCAGCAATAGTTGAAATTTCATCAAGTGTAAATTTATCCAACCTTCTGCAAAGCTTTAATACTCGTTCTTTCATTGAGCAGTCCTTTCAATGTGTATTCGTCTATCTCATCAATTTTGTTTGTTTCCGACAGTTTTTCTATTTTATTAATTAACTTAACCAGTTGTCTGAATTGGTTTGTCCTTGTTGCAAGGTAGTTTATTCCATTATCTGTAAAATTGAGTTCTGTCAAGTTTTCAATAATTTCTCTAATATCTTCAGCATTAAACTGTTCAAATCTCAAAGTTTTGTACAACCTATCGACTAAATGCGGATATCTTGCGAGTTTTTTATCTGCCGCTCCCATTCCGACTAAAACTATCGGGCAGGTGGTTTTATCGTGCAAATCCCTCAAAGTTTCAACCGTATGCTTTTCAATCAAATAATCAATCTCATCAACAATAATAATCTTAGGATTCTGCCTTAAATAATTTTCTATGAGTTCAAAAGTTTCCTGCGTGTGCCAGTAAGGTTCTTCTCCAAGCTCCTCCGCAATTTCAGATAAAAGCCATCTGCTCGTCATCCCTTGCGTTGCCCGAACATATACAGAATCGTTTTTATCCGCCCACCACTGGATTGTCTGAGATTTCCCAAGCCCATGGTCTCCGTAAACTAATGCCAGTTTTGGAATGTTCGGCGGAAGTTTTTGCAACTCGTCCATCAAAGCTACAAACCGCTTGACGTTTTTTGTTTTAATAAATGTTTTTTTCATCGTTTTCGTCTCCATATATATTTATATATTCATCACTTCTTATGTAATCGGCGAGCCATTTCCTTTGTTCAGGATTTGTACAGCCGTTTTCCATCAACCACTCGTATTTTTCATAATTTGAATTAAACATCGGTACGTTCATCTGCCGTTCACGAGAGGTTAACTTCCGTTCACGCTTTGGCTTAGGTTGTTCTTCTATTTCTAAAACAGGTTCCGGTTCAATTTCTAAAACTTGAAGTTCATCTTTAGTGAATGTCTTTTTAATTTGTTTAACAAGCCGGCTTTTAATTTTCTGCTGCCTTTGATACTGCTGCTTGTATTCTTCCATATCTTTAACTGTGCCGAGAACATTTGCCATCGGGTGAACTTTCTGAACCCTATGTGCCACGCATAAAAATTCACCTTTCATTGAATAAACTTGAACCTTTGAAAGGTCAAATAAACTGTAACGGACATAAACCTTATCCCGAAGTCCAAGAATAACATCACTCCTGTAATGCATTCCGAGGAACGTTATTCCATGCTTGTTTATTGTCCTTGATTCTGTTTTCATCATTAAATAATCAAGTGCAGATTTATTAATATCTTGTTTCCGAACAGAGTTTAATACCTCTTGAATGCTCCTTGAACGGTCATTAGGACAGGCTTTTTGATTTCTGTATTCCAGCCAGGCATTAATATATTTAATAGCATCTTGTACTGTCGGAATATTTCCTTTTGTTTGTTGATTATGAAGTTGCAAGTGCAATTTTTCATTTCTATTCATCCACGCAGGACGGTTTTCAATTGAAGTACCGATATAACTTGGCATAAGTTTCTCAAATTCTTCCTGAAAATCTAAGAAAAATCTTTCTATAACTTTTGCACGTGCATTGTATGGTTTGGCAAAAACGGAGTGAATATCTAAATTG
>FR900406.1 GCA_000438175.1 Fusobacterium sp. CAG:439 | reverse complement strand
GTATAGGCACTAATTCGGGGCCTAAAAGCGGTGACAGCTGGGCAAGTGACAGTGTTGAAAGAATATTTATCGGAAGCCGATCAGCATATAACGATGGTGCCGCTCCTTTAGAAATCCATAACGGAATTGGTTGGAATTATGTTATGTCAGGCGGACGAACAATTGCACCTGCTACTGTTGTAGTTAACGGAGCACTGATTGTGAAAGGCGGTATTGTAACATCAATGGCATGGGTAGACGACCGATCATTTGACGGTGAAGGAGGTGTAAACGGTATCGGTCGTACCGGAGGTCAATTAGAGCCGATAAACATGGATTGGAACGGCGCGTCAAATCAGGTAAGCGGTGAATTCGGCAGTGCATCCCGCGGCTATTTTAAATCTCCTAACAGCGGTAATCCTTTTACTTTTTCTGATAAACGTCTTAAATATTTAGGAAAAGAATTTACCTTCGGTCTAGACAAAATTCGCCAATTAACAGTTTTTAACTATACTTTGAAAAAAGATAAAACCAAAACACCTCATGTCGGCGTAATTGCACAGGATTTGCAAAAAGTCTTTCCCGATGCAGTAAAAAAAGG
>FR900405.1 GCA_000438175.1 Fusobacterium sp. CAG:439 | reverse complement strand
ATGCAAAATCATCAGCGTAAAACTTATGTAACACAGCTTCATAAAGTTTATAATGAGATGTCGCAGGCGTTTGTTCAATATCAAAATGACAATAACGCATTAAACTTAAAAGAAGCAGGGCTTAGAGATAATAATGCAGTCCATTCTTTTATAAGAAACTACTTTAAGGTTGTACAAGAGTGCGACACAATGGACAATTGTTTTGCGTCTGAGTATAAATCTTTAACAGGAAATGTTTTAACTACTTATGACAAAAATTATAAATCTTTTGTCCTTGCAAGCGGAGCGGCAATCAGACCGATGTTTGCTGATATCGCAGGTGGAAGAATAATGAATATAGGAATTGATATTAACGGGCAAAAAGGTCCTAATGTTGCAGGTCGAGATATATTTTGGTTTTATGTATACAATAATGGATACATTGATGATACGAATGGAGCTAATGCAGATATAACTGCTCCGTTAACAAATGAATACAGGGAAAAACTTTTTGAAGAAAACTGTGAAAAGGGTATTGAGATAGACGGTTGTTTTGGAAAAATTCTGAATGATAACTGGGAAATGACTTATTAGTAAAATCTTGAAAAAAATATGAAAAACGTTTATAATAAAAATGTTATAAACGTTTTTCATTGAAAGGAGCCGGCGTAGCCGCTGGACCCGCAAACTGATATAAGTAAGAAAGGAGCGA
>FR900404.1 GCA_000438175.1 Fusobacterium sp. CAG:439 | reverse complement strand
TTGCAGAGCGTCGTCTCTTGATGACACCCTTACCGGAGCATAGGTTCCAAAACTCTGGTTTTCATTTCCGAAAAATGTTTTTGCATTCTCTCTAGGACATAATAAGAACCTGTAAATATCACGACCTTCCTCATTTGGACGTTTGTTGCCGTTTAAGTCAGCAACAATATCAAAACAAGATCCGTTGGTAAAAGTCAAAACTATTCCGTCAGACAAGTAAACTTTTGTTCCTTCAAACTTTTCACCATGGTCAGTTTCAATATAGCCTCCTTTTTCTATGGACGTATACTTTAAAACAGGTTCAAAATAAGTCATAAAAAAATTATAGTTTTCACTGTCGTTTAATACTTCATCAAACTCCCCGCTCTCATCCTGTATTAAACCGTTTCTCCCCCAATCAAGACTTGACATTCCGGTATTGTTTTCCGCAAGCAAAACAGCCTGCGACAACGATGAATAAACCTTTTTAAGTTTACTGCTATACTCGCTTTTCTTGGTATTTGCTATCAAAGCAGGCATTGTCATAGCGGCAACAACACCGATTATACCCAGCGTAATCAACACTTCAGCCAGAGTGAATGCTTGTAAGGAGCTTAAATATGCCCCCCCCCCGACATTTTCGGGATTAATTCTGTTCTTCTCATATATATTGCTCCTTTCAATATTACAATTACTAACTTATTATAAATTATTTTACAAAAATTTTCAATAGCAGTAGATTTAACAAGTATTGTTATATAATAAATTATATGAAAAATGATATTAACATAGATAAAATCGTAAAATTACTAAAAGAAGCAAAACAACAGCAAAGTGATTTTGTAGGATTAATGGATAACTTCAATGATCCATATCTTGTATTGATTTCGTGTATTCTTAGTTTAAGAACAAATGACAAAACTACTTACCCCGCAACTCTTAGAATGCTCAAACTCGGTAAAACTCCGGAAGATTTTGCAAAATGCGATGTAAAAGAACTTGAAAAAGCCATCTATCCCGTTGGCTTTTATTCAAATAAAGCAAAACAAATAGTTGAACTTTCAAAAGAGCTCGTTGAAAAATATAACTCAAAAGTTCCGAAATCCATTGAAGAACTCTGCAAGTTCAACGGTGTAGGCAGAAAAACAGCAAATCTAACCATTTCCAGAGGATTTAACGAACCCGCAATCTGTGTAGATGTTCATGTACACAGAATTTTTAATCGTATCGGTTATGTTAAAACAAAAAATCCGGAAGAAACAGAATTTGCCCTGCGTGAAAAACTTCCCGTAAAATACTGGATAGATATAAACACACTGCTTGTAACCCATGGTCAAAATGTATGCAAACCGCAAAAACCTATGTGCGAAATATGCCCGATAAAAGATTATTGTAATAAGATTATATAAGTTAAAATTTATTTACATAATGGCAATTTTATTTATTTGCAAACCTTATAGATTTGCAAAGGAGAAAAAAATGAAAATTCAAAGACTTATAAACAGTATTCAATCAAACAATGTTAAAAGAAAAATATTACAGAATGAAGAAAGAATAAACAGATATGTAAAAATTCATGATGTAACAACTCCGGTTGACTCTTTTAATCAAATGTACACAGCACGCTCGGTAATAGCAAACTATGCCGAGAAAAAAGGAGTATCCATAAACATTTATAATGCCTGGAAGTGCCCCCCCCCCCGACAATACAACTGCTGATAATAAACTTAATGTTATTGTAACAGATTTACTTACGGGCAACGCAAAAGCAAAACTTGTTGATGCCGATACGGACAGACTTTATCCAAAAGTTTCGGAAAATCCTATTATAATACCAATTTTGTCGGATTGTACAGATATTGTAAGGCAAAGTATTAAAAATACAGAAGATACTTTCTTAAGAAATTTATACAGAAATATAGAAGAACTGACAAAAGAAGTAACATCTAAAAATACTAAATAAACTTGATTTTCGCAGGCTCTTATGTAATAATTCTGTTAAGATTGTATATTTTTATGTCCTTTTCTATTAATTATACAATCGGGGTTAATTAGAAAATTGAATACATAGGAGTTCGAGATGAGTGTAGAAAACCCTCATAAAATCGACACATCCAAGTTAGATCAAATTATCTGTTCTTACGATTACAAAAAATCTAACCTGATTGCGATTTTACAAAAAGTTCAGGAAGTTTACCGGTACCTGCCTGAAGAAGCCTTAATTTATATCGGAACAAAAATAGAAGGGTTATCACCTGCTACGGTATTTGGAGTTGCTACGTTTTATGCGCAGTTTTCTCTTGAGCCTAAAGGCAAATATGAAATAAAAGTTTGCGACGGAACAGCCTGCCACGTCAGAGGCTCAATGCCGGTTTTAAACGCAATCAGAGCTAAATTAAATATGCCGGAAGGTCAATTAACAAGCGATAACGGTTTATTTTCACTGGAAACGGTTAGCTGTCTGGGTGCCTGCGGGCTTGCACCCGTTGTTGTTATAAATGACAAAGTTTATCCTCAGATGACCTCTGATGCTATAACCATAGTATTAGAAACATTAATGAAGGAGGATAACTAATGGAAAAAACAGCTTTAAACATTGATATTAAAGAAGAACAAAATAAAGCAAAAGAACTTATGACAAAACAGGGGCTCAGGGTTCTTGTATGTGCGGGAACAGGCTGCGTTGCAAACGGTTCTCTCAATGTCATAGAAAAATTTAAAGAACTTGGTGCAGATGTATCAGTTCTGACAGATTATGACAAAATGACAATTGTTCCTACAGGCTGCCACGGCTTTTGCGAACAGGGAGTTCTTGTCGTAATCCCCGATAAACACGTTACTTATGTGAAAGTTAAAGAAAAAGATGTGGAAGAAATTTATGAAAGCCACATTAAAAATAACAAACCTGTGGAAAGATTACTATATGTTGATCCTAAAACTCACGAACATGTTTTGAATGATGAACATATTAATTTTTATGCAAAACAAACAAGAACTGCACTTGCGAACTGCGGTAACATAAACGCCGAATGCATTGATGAAGCAATTGCCGTAAGAGGTTATGAAGCTTTATCTAAGGTATTGGAAGAAAATAACCCCGATGCTGTTATAGAAACAATTGAAAAATCAGGACTTCGCGGCAGAGGCGGCGGCGGCTTCCCCACAGGACGCAAATGGCGTTTTACGGCAGCAAACAAAGGCGGAAAATCCTACATTGTATGCAACGGCGACGAAGGCGACCCCGGTGCATTTATGGACAGATCTGTTATGGAGGGCGATCCGCATAAACTTCTTGAAGGAATGGCAATTGCAGCATTTGCAATCGGTGCTGATGAAGGTTATATCTATGTAAGAGCCGAGTATCCTCTGGCTATTAAACGTTTGAGAAAAGCTATTAAAGACGCCGAAGAAAGACATTTTTTAGGCAAAAATATTATGGGAAGCGATTTTTCACTTGATATTCATATTAAAGAAGGAGCAGGAGCTTTCGTTTGCGGAGAAGAAACCGCATTAATCGCTTCTATAGAAGGCGAACGCGGAATGCCCCGCCCTAAACCGCCTTTCCCGGCTAATAAAGGCTTATTCGGACGTCCGACCTTAATCAACAATGTAGAAACATTAGCCAATGTTCCGGTTATTGTCCTTAACGGTGCTGACTGGTTTGCGAAAATGGGTACGGAAACTTCGAAAGGGACAAAAACTTTTGCTCTTACAGGTGAAGTAAATAACACCGGTCTTATTGAAGTTCCTATGGGAACAACATTAAGACAGATTGTTTTTGATATTGGCGGCGGAATGCGTGACGGCAAAAAATTTAAGGCTGTTCAAATCGGCGGTCCTTCAGGCGGATGTTTGACAGAAGAACATCTTGATATCCCTATGGATTACGATAACCTTATAAAAGCGGGGGCAATGGTTGGTTCCGGCGGACTTGTAGTAATGAGCGACAAAACCTGTATTGTAGAAGTTGCAAGATTTTTCATGAACTTCACACAACACGAAAGCTGCGGGAAATGTGTTCCCTGCCGTGAAGGTACAAAAAATATGCTGAAAATTCTGGAAAAAATTGTAGCCGGCAAAGGTGAAATGAAAGACTTAGACACTCTGGAAGAACTTGCCCATGCGGTTAAAGACGGTTCTCTCTGCGGTCTGGGAAAAACCGCTCCAAACCCTGTTCTTTCAACTTTAAAATATTTCAGGGACGAATATATTGCTCACATTAAAGACAAAAAATGTCCTGCTGGAGTTTGTACGGCAATGAAAAAGATTGTAATTAACGAATCTTTATGCAAAGGCTGTACAAAATGTGCCAGACTTTGCCCTGTGGGAGCTATTGAAGGCACGGTTAAAAATCCTCACCATATTAATCAGGAAAAATGTATTAAATGTGAGGCTTGTTTAACTAACTGCCCGTTCAGAGCAATTGTACTTGAATAATTTATAAGGAATAAATAAAATGACAGATAAAAAAACATTATTTATAGACGGAAAAGAAGTTGAATTTACAGACGAACCGAACCTTCTGGAAGTAATAAGAAAAGCAGGGATGAATGTTCCGACATTCTGCTACCGTCCCGACTTAACATCATTCGGAGCATGCAGAATGTGCGTGGTTGAAGTTGAAGGCAGAGGTATTCAATCTTCCTGCACAATGCCGCCCGAAGCCGGATTGAAAATACATTTAAACACGGAAAGAACAAGAAGAATAAGGAAAACTGTTCTTGAACTTCTTCTTGCAAACCACGACAAAAGCTGTTTAACGTGTGAAAAATCAGGCAATTGTGAATTACAGCAGTATGCGGAAGAATACGGTATCAGAAGCATTCGTTATCCTGACAAAGAATTGGATGAATATTTACCGATTGACGACAGTTCTCCTTCTCTTGTCCGCGATCCGAATAAATGTATTCTTTGCGGTGCCTGCGTAAGGGCTTGTACAGAATTTCAGGGGCATTCGGTTCTCGGATTTGCCAACAGAGGCTCAAAAACAGTTGTACAGCCTATGAACGGCAGACCTTTAGGACAGGTGGACTGCGTAAACTGCGGTCAATGTGCAGCAGTATGCCCAACAGGAGCATTAACAATAAAATCGGATATAGAACAGGTTTGGTCAGAAGTTACAAATCCTGATAAAAAAGTTGTAGTTCAAATGGCTCCGGCAACAAGAGTTGCAATAGGCGAAATGTTCGGACTTGAACCCGGTGTCAATTCAATCGGCAAAATGAATGCGGCTTTGCGTAAAATCGGTTTTGACTTAATTTTTGATACAAACTTCGGTGCGGATTTGACAATTATGGAAGAAGCAACGGAATTTCTTACCCGTCTTAAATCCGGTCAAAACCTTCCGATGTTTACATCCTGCTGCCCTGCCTGGATTAAATACCTTGAAACAGAGCACCCTGATATGTTACATCACTTATCAAGCTGTAAATCTCCGATGAGTATGCTTTCTCCAGTGTTAAAAACACTTGTGCCCGAGCACTTTAACATAGACAGAGAAAATCTCGTTGTTGTGGGTATTATGCCTTGTACCGCAAAAAAATATGAATGCAAACGTCCTGAGCTTTCTCATAACGGAAAGCCCGATACAGATTATGTTTTAACAACACAGGAACTCGGTCGTATGATTAAGGAAGCGGGAATTAACTTTAATGCTCTTGAAGCTGAAAATCCGGATTCACCATTTGGAGAATATACCGGAGCCGGTACAATTTTCGGAGCATCAGGAGGAGTTGCCGAAGCTGCTGTGAGAACAGCGTATGAATTTGCAACAAATGAACCTTTAAACGATGTTGATATAAAACAAATGAGAGGCACTTCAAACAGATGCAGAGATATTGAGCTTGACCTTAAAGGTACAAAGCTTGTTGTAAGAGTTGTATCAACTTTAAAAGAAGCTGAAAAAGCTCTTAAAGAAATTAAAGAGGGTAAAGCTCAATTTCAAATGCTTGAAGTTATGGCTTGCCCGGGAGGCTGCATAAACGGCGGCGGGCAGCCGAGGAGCTGCGACAATTCTAAGATTAAGGAAGAACGCGCACAGGGGCTTTACAAAGAAGATACAGAAATGCCGCTGAGAAAATCACACTTTAATCCTTCCATCAGAAAATTATATAATGAATATTTGGAAGAACCTAATTCCCATAAGGCGCACGAATTACTGCATACAATATATACAGACAAATTTGCAGGCTCTTACAAAGATATTTAAAAATACAAAAATCCCGATCTTTCAAGGTCGGGATTTTTGTTATTAATAAATATTGTCATTATTTAACAGCTTTTTTCACTGCATCAGTAATATCAGAACCGCCGTAAAGAACTATGCCTTTTGCCAATACAATATCATAACCGCCTGCTTTAGCCTGAGCTTCTATCTGTTTTGAAATAGCAGCATCAATAGCTGTTAATTTAGAAGCATAATTTTTATCCATTGCTGATTTTTTTGCATTTAATTCTTTATTATATTTAGCTTCCAAAGCTTGTTTTTTCTTTACATCAGTCGTAGCCGCAACATCTTTTCTTGCTTTTTCAACAAAAGCTACTATCTCTTTTGTCTTAGCCTGTTGTTCTTTCTTCAAAGCCTGAACCTGAGAAGAAGAGTTTACAACTTGAGGAACATCAACCACGGCAATTTTGGACGGTACATCAGACATAGCAAAATTGCTTAAAGATACCCCGATAACAAATGTTGATAAACCAACTGCAAAAAATTTCATTTTGTTGTTCATATTTTCTCCCTTATACATCGCCTGCACCAAATTAACTAAAACTCATACTCTAAAGAACTGAATTTTAAAATTTAATCTTTACAAGCACACTCATATCTTATATAATAATAGCAGGTCAAATCGGATTTTGTTGAAAAATTAACTTTTGTTACTATATCTTAATAAAAGTTAAGAAATCGTTTCTATTCAAGCTCCTGTGCGCAAAAATAAAATTGACCGGACTTAATTAATATAATTTTAAAATTATAAAAAGGTGAATAAATGAAAAAGATAAATTCCAGAAAACATTTCTTAAGCGCAATCATGTGTATGTGCTTTGCCTTAGCCGTTCCTGCATCTTCAACCCCTGCAAATGCAGATGCGTTAGGAGGAGCAACAATTACCCCGGGAGCATTTGGAAGTCAGGTCGGTGCCGAAGCCGGTATGAATCAGGGTCACGACATGAACCATTTACGCGACCAGTTTCAGGATAAATTAAGAGAAGATGATTACCAGTATTATCAACAGAGAAAAAAACTTGAAAAAGATCCTGATGCAGGCAATCAGATTATCCAAAATTACAACGGCGGCTCAATCCAGCAGGCTACAGTTGAAGAACTGAATACAAAAGGTGTATTTGTTAACTCTGTAGAAGTTGCACCGTCTGAAATTTTGACAAAAGAAGAAATTAATAAATTAGTTCAACCTATTGTAGGTAAGAATGTTTTTATTGAAGATATTCAAAAAGTAATTGACAGTATTAATAACTTATATGCAGAAAAAGGCTTTGTAACAGCCAGAGCATTTCTACCCGAACAAACAGTACAAAACGGTAATATTTATATCGCCTTAACCGAAAGTAAAATCGGTAATATTACCGTTGAACAAAATAAATGGACTAAAGACGGATATATTACGACAAGACTGCCTCAAAAAGAAGGGGAATTATTTGATATCGTTGAACTTGAAAAAGATGTTCTTGATTTCAACAGATATAATGAAGGTGTTAAATTATCAGCTAACTTAAAAGCCGGTGAAAAACCGGGAACAACTGACATTGAACTTGTTGCTGAAGAAAATTTTCCGTTCCACGTAATGGGTATTATGGATAATGCAGGGCGTTACAGTACCGGAAGCATCCGCGGCGGTGCAATGATTTATGCGGACAGCTTATTCGGACACAGAGACCGAATGTCATTAGGGTCTTACTTCTCCAGAGGAGCACAGAGCCCGTTCTTTGATTACAACTTCCCTGTTAATAAAAAAGACGGACGTGTCGGCTTTATGTTCTCATCTACGTTTGCTGATATTAAATACGGTCCGATGACATTCCTAAATCTCGGCAGTAATGCTTACCAGTATTCATTGTACTATATGCAGCCCGTTATAAGAAAACCGGGATTAGAATTAAAAACTTACGCAGGAATTAATTATAAAAGAGCAAGAACATTTTCAAATTTCAGCATGGGAATTCCTGAAGTAGATCAGGCTGTTAGAGATGCAATCGGAAGTACGGATAACGTAACATCCGCAGAATTGGCTTTGATGTTAAGAAAAGATACTAAATACGGTATTTGGTATTTAAATCAAAATGCTTATTATTCATTCCCGATATTTAACAGCGACAGAGATAATAATTATTTTAAATACAGCGGAAGTGCGGTAAGATTGCACGATTTCTCTCACGGTATTATCGGACAATTGAGAAGTAATTATCAAATCATACCTGGTGATAAAAGAATTCCATACTTAGATCAGATGCAGACAGGTGGTTTGGCTACTGTCAGAGGTTATTCTGAAGGTATGATGATTGGTAAAAACGGTTATTTCATCAGCGGCGAGTTAATGTTCCCGCTTTTACCGAGAGAAATTACAAGTCCTAAATCCGGAGAAAAAATACCGTTTATCGGAAAATATGTTAAAGGTGCAATTTTCGCAGATACGGCAGGAATTTTCCCGACAGCAAGCGAAGATGTATACGGCGGCAGCTATTTTGCGGCATCTTTAGGTATGGGCTTAAGAGTTCAGCTTCCCGGAGATTTAAGTGCAAGATTATACTGGGGCTATCCTTTAGTCAGCAACCATTGGGAACCTGACAGAAAATACGGACGTTTTCACTTTGAATTAACACTTGCCCCGAACATTGATGCACTGTTAGCTTCAAGAAGCACGGCAGCAGTACCGAAAACACAGTTCCAGAAAAATGTTGAAGCAGAATACGTTAACAACTACGATGACGTAAGACATTATGATTACTTCCGTGACGGCGGCGGCGGTGCTCTGTAAAAAATATTGAATAAAAAAAATTATGCGGTAACATAAAGTTGCCGCATAATTTTTTAAAGGAGGAAATTTGACAAAAGCCGTTTTTATAACAGCAACAGGTACAGATGTCGGAAAAACTTATATCTCAGCGTTAATTGTAAAAAAAATGCGCGAACTCGGTTATAATTGCGGGTACTTTAAACCTGCTTTAAGCGGGGCTGAAATTATCGACGGGAAAATAATTCCGAGTGACTGTAATTATGTTTTGAAACAGGCCGGAATTGATGCACCGCCTGAAAACTATGTGTCTTACGTATTTAAAACGGCAGTATCACCGCACCTCGCCTCAGAAATAGAAAATAATCCTATTAAAATTGAAAAAATCAAATCAGATTTTGCAAGAATAAAAAAAGAATTCGATTACATAGTTGTAGAGGGAGCAGGCGGGATAGTATGCCCTTTTAATTTGGGAAAAGAAAAAATTATGCTTCCAGATGTTATAAAAACTCTGGGGCTTGATATAGTGATTGTAGCCTCTGCATCATTAGGAACAATAAATTCGACCATTCTTACTGCAGAATATGCAAAAAATAATGGAATTAAAGTAAGGGGCATAATCTTAAATAACTATGATGAAAATGATTTAATGCAAAAAGATAATAAAATTCAGGTTGAAGCTTTAACAGGAATTAAAGTTATTGCTGCCGTTAAAAAAGGCGAAAAAGATATTAAAGATTTATCAAATATTTTTAATGAGGTATAAAAATTGGAAAATTGGATTGAAAAAGATTTGAAATATATATGGCATCCCTGTTCGCAAATGAAAGATTACGAGGAGTTGAAACCTATAGTAATTAAAAAAGGCGAAGGAGTTTACCTTTATGATACAGAAGGCAAAAGATATATAGATGTTATAAGCTCATGGTGGTGCAACCTTTTGGGACACTGTAATCCTCATATAAGTGAGGCTGTAAAAAAACAGGTTGATGAACTTGAACATGTTATTTTTGCAAATTTTACCCATACACAGGCAATAAGACTGTGTGAAAGACTTTCTAAAATTCTTCCCGAAGGTTTATGCAAATTTAATTTTACTGATAACGGCTCCTCAGCAATTGAAGCCGCAATGAAAGTAAGTTTCCAATATCATGAACAGACCGGTAATCCGCAAAAAACAAGATTTATGGCATTAACCGAGGCTTATCATGGAGAAACAATAGGAGCACTGTCTGTCGGAGACTGCGACCTTTATACAAAGCTTTATAAACCTATTTTAATGGATATTGTAAGAATTCAGGGACCTGATTGTTACAGATGCCCGTACGGTAAAACAAGAGATAATTGTAATTGCGAATGTTTTGAAAAAGCAGAAGAAACATTTGCCAAATACGGAAATGAAACAGCTGCGATGCTTGTTGAACCACTTCTTCAGGGATCTGCCGGAATGAAAGTTTACCCGCCCTTATATCTAAAAAAACTCAGACAACTTTGTGATAAATATAATGTTCACCTGATAGCAGATGAAATTGCAACAGGATACGGCAGAACAGGGAAAATGTTTGCATTTGAACATGCAGAAGTTTCTCCTGATATCATGTGTTTATCAAAAGGTTTAACAGGCGGCTATATGCCTATGGCATTATTTGTTACAACTCAAAAAATTTATGATGCGTTTTATGCAGACTATAATACAGGCAAAGCATTTATGCACAGTCATACTTACAGCGGAAACCCTCTTGCCTGCTCGGCAGCAAACGCTGTTCTTGATATACTTGAGGACGGAACTGTTTTAAAGCGTGCACAGGAAAATGCAATTTATTTTAATAATATAATTAAAGAGAAATTTCTTTCACACCCTAATGTCGGAGAAGTACGTCATATCGGTTTAATAAATGCAATAGAACTGGTACAGGACAAACAAAGTAAAAAGCCTTTTGACAGTAAATTCAGAACCGGATACCAAATTTACAAAAAGGCTTTGATGGAGGGAGTTATTTTAAGACCTCTTGGTGACGTCATATATTTCAATCCGCCACTGATTATGGAAAGAAATGACATGGATTTTGCCACCGATGCTGCACTTAAATGTTTAAACGAAATTTTACCCGCGACAAAATAATGCGTTAAACAAATAACGTACAACTTACACTTGTTAAATCAGATACCTGCACACTCTCAAAAATTTTTGACGAAAAAAGGAACTCTTAATATTCTGCTTCGTCTAAAATTTTAAAGGAACTTATCCTTCAGTTGTTAATTCTTCCCAGATGCTTGGTACTACGATTAACGCAGTATAAACAATAAATCCGAATAGAATTAAGTTAATAGCTTCCATGATACAACTCCTATCTGTTAGCTCTAGCGAACCCAAACGACATATATAATCCGCTACACTTATATTATTCCCATGCTCTGAGAAAAATTAACATTTTTTAATAAAATTTTAATTATAATATTAGTGAGGACTTTATGAAAAAGAAAATAGAAAAATTATTTAATAATCTTTGCTGCTCTCAGTGCAAAAACGGATTTGACGAAAATTCGGTAACAATCAAAAGAGAGGAAGAAGGATTAACTGTTATAAGCCTTGAATGCAAACATTGCGGGAAAAACTTCGGAGTTGCATTTCTCGGATTTACGGATATTGACGTAAAAAATTATGAGGCATTGGATGTTCAGGAAGGTCCCGAGCCCATTAACTACGACGATGTTATTGATGCTCACAGATTTATACAAAACCTTGAGGGAGATTGGCAGAAACATTTGCCAAAGTAAACATTAATATGTCATTTCCCAATTATCGTTTATTAATTTTCCCAAACATCCGTACCAGGTAGATGTTGAAGAATTACACCATTTATTATATGAAGCTTCGCGCTGTTCTCTGGTAAAAGGCGGCAGGCTGCCCCCTGAAACATAATCATCTATAACCCCGTTTTTGTAAACATGAAATGCAAACAAATCACGTCCTGCGATATTCGGACCTTTCTGTCCGTTTATGTCAACATGAACCTGTAAGTGATTGCCTTCGCTGATAAGTGCGATTACGGCTCCGCTTGCTATTACATATGCCCTGTAATCAACAGAAACATTAAAAGGAGTTATTGTCTGTCCCGTAAGTTTTTTATATTCCTGAGCGACACAGCCAGTTTCAGTCGGCTCTGAACCACATTCTTTAACCACTCTGAAATATGTTTTCATAAAAGTATCAACCGCATTAATATCATTTGTCAATCCTGCTTCTACAAGATTAACGGCATTTTTATCCGTCATATACTGCAAAGCTGCCTGCTGCAGTTCGTTATAAACCTTATGTATTTGGGTTACATAACTTTTTCTCTGGTGATTTTGCAATAGTGCCGGAACTGTCATGGCAGACACAACGCCGATAATACCTAAAGTTACCAGAACCTCTGCCAGTGTGAATGCGTTTTTCATAATAATACCTCCTTATAAAAGTATTATAGCACAAAATGGATTTAAAATCCATTTTTTACCAAATTATATAGGATTATTGTTAAATGAATGAAAAGATTATAAATATATTCCTGAATAATCTTAAGCGGCTCAGAAAGCGCTACGGATGCTCATGTAAACAATTATCCGAACTTATCGGCTGCGATTCATCATATATAAGTAAAGTTGAAAACGGTAGAATAATACCGCCTTTAGATAAAATTATAGCGATTGCGAATTTTTTTGAAGTTGAATTTATTGATTTATTCAGAGAGCAATAAAACTAATTAAACAAAACACCTGCGATTGCGGCTGACATATAACAAGTCAAAGTCCCGCAGATTAATGCTCTTACGCCGAGTCTTGCAAGATTTTTACGCTGGTTCGGAGCCAGTTCGCCTATACCGCCCAGTTGAATTGCGATAGAGCCGAAGTTACCAAAACTGCAAAGAGCAAAACTTGCGATTAAAAATGCTTTATCTGATAAAGCTGCAGGTAAATGCGTCATATCAAAATATGCAACCATTTCATTTAAAACAAGCTTGGTTCCCATTAAACTTCCGACAGTTGTCGCTTCTTTTAAAGGAACGCCCATAAAATACGCAAACACCGCAAATATTTTGCCTAAAATAAGTTTCAACGAAAGATGATTTAAGTCAAAAGAAGCAAAGTTTATATGGAGATATTTGACAATAAATACACCAAGATTGCCCAGCACCCAGTCAATCATTGCAACAAGTGCTACAAGTGCCAAAATCATAGCAACAACATTAATTGCAACTTTCATGCCTTCAGACGCCCCTGCAGAAATTGCGTCAAAAACATTAATATAAGGTTTTCTTCTTTTACTGTAAGTAATTTTAATATCTTCGCTTGTTTCAGGTGTTCCTGTTTCGGGATAAACGATTTTAGTTATAACAAGCGCCCCGG
>FR900403.1 GCA_000438175.1 Fusobacterium sp. CAG:439 | reverse complement strand
GGCACCGGCGGGAGCAATACTATAGTCGGCGGCGATGCAATGTCCAGCGGTAGTGGAAATAATAATTCCGTATTAGGTTCAAATGCAATGCAAAAAGCTGATGGCGACGGCAATGTTGCTATAGGTGCAAACGCTAATAATCTTGATGAAACTTTGACTAATACAGTAGCTATTGGCTTTTCTTCTAAGGCAACAGGTGATAAGTCGGTTTCGATTGGACCCTATGCTAATGCCTCAGAAGGCGATGCTATTGCCATTGGTACATCAGTATCAGCAAGTGGTAATAGCAGTGTCGCAATAGGCAGCAGTGGATCTTACAGTGGTACTAATTATACAACAGCTTCATCGAGCCATGCTATAGCTATCGGGGATGGCACAATAGCATCCAATATCGATACTATTTCTATAGGCGCCAATTCTCGAGCGGATGGTAGTACTTCAATATCTATTGGGCGTGATGCATCATCTGCCGGTAGCGGTTCTATCGCCTTGGGGCATTCAAGCGAGGCTAACGATGACGCATCCACTGCCTTAGGAAATAATGCAACAGCTCTTGGAGTTTATTCTGTGTCTGTAGGAAATCAATCAAAAGCATATGGAGATTTTAGTACATCTGTGGGCACTTATTCTTCATCTGAGGGTAGCAGAAATACTGCTATTGGTTATTTTGCTTGCAATCATGTCACAGGAAGTAATAAGACTTGTATAGGTGCAAATTCCGGTCCAACTTCAGGTAAGTGGGCTACTGATAGTGAAGAACGTATATTTATTGGAAGTAAATCAAAATTTAATGATGGTAATGCTGTACTCGAAGTTCATAATACATCTGAAAAGTTTACATATCCTGGAAATTCTGATATTGGAGGTTACGATGTTAACGGTAGTGGTGTAGTAATAAACGGATCTTTAATTGTAAAAGGACCTATAATTGCAAGAGTTAACACTACAGCTAATTATTCTACATGGTCTTCAGGAAATCAAGACCTGCCTGTTGGGGTATTTAATGCTGATATGGCAGGAGGACCAACATTAAGAAAGATACACTTTAATGAAGCACATCGCAGTGGAGCTTATCCAATTGAACTTTCCCATCCTTTATGGTCTGATTTACGTTTAAAGTATATAGAAAGTGAAAGTGTTTCAGGCTTAGACAAAATTAAACAATTAAAAGTATATAATTATACTTTTAAGAAAGATAAAAAGAAAATTCCGCACGTTGGGCTAATAGCTCAGGATTTGCAAAAAGTTTTTCCGGATGCAGTAAAAAAAGGGAAAGACGGTTTTTTGAGAATACGTTTTGAAGATATGTTTTTTGCGATGATAAATGCAATTAAGGAACTTGATTTAAAATATGAAGCTCAAGAAAAACGAATAAATGACCTTGAAGGACGCATCGAGAAACTAGAAGCCAAAATAAAATTTTATACTGAAAACTAAGCAAGCCATTATCGTGTAAAAATCACGATAATCCCAATGGTGGATTAAACCGCCAGGTTTACTTAACTTTCATTCCTTCTCCCGCTATAAGCGGGAGTTTTCCTGTTTATTGTAACTTTTCTTAAAATTATCCTTTAAGGTATTTGAATATTTGTGGTTACTGGAGTAGAATTAATTTATGGCAGTTGAGGAACAATTATATTCTGACATCCCCCCTACAAAGCTTAGGAACAAGGAGGAGAAATTTAAACCGGCTAAAACAAGCAGGTTTTGGCTATGGGTTGCAAGTATGTTTTTCTTTAATATGCTGCAAAATCGTTTTTATGCATTCAGATACAGAGGTGCAGAAAATTATTTTGACGGAGATACAAATGTTCCGACTATTCTGTTTGCCCCGCATTGCAATTGGTGGGACGGAATTGTATTTTACAATATAACCCACAGAATATTTCATAAAGAAATTCGTTTGATGGTTGAAGAACTTAACAGATTTCCTTTGTTAAGACGCGGCGGGGCTTATTCAGTAAATAAAAAATCTCCTCAATCAGCTATGAAAGCTTTACAGTATTCTGTTGATGTTGTAGGAGATTTGAGAAATATGCTTTGTATTTTCCCTCAAGGTATTATCAGACCTCCGCATTTCAGACCTATTGAATTTCAAACCGGTTTAGCTTACATTGCTCAAAATGCAGTTAAACGCTATGGCAGAGTAAACCTTATTCCTCTTGCAATAGATTACTGTTTCTTTAGAGATAACAGACCTGAAGTAATTGTGGAATTCGGCAAAAGAATTGAGTTATCAGCTGATATGAGCTTTGGCAGAAAAGAATTAACTCATATGTTTGAACATGCTCTTGAAGATGTTTGTAATAATCAGTTTAAGGAAATTTCACAGGGTGATATTACAAAGTACAATATTTTGTTTAAACAGCATTTAAAATGGTACAGAAGAATAGAACAAAGATTAAAGAGTATTGATTTACCTCCTGTATCAGGCGTATAAGTATTTAAAAAGCCGGATTTTTTCCCGGCTTTTTATGCATTATATCTTTTAAAAGATTTTTCAATGTTTTTTGATATAGTATTTTTGACTGTATCATACTCTGTTGTGAGTGATGAAATTTCAGTATCAAGATTTTTCATTTTTAAGTCTAAAGTTTCTTCTTTTGCGTTTAATTTAGCTTTTTCTGTCTGATATTTAGCTTCTGCCTGAGCGATTGCTGTTTCATCAGAGATTTCTTTAATATATGAATCTGTAGAGTAATTACCCTGATAATAGTAACCGTCATCTTTCATTTTTGAAATATACAGCATACCGCTTTGAAGCATTTCTTTTAAATATTCGTTGTCTTCAATTTTATTATTTTCAGTCCAACCATTTGCACATATTTGATTGAACAGAGCATCATAGAATGTTGCCTGACCGAGATCATCGCTGGAAACTTCTGAACCTGTCTTGATAGTAAATTCGTATAACGTATCATTTGTTACAAGCTTGTTATCTTCTAACTTACCTGCTGAAACTTGATATTTCGGACTTCCGTCTGCATCCTTTTGTGAAACGCCGCTCATTGCTTTTGCAAATAATGTCAAATAAGCCTGTGCCAAATTATTCAGGTTAATTGAACCTTGTGAGTGACGTTTTTTTACTGCAACGTGTGCACCGTGTTGGGTAACGCTTGAAAATCCCATGTAATTCTGGTTATTAGCTTGTTCTTCATTTCTGAATTTGTGAGTACGGTGAGCAGTCCCTTTGTGGTTTGCAATATTATAGATTGGAGGCGTTTGAGTTCCATCTGTTCCTGTATTTAAAATCAGTTTTGTTATTTCTTCATTAGCATAGTCAAAGGCAGCTTGAGTTCCTGCATCGATATTTAATACGCTGCCTAATGTTTCTTCCAACCACGGTACAAATGATCCTATAAGATAATTTGCAATTAGTTTAGCTTCTTCATCTACATTTTTACTTCCGTTACCGCCCTGGAAGGATAATGATATTTCTTTTGTGTTTGTTAATAAATCATAAATATTAATATTATAAGTGTCTTGGCTTGTATCATTTCTGATATCGTCTGGATTTTCTATCCATGATTTTCTGTCGTCACCTGCAGGTATCGGATTAGAAAAATTGAACTGATTTGTGCAATTTTCTTTTAAATAATCAACTAAATCATTTATATTTCCTGAAGTTGTTGTTACTGCAACGGTAGCACCACCGCCAAAACCTGCCTGTTGATTGTACGGGAGGCTTAATATTTTTTCGGCAGTATTCTTTGTAAGTAAACCGCTGGTGTATAAACCTTCAATAAATGCATTACGCATGCCTTCTGATGGCAATGTGCCCAAACCCTCTTGAGGAATACCTGCGGCACGGGCAGCTGCAGCATATTTACTGTTTAATGTTACTCTGCCTAATGCATCCGTTATTGTTGTCGGCATGTAGTCATTTAATGTTGAAGGCGTCATTAAAAGACCATAAGATAATGGTGTTGTTTCATCTCCTGTGCCATAATAGTCGTATACTAATTTAGTTTGATTTAACGAATTTTGATATTCATTTGAAAGGTCGGAAAGCTCTCTTGATAAGGCAATTTTCTGGTGAGAAAGCTTCATAGAAGCATATTCGCAGTCAGATTTTCTGCCTGTTATCGTTAATAATCTAGCTTGTCCTGCTGCTAATCCCATTGTTTAAGATTTTCCTTTCAAAACTAGTAACGTTCATGTAGTATTACGGAATTTAAGAACTTAAACTTTAAAAAACAGTCAGGTTATGTAACATTTGTTTACAATTGTGAAATCAAGTGTAATCAAGTCCCTATTAAGTTATGTAAAATTACTACTTTTGTAATATAAACGATTGATGAGATTTTTTACAAAAGTGGTATAATATAAGTAGAAGGATGAATTGAAAATTAAATTTATAAATTAGTTTCGCAGCGGGTGCGGAATTGTTATCAGCCGGTAATTATTTTGTTATATATACAAAATATCAGAAAGGCAGAAAAGAAAATGAGCAACCTACAATTTCAAAACGATTTAGACCGCTTAACAGAGGTCTTGCCTGACAAAGTCAGAAGGTATATTTCCTATGAGAAAATGGAGGACGTTATAGAAATTGTATTGGATATCGGTCGTACCCCTGAAATAAGGCATTCGGGCGGCAAGATTGAATATCTGGGCTCGGAATTTGTTACGGAAGAGGATATTAACTATATAACGAGCCGTATTCAGGAATTTACATCTGATAACCGTTCAGGAATCCCCGGAACACTCCATAGAATTAGTGCAATAAGAAACAGACAAGGCAAAATTATCGGTCTGACTTGCAGAATTGGCAGAGTTGTTACGGGGACAATTGCTTGTATAAAAGATATTTGCATGATGAATAAAAGTATCTTATTTTTAGGCCGTCCCGGTGTCGGTAAAACTACAAAATTAAGAGAAATTTCAAGGTTGGTTGCTGATGAACTCGGCAAACGTGTTGTAATTGTTGATACTTCAAATGAAATTGCGGGTGACGGTGACACTCCGCATCCTGCAATAGGGCATGCAAGACGAATGCAGGTTACACAGCCCGAGTTTCAAAAAGATATTATGATTGAGGCTGTTGAAAATCACACTCCCGAAGTTATTGTCGTTGATGAAATAGGTACGGAAGCTGAAGCTCAAGCCGCACGTACGATTGCAGAACGCGGGGTTATGCTGATTGCAACAGCCCATGGTAACAGTTTGGAAAACCTTATTAAAAACCCGACTTTATCGGATTTGGTTGGAGGTATTCAGTCCGTAACTTTAGGGGACGATGAAGCAAAACGCAGAGCTTCTCAAAAAACAGTACTTGAACGCGAAAAACAGCCGACTTTTGATGTGGTAATTGAAATTCTGGACAGAAATACTCTTGCGGTTTATAAAAATACAGCCGAAGCGGTTGATTATATATTGCGCGGTTGGCCTATCAGACCCGAAATTCGTAAGGTTGACAAAACTTATGATGCTGAACCGAAGCAGGCTGAAAAACATGAACCTGCTATTTCCGATATTCCCGGAGAAATTAACAAGCTTGAACAGAAAATTCAGCCTGAACATAATACTGATAGTTTAAAATTCAGTTTTTCAAGACAAAAATATGTGGAAGAAGTTAAAGGCTTTAAAAAAATATATTTGTACGCCGTTTCAAGAACAATTGTTGAAAAAGTAATCGAACGGTTGAATTTAAATGCAGAAATTACCAGAAATTTAGATGACGCAGATATTGTAATTGCACATAAAAACTTTATAAAAGGCGGGGCAAAAGTTTTAAGCGTTGCAAATGACTACAGATTGCAAATATTTTATGTAAAAACAAATTCAATGGCACAAATTCAGAAAGTTTTGAAAGAGGCTTTACAGATTACAGAGGCGTCGGAGACCTTATGCGGATACTACGACGATGCGGAACGAGCGCTTGATGAAGCAAAAGCAGCAATTAATAAAATTCTTGCGGGGGCAGAGCATGTTGAACTTACACCGCAAAATCAGCATATAAGAAAATTACAGCATGAACTTGTCGAGCAGCATAACTTGGAAAGTAAATCTGTCGGCGAGGGAAGCAACAGGCATTTGAAAATTGTCGGCGGTAAAGATTTTCATAACTAAAAAAAGACGGGAATTTAATTCCCGTCTTTCAGTTTGTTATTTACATCCGAGAGGACCTTCTTCCTCTTTACTGTGTTTGAATTCGATTACCGCCTGAGCAGCCGCAAGTCTTGCCTGAGGAACTCTGAACGGTGAACAGGATACGTAGTTTAATCCTATTCTGTGGCAGAATTTAACAGATGCGGGGTCGCCGCCGTGTTCTCCGCAAATTCCGCGTTTCAGGTGAGGTCTGACTTTTAATGCTTTGTCTAAGGCGATTTTCATCAATTGTCCGACACCTTCCTGATCAAGAGTTGCAAACGGGTTTGCAGGAAGAATTTTTTGTTCTACATAATTTTGTAAGAACTTGCCTTCCGCATCATCTCTTGAGTAACCGAATGTCATTTGAGTTAAGTCGTTTGTTCCGAATGAGAAGAATTCCGCATACTCTGCTATTTGATCAGCTGTTAAAGCAGCACGAGGAATTTCAATCATTGTTCCGAACATATAATCAACTCTTACGCCTTTTTCGTCCATTACTTCGTTCGCAACACGTTCAAGCACACATTGAACCGTTTTAAGCTCGTTCACATGACCTACAAGAGGTATCATAACTTCAGGTTTGACGTTTAAGCCTTCTTTTTTCAAATCACAAGCAGCAGTGAAAATTGCTCTTACCTGCATTTCGTTAATTTCAGGGTAGGTTAAACCTAAGCGGCAGCCTCTCAAGCCCATCATCGGATTAGATTCTGACATTGACTCTACAAGATTAAGCATTTTTTCATCTTCTTTGTAGTCTTCACCCTTCGCCTTTTTAGTTGCAACACGGGCAATTAATTCTTCCTTGTTTGGCAGGAATTCATGCAATGGCGGATCAAGAAGTCTTATTGTCATGGATTTTTCGCCCAGAGCTTTAAACATAGCATAGAAGTCGCCGTATTGCATAGGCAGTAAGTGGTCTAAGGCTTCTTTTCTTGCTTCGGGAGTTCCTGCTATAATCATTTTTTGAACCCATGGAAGTCTGTCAGGATCCATAAACATGTGTTCCGTACGGCATAATCCTACGCCTTCTGCACCGAGTTCAAGTGCTTTCGCAACATCAGCAGGAGTATCTGCGTTTGCTCTTACGCCTAAAAGCTTCACTTCATCTACCCATTTGAATAATTTTTTGAAATTATCATCCATAACGGGCGGAATTAAATGAACTGCGCCTTGCATAACTTCACCTGTACCGCCGTCAAGAGAAATAATATCATTTTTATGATAAACAGTTCCGTCTGCGGCTGTTAAAGTTTCATTTTTAAGGTCAATTTTCAAATCTTCCGCACCTGCAACGCATGGTTTTCCCATACCTTTTGCAACAACAGCGGCGTGAGATGTCATTCCGCCTCTCAGTGTCAAAACACCTTGAGATGCAATCATTCCGTGAATATCATCAGGGCAGGTTTCAATTCTGACTAAAATAACTTTTTCACCTGCTTTTCCGCGTTCTGCCGCTTCTTCGGTGTCAAATACAACTTTACCTACTGCTGCTCCCGGGGATGCTGCAAGCCCCTGTGCAATTTTATGTGCTTCTTTTTTAGCTTGAGGGTCAAAGTCGGGTAAAAGAACTTGATATAACTGGTTCGGGTCAACAAGTTCAATTGCTCTTTCCTTGTCGATAATCCCTTCTTCCGCCATTTCAACCGCAATTCTTACAGATGCTTTTGCGGTTCTTTTTCCGTTACGTGTCTGTAAGATATATAATTTACCTTTTTCAATCGTAAATTCCATATCCTGAACATCTTTATAACCCTTTTCAAGTTTCTTTGCAATATCTACATATTGTTTATAAAGCTCCGGCATTTCGTGTTCGAGTTCTGCGATAGGTTTCGGAGTTCTGATGCCTGCTACAACGTCTTCACCCTGCGCGTTTGTCAGGTATTCTCCGTAGAATTTATTTTCACCTGTTGACGGGTTTCTTGTGAACGAAACACCTGTTGCACAGTCATCGCCCATATTCCCGAATACCATTGTTTGAACGTTTACTGCCGTACCGTAATTATGGTCGATTTTATAGTGGTTTCTGTAAGCTACGGCACGAGGAATATTCCATGATCTGAAAACTGCTTCTATAGCTTCTTCAAGTTGAACATACGGATCTTGGGGAAATTCTTTTCCTGTTTCTTTTTTTATAAGCTCTTTGTAAGGTTCGATTAAAGATTTCCAATCTTCTGCAGTTAAGTCTGTATCTGATTTATAACCTTTTTCTTCTTTAATTCTGTCAAGGTAATCTTCAAATTTTTGTCTGTCAATTTCCCACGCAACAGAACCGAACATGGTTAAAAATCTTCTGTATGAATCATAACAAAATCTGGGATTGTTGGTTAATTTAATCATGCCTTCAACGGTTTTATCATTTAATCCTAAGTTTAATATAGTTTCCATCATACCGGGCATTGAAAGTCTTGCACCTGATCTTACTGAAACTAATAGCGGATTTTCTGCATCTCCGAATTTTTTTCCTGCCTGTTTTTCAACATCGGCAAGTGCAGATTTAACTTCGTCCATTAACCCTGCCGGCATTTTGTTACCGTGGTTTATATAATCCATACAGGTTTCTGTCGTAATAGTAAGCCCCGGAGGCACAGGTAAACCTAAATTTGTCATTTCTGCAAGGTTTGCACCTTTACCGCCGAGCAGGTTACGCATATCTGCATTACCCTCTCTGAACAGCCATACGCGTTTTTCAGTCATAGTTCATCTCCTTTCTTATGTATAATAAACACTTTTCAATGAGTTAACTATAACATGAAAATAACCAAAACAATACGTTATTAAAATTATTTTTTGAAATAGTCGCAAATTAAAGTTTTTTTGCGTGGAATAAGGTTTCTGATGCTTTCAAAAATCTTATTTTTTTGCGAATTTTCAAGTTCTTTTTTCAGGATTGCTTTTTCTAAAACGACTTTGTTGTATAAATCAGAGCACACCGAGCTTTTCTCAACGTGCTCTTTCAATTTTGCCAGCTGAATTTCTTTTTCTCTAATTGATTGGATTAGTTCTTTTTTCACTTTGAAAGACCTCTTGAACTGTACCATATTAGAATAAGACTAATTTGTGATTTTTAAATCGACTTTTTAGTTGATTTCAGCTTATGCGTGTAATAAATCATACTCATAGCCTATTTTTAAGGCTTTGATATTTAGAGGCAGTAAATTTTTTCTGTGAGGCGGGATTACTGCATCGAGTGCATGATTTAGAGTTTCTATTGAAACTGCATTATCTGCTTTAGCCAGTATACCAAGTGACAGAATATTAGCCATTTTTACATTGCCTAAGTCTTCTGCGAGTTTTGTAATCGGAGCAAACAGATAGTTAATATCCGTTCTTGTTTTTATTTCTTTTACAAGAGTTGAATTAGCTATCATCCAGCCGCCTTTTTTTATTTTTGATAAAAATCTGTCAAAAGATGCCTGATTTAATGCAACTATAAAATCAGCGTCGGATTTATTTACTTCACTTACTTCATCATCACTCATAACGATTTCGCAGTTAACGGTACCGCCGCGCATTTCTGCCCCGTATGAAGGATACCAGGTTACATTTTTGCCTGCAAGCATAAATGCGTTAGCCAAAACTTCTCCGGCTAATAATACGCCTTGTCCGCCAAATCCTGCTATTATAAAATTCTTTTCACTCATTATTGTTATTTCCTTATGTATTTAATTTTGAGATGTTACGTCTTTGTATGTTCCCGGCTTAAATATCTGCATCATTTCATTTCTTACTCTTTCATGTGCTTTTTCCGGTGACATTTTCCAGTTTGTCGGACAGGTTGAAAGAATTTCAACAAAACCGAAGCCAAGTCCGTGAATTTGTGCTTCAAAAGCTTTTTTAACAGCTTGTTTAGCTTTTCTTATATTTGCAACTGTATCAAGTGACACTCTTGCTGAAAATGCCGTTCCGTCACAAAGTGCAATATGTTCGGCAATCTTAATCGGATATCCGTAATATTCTTTATTTCTACCTGTCGGTGAAGTGGTTGTTACCTGCCCTAAAAGGGTTGTAGGGCCCAACTGTCCGCCTGTCATACCGTAAGTTGTGTTGTTTATACATATAGCCGTGAGGTTTTCTCCGCGTAGTGCTGCGTGCATACTTTCAGCCAGCCCGATTGATGCAAAATCCCCGTCACCTTGATAGGTAAATACAACTTTGTCGGGTCTTGCTCTTTTAATTCCTGTTGCTTCTGCTAAAGCTCTGCCGTGCGGTGCTTCAAGAGAATCAACATTTAAAAAGTCGTATAAAGTAACAGAACAGCCTATTGATGCTGTAAGTATAGTATTTTCTCTAATGCCTAATTCATCAAGAACTTCTGCCACAAGTCTTACTGCAACACCATGGTCGCAGCCGGGGCAGAATGAATATTTTACGTCCCCTTTTAAAGATTCAGGTAATTTAAAAACTTGTGTTGCCATTATAATAATTCCTCGATTTGTGTAACTATTTCTTTTGCCGAAGGCGGTGCGCCTACGCCTTTATTAATTAATTCTACAGGGCATGCTCCGTTTACGGCAAGTCTTACATCGTTAACCATCTGTCCCATATTTACTTCAACGGTTACGAATTTTTTTGCCGTTTTTGAAAGTTCCTGTAATCTTTCGGATGGGAACGGGTATAGGGTAATTGGTCTTAAAAATCCTGCTTTTATCCCCTTTTCTCTAAGCATTTTCATTGCTGTTTTTACGTTTCTGGAAGTACTGCCGAAACTTACAAGAATAATATCTGCATCTTCCGTATTAATTTCTTCCCATTCTGTTTCATTTTCTTCAATTGTTTTGTATTTTGCATATAATTTTTCCAAAAATACGCACTGATTATCTGCAAGAGGTGCATAAGAACGAATAATCCTTCCGTCACGGCCTTTTGCACCTGATAATGCCCATTCAGATGTATCAACTTCAGGGTATGGATAATCATAGAATTCAACAGGTTCCATCATTTGTCCCAAAAGTCCGTCAGCTAAAAGTACTGTCGGATTTCTGTACTTTTGAGCCAGATAGAATGCTTTGTATGTCAAATCTACACATTCCTGGACTGTGGAAGGGGCAAGAACTATAAGTTTGTAATCACCGTTTCCGCCGCCTTTTGTTGCCTGAAAGTAGTCCCCCTGTGAAGGATAAATATTTCCCAGTCCCGGACCGCCTCTCATAACACTTACAAGTACAACGGGAAGTTCGTCAGCCGTTGCATAGGATAAGCCTTCCTGCATAAGTGCAACCGCACATGAAGAAGATGATGTCATAGCTTTCACGCCTGTAGATACGGCTCCTATTACCATGTTAATTGCCGCAAGTTCACTTTCTGCAGAAACATAAGCTCTTTTTAATTCCTGCATTTTGCCGCTCATAAACTCACCGATTTCACTCTGGGGAGTAATCGGATAACCGAAATAACACTGGCATCCTGCAAGTACTGCGGCATTTGCAATTGCATAATTTCCTTTTGTTAATACTTTTTTATTTGTTAAACATTCCATATTGTTGATTTATCCTTTATAAACTTCTGTTATTGCTAAATCAGGGCATCTTGTCGCACACATTGCACATCCGAGACACTCATGATCAGGGTCATTAAATTCTATTACATGAATTCCGAGTTTGTTTGTATCACTGCCTATTTTCAATAACTTTTTGGGGCATTCATTTATACAAAGATAGCATGCTTTGCATTTATCCTTATCTATAACTATATGACTCATCTTAACCTCTTTTATTTTTTCGTGTCTGAGCAATATTATATCACTTAATAATAAAAGGTGACACTTTATCTTTACAATTGTAATAATAAACGTTAACAGTTTGCATCGTTTCTTATTATTCTGCTAATATATATAAGTAAAGAGGGATATTTTTTAAGAAAGAGAAACAAATGGCACTAACTGTAGATGAAATCGCTGAAATTCTCAACGCTATGCGTGTTGAAAATGAACATAATGTTGAAAGTTTTGAAAAAGTTTTGACGGGGATTAATGCAAAACTTGAAATTATGTCAGAGGACAGCGAAGCTACCGATTTAATCAAATTGTATATTTCCGAACTTAAAAAGGCGGTAGAGGACAGGCACAGTTCAACAATTGACAGGTTTAACAGTCTTGAAAGCTCTTTCAAAAATCTTTTATCTTCACAGGATGAACTTGTTAAAACCTCTGAATTAACCGATTTATTCCATGTTCTCAGTTCTAATTTTGACAATTTTTCAAGCGAAGTTTCAGGACAGAAAAATGCTTTACAGCAGCTTGACGATAAACTTTCGCTGATTAATGATAAAACTTTTAATAAAGATGAACTTGTAGCTCTTATAAGCGATTTTTCGCTGAATTTATCTGATATGAATGCAAATTTTGAGCGTTCTTTTAAAAATATTGAAACATCTCTTGCTGAAGCTGTTTCAATTATTAAAAAATCAGATGCGTCCGCTCAGGTTAATTTGTTAAGAGAAGAAATTCAGTCTCTCTCATCAGATGTAAGTGCTATTCCTTCGAAAATTTCATTCGAAAATCTGGAAGATAAAATATCTTATTTCCAAAATCTTGTCGACACAATAAAAACTGTTGTTGCAGATACTTCTGTCCAAAGCACGGGAATAATTTCCGATAAATTTAAAAGTCTTGAAAATTCTTTTGAAAACATCGTAACCGATTCTGATTTTGCAGGTTTTAAATCTGATCTGGCAGATTTTGTGCAGAAAATTATTGATAATTCTTCCGCCCTTAACAGCAGCCTGTCTTATAGTACAGAAAGAATTGAAAATATTCTTGCTGCACTTAATACTCTTGATTACCGTGATGATTTCGGAGCAATCAACGGGAAGTTTAAAGAACTGGAAAATGCCGTTAATAATCTTACAGGAAGCAGTTCATCCGAACTTGAGAAAATTGAACTCAGACTTGCCGAAATACTTTCGGATGAAGATTTTACAATCTTTAAAAAAGAAATTACGGACTATGTTCAAAGAATAATAGATAATACAACTATAATAAATAATGATTTAATCTATAACAGAGAACAGGCAGAAAATATAGTTAAATCAATTAATTCTTTAGATTATAAAAGTGATTTTGATGGTATATCAGCAAAAATATCGGAACTTGAAGATGTTTTGAAAAGTATTTCTCAATCAAGTAATTATGAATTCCAAAATCTTGAAAGAACACTTGCTTCAATTGTAACCGATTCTGATTTTGCAGGTTTCAAAGCGGAACTTGCTGATTTTGTTCAAAAGATTATTGATAATTCTTCTGCTTTAAATAAAGATCTTGCATACAGTACGGAACGCATTGAAAGCATTTTATCAACCATAAACTCGCTCGATTACAAAAATGACTTCGACGTGATTTCCGAAAAAATTAATGAATTGGAAAATGCGCTAAAAGACGTTTCTCAGTCTAATAATGCAGAATTTAAAAATCTTTCTTCAAAGTTGGCATCTGCCGTTAATGATTTTGAGTTTGAAAACTTTAAATCAGAATTGTCAAGTTTGGTTCAGAACGTAATTGAAAATTCGGTCTCTTTGAACAAAGATGTTGCGCATACTTCCGAACAGGTTGAAAATATCCTTGCGTCGATTAATTCTCTGGATTATAAAAGTGATTTCGAAAACATCGAACAAAAAGTTAAAGAATTGGAAAATATAATTAATTCTGTTTCCGATACTAATGCATATGAATTTTCAAATTTGTCAAAAACGTTATCTTCAATAGTAACCGATGCTGACTTTGCAGGTTTTAAATCTGATTTAGCTGATTTTGTTCAAAAAATTATCGATAATTCTTCCTCTTTAAATAATGAGTTATCCTACAGCACCGAAAGAATAGAAAGTATTTTGACAACTGTTAATTCTATGGACTACAGAACGGATTTTGAAGGAATTGTGTCAAAAATATCCGAACTGAAGTCTGTTGTTGATGAAAACTTGTTAAACACCGGTACAATAAATTCATCTTTAGCACATTATTCGGATAATGTGCTGGAGCAAATTTCCGAATTGGAAAAAACTTTGTTGAATGTAAGCACTAATGAGGGTTTATCAGCTTTCAGACAGGATTTAACCGAATTAATTGAAAAAATTCATAGTGAAACATCATCTTTAAATTCCGAATTGTCATATGGAGTTCAAAGAATTGAGAATATTTATGATGCTGTTAATTCTAAATCTTTTAAAGATGATTTGACCGAGGTTGAAGAAAAAGTTGATGAATTAAAAGATCTTGTAAATTTGGTATCATCAGATAATTCCGCAGAGTTTGAAAATATTCAAAAAACTTTATCTAACATTGTAACAGATGCGGATTTCTCAGGTTTTAAATCTGATTTAGCTGATTTTGTCCAAAAAATTATTGATAACTCAACAGCTTTAAATTCGGAATTGTCTTACAGTACGGAACGCATTGAAAATATACTTACTACGGTTAAAGCTCTGGATTTCAGGGATGATTTTGAAAATATCATTTTAAGGATTAATGATATTAAAGAAGCTTTTGATGAAGGTTCAAAAATTAATTATACAAATCTTTCAACCGAAATTTCCGATTTGTCTGAAAAAATAAATAACAGTTTTTCAAATATGGATGAAAAACGTCAGGAAGTATACGGTGACTTAAAAAATGAGTTAGGAGAAATTCTTTTAAATCTTCATAACTTAACAGAAGCAAGCCCTAAAAAATCTATTGACGAACTGGCCGGACTTACCGCACAGATATCAGAAAATATTTCTGCTTTGAGAAACGGTATAGGTGCTGATATTCAGGAAGATTACGGTGATTTAAAAGCAAGCCTTAATGCGGTAATTGCAAACCTGCAGATTGTTAAAGAAGATATTTTAGCTAAAAACGATATTTCTTCCGATTTATCCGTGCAGAATTTTGAAAAGTTAGAAAATCAGCTTGCGGAACAAATTAAGGCTTTTAATGAATTGCAGACGTCAATTGCCGAAAGTGATAAACTTGAAACTTCGCATGTTCTTGAAGCATTAGACAAAACTACCGTTGAAATCACTGATTTAATTGAAGGTATTAAAGAAAATGATAATTCCAATTATGAAGCAGTAAAAGAATATATAGAAGAATTAGCTGCAGGTGTTAATAATCTGCAGAGCGAATTTAATACTATATCAGAACAAAATATTTCAAAAGTCGCTTCCGATATAAACGGTATTTCAGATACGGTTGCTTTGTTCAGAGAAGAATTTAAACAGTCAGTAGAAAGTAATCTGGAAAATTCCGCAAAAATTATTGACAGCGTTTCTGTTCTTTCCGAACGCGTCAACGGCATGCAGGAAGTATTGTCCGGAAATTCGAAAGATAATCTTGAAACTCTCCGAAATCTGCTTGAAAATTTATCTCAAAAACTTGCGGATGATATTGAACGGCAGAAGGAAGCTTTCAGCCTTGCAAATGAAGAGGGGGACAGAAAAAAATTCGACGCTCTAAATAATCTTTCTGATGATATTAAAAATATTGAAACCTTGCTTAATTCAAGTACGGAAATATTTAAAACTGCAGTAAAAGAAAATATTTCAGAAGTAAAAGAGTATATCAGCGAGGCTAATAATTCTATTTATCAGTCACAGATTTTGAGCGAAAATAAACTTGCGGCAAAATTAGAGGCGATAGAAGTTTTATATCAGGAATTTGAAGCTTCTGTTTCAGGTGTAAATTCAGGTATTCAGAATATTCTTGATAATATTGTTTCGCTTGATGCAAGTGAGCAGAATGATGTCATTAAAGATAAACTTGATAATCTTGCGTCTTCATCTTCTTTATTGATATCTGCGGTTAATGATATAAACAGACAGAATGATGAACTTTCAAATATTATTTCTAATATTTTGGAAACAGCTTGTAAAAAAGAAGATATAATACCTGTTTCCGACAAAATAGATACATTTGCGTCAATTATGTCATCTTTAAAAGAGTTGATTTCAGATACAAAAGAAGAAATCGGATTAACCTTTAATCAATTATTTGAAAAATTGGAAACATCTTTTTCTACTGTTGTAACAGAAGCTGATTTTTCTGATTTCAGAAATAATCTCTCTGATTTTCTTCAAAAAATTCTTGATAATTCAAATATTTTAAATTCTGATTCCGCTATTAACAGAGAAAAAATTGCAGAAATAGCCGATAATATTTCCAAATTGGAACCTGTTGACTATTCTTATGATCTTGAACAAATTTCTTCAAAAATAGATGATTTGTCGGAATTATTTGAAAATTCTTTCAATAACAATTTTGCAAGTCTGAGTGATAAAATCGATGAAGTAAAAAATGAAATAATTAACAGTAATAACTCTGAGTTTATAAATAATAAATTTGAAGATTTTTCAGGTATTGTAACTTCCGTAAAAGATATAATTTTAAATTCACTGAGAACAAATTCAGATGTAATTGATGAACAATTTGCGAAATTTGAGGATATATTTTCTCATCTGGTAAGCGAAGAAGATTTTACAAATTTCCGTACCGACTTTGCGGATTTTATTCAGAAAATACTCGATAATGCAACTGTGCTTCACGTAAATTCCGATGCAAATAAAGAGCAGCTTTTTGAAATTGCGGAAAAGATAAAAACTTTTGATTATTCTCAAAACTTTGAGGATTTATCCGAAAAATTGTGCGAATTAAAAAATTCTTTTGAAAATAATTCAAAAACGAATTATGAAAGTATTATAAATGAGATAAATAATTTTAAAGAAGAATTAAACAACAATATTACGGATGCTGATAATAACAAAAAAGAAAAGCTTGAAAGTATTGATGCGGAACTTTCTGATATTTCGTTAAACGTTCAGTTTCTAAGAGATTTTTCATCACAAAAATCTTCGGAGATCCTTGAAAATATCTCGGGCGAATTACATTCTGTTATTGATGATTTAAAAGAAACTATAAATTTAGGCACAAGATTGGATATCGAAGATTTGAAATCTTCAATCGCTGATATAACTAATGAAATCAGCACTATGAAAGATGATTTTATCCAAAAATATGATTCGGGGACATTTAATGTATCATCAGGATTTGATAACGTAAAACTTTCTATGGAAAATCTTGTTGATGCATTTTCTTCATTCCGGGATTTATTGAATGGAGAAGCATCAAAAAATTCTGAAAGTTTAATCTCTAAGATGAATGAGATTACATTTAAAGTTGATGAGCTTATAAACGAAATTCATATTACATCAGCCGACTATTCCGACAGAGTTATGAGCGCCGTTAATGAAATTGCCTCAAAACTTGATGTCCTTTCTGACGGGTTTACCGACGAAATCAGTGAAAACATGTCGGCATTCAAAGAAACATTTTCAAATTTATCGGAAAATCTTCAATCAATGCATGCGGAGTTCTCACAGCAGCTGAAAGATAATCATGAACTCCAGCTTTTTGAATTGAAAAGTATTTCAAGCAATATCGGAGATTTTAAATCTCATATTTCAGAAGCTGCAGACAGCCTGAGGGATTATATCGCAGAATTAAATCTTGCGGCTAAGTCTGCAAAATCATTGAGCGACAGCAAGTTTTCCGAAAAACTTCTTGATCTTGAAGCTGCCATGATGCACTCTTCGGATATTTATGAGCAAAAGATGGAACTTTTGCAAAGCAAACTTGCAGAGTTTGCTCAAATTATTGAAGGAAGTTCGTCTGATACCGAGGCAAAAATTGCTTCTTCCGTAGAAGAAATTACTGATGTTAAAGGCGAATTGACTTTGCTTAACGATTTCTTAAAAGCCGTAAAACTTTCATCCGATGAAAAATTTACGGAAACAGTTGCTGCTGTCGAAACAGGCATAAGCAGCATAATTAATAATCTTAATGATGTCAATAATGCAATAATTAACGGTATTGATGTCAGCCTTAAAGAAAATATTTTATCCGTTGAAGATAAATTTGACAATTTATTGGAAATTATTAAAGAAGGACAGTCAAATAATCTTACCGGGCATATTGAAGAAAAAATCTCAGAATTAAAGCAGGAAATCGGGCTTATCAATACTGATATTTCCGTAATTCTGCAGGACAAATCCGATAATATATTAAATTCTCTGGATGAAGTAAAAAGCGGTATAAAAGAATTTTCCGATGTTGATTTTGCAGGAATTCTTGCGGAATTAAAATCACAGCTTGAAATATCGTTTATGAATTTCAGCGTTGATGTAAACGGAGAACTTGCCGCAAGCACCGAAGCAGTTACACGGCTTGAACAGGCTTATAAAGAAACGTTTAACAGAATTTCCGTTATTGAAGATTGCGTAAGCGACAAAATTCAAGACAGTATTGAACTTTTAAATATTACTGTTGAAACTTCGGCACGTGATATTAAGCATTCGTTTGAGGAAAAGCTTGATGATTATATTGGAGATTTGAGAGCACAGCTTGATGTTGCTTTAAACAACACAAAAACAATTGATAAAATCGACGGACTTAAAGATGAATTATCCGTTAAAATTGATGCAGTTATGGAAGAGCAAACATCACTTGTCGAAAAAGCCGAAAGCATTAATAATATTGCTGACAGGCTGGAGCAGAAACTTGATGTCATTGTAGAAAGTACCGATGCCGAAGAAATTCTGAATTCGTTGACGGAAATTGAGATTAAAGCTCAGGAAAGAGGGGCAGATTTAACAGAAATTATTAATGCTCTGAGTTCAAAGGTTGATATAATTGCGAATGATAACGGATTAAAGCTGGCTATCGGAACTGTTGCCGATAAAATTGATGCTGTAGCTGATAACAAAACATTAGATATTGCTCTTAAAATGATATCAGAAAAGATTGATGTTATTGCTGCTGACAGCTCTGCCGAAGATATTCAGGAAACTCTGGAAAATTCATTTAATGAACTGAATTCAAAACTTGATGTTATTTCTGACGATAATTCGGTTGAAGAGCTAAGCAATAATGTTAAAGAAGCTTTTGACGGTTTAAATTCAAAAATAGATATTATAGCTGCAGATGCATCCATTGATGAACTTCATGATAAAGTTGATGAAATTTCCGAAACTGAAGATAAAGTTGCCGAAATGCTTTCGGCATTGCATGAAAAAGTTGATGTTCTTGCAATGGACGGCAGTGAATTTGATCTTGAAGAAGAAATTGATGATATAAAAGATTTAATTTTTGAACAAAGAAAGTATTTTGAAGCTACTTCAGATGAAAAAGCGGCTGCAATTGATAAATATTTAAGGGATGTCCTTTTAAAACTTGATAATGTTGATCTGGAGAAAAATTCCGAAGACATTAAAGAAAGTATAATGAACGCTCTTGTTTCTCTGTTTGATCAAATATCATTTGTCGAAGAAACTGAAGAAATTAAAGATTTTGTTGAAGAAAAAACCGATGAAATAAATCAAAATCTTATAGAAGTTCAAAATCAGCTCCGTCAAATAGCAAGCTCAAATGATGATTTTGATTATTCATATACATTGCAGGATGTTGAAACAGATATTGCAAAATTAAGACTTGCAATAAACAATATGTCAGGCAATGACTTTGAAAGTCTTTCAGATGATATTAAAAAAATCGTTAATTCGGTTGAAGAACTGGAATCCACGCTTACTCAAGATCAGGTTGTCGACCTGAAAGGCGATATTGAAAAATTAAACGAAGATATTTTAAGCATCAGCTCAAGAACAAACAAGCTTCTTTTAACATCTGATGAATCATATAAAGCCTTAAATGACGGATTAAATAATTTCAGCAGTCTTGTTTATAAGCTTGAGGACAGAATTAATTATCTTGACAATACGGAAATAAGCGAAAGACTTGAAAGAAAAATAGATAATATTCATTCAATGTCTGTAGCTTCCGCAAATGCTGATAAGGTATTCCATCAGGTAATGATGTATCTGGGCGAATGGATTGATTCAACTACCGAAAATATTTCAAGTATTACAGAAAAAACTTCTGAAATTACAGAAATTAAAGATGCTATAAATGAACT
>FR900402.1 GCA_000438175.1 Fusobacterium sp. CAG:439 | reverse complement strand
GCATTTGTAAATCTTTTGTTACATTTCGTAATCTGTAATGTTTCACATCACTTTCTAAACTTTTCACTTTATAAATTTTAACATGTTTCTTGATTTTTCTCATTTTTAATATATGATTAGAATACACAAACTAGCTAGAAAAGGAAATTAAAACTATGTCAAAAAAATGTGATGTATGCGGTAAAGCACCGATTAAAGCAGCGAAATTAACATTCTCGCATAAACAAATTGTTCATACTCAAGAACCAAACTTACAATCAGTTAAAGTTAATGTAAACGGAACAGTTAAAAGAATTAAGGTCTGCACTTCTTGTTTAAGAGCAGGCAAAGTACAAAAAGCTGTTTAATGAGCTTAACAAAATTAATTAAAAAGAGAACTTTTTTAAAAGTTCTCTTTTTTTTAATGCTATATAACGAATTTCTTGAACTTTTTATAATCAAATACAAATTGAAGATTAAGAGTATCAGAATGTTTATTCAATTTCGGAAATTTAGCATAAGGTACAGTTTTTTCCACTGCATTAATAATTGAACGATCAGTAGCTTCATCGCCCGAAGATTTAGCAAAATGATAATTAAGCAGACTTCCATCTTTGCCTATAGCTAATATGATTATAGCCTGAGTATTACGACCGGATTTCGGGGGTATCCAGTTATTGTTTAAAACGGTGCCGGTTTCCTTAACATATTCTTTCAGATTTAAAGCAACTGTTTCGTTCTGCTCATAAGACATCCTCGAAACTGCAGTTTCTTCAAGCCCCCTTATAGCAGGTCGATCGTCTAACGGAGTGAATGCATCGTTCTTTGGTTCATTTACCTCTCCCGAAATTAAAGTGGAAACATACTTATGCGCATAGATAAGAAATGAATCAGGATCAACAGGCTTCATGTACACATGAACATTTGTAAAAACAGCTTTCGGGCGGTAATTATTTTCATCGAATTCCTCTGACCTGATTACACCCAGATAATTTGTATAAGAGTTGGATTTAAGATATACAACTTTTTCAGGTCTTTGGGCAGATTGAAATTTAATAGCATACAAACATTCCTGAGGATTAATATATTTTACAGTATCTTTATCTATATACATCGAAAAATTCGGGATATCAGTGTTTATTTGCTGCCAATCCGCGGCATTGGCGGAGATGGCAGATGTCAGCAAAATTATAAATAATAGAATTTTCTTTTTCATAACCTTTACCTTCTTCCGATTTTAATTAAATAAAAAAGAAAAAGATAAAGCAAGGTTTATGCATTATA
>FR900401.1 GCA_000438175.1 Fusobacterium sp. CAG:439 | reverse complement strand
CTTTTATTACAAAGGTTGCCGCCGCTGCCGCCAGAGTTTGACTTGCAAGTACAGGTATCAAGGGACAATTCGCCATCAGGACAACTCCTACTGCAAACACAAGTACAATTCTGCCTGTTTAACATATACCCAGATGTACAAGTATAACTACAAGTATTAAAACTTGGCAAATTTCGGGAACAGTAGCTGCTGTCCGAAATACAGGTATTATAAAATTGCGTTCCTGAAATTGAACACCAATGCCAACCATTGTATTGGCACTGCTCACGTGTGGCGCCGCCTGCCACATAACATTTCGGTTCAGCTGCCAAGAGAGAAGGGGAGAATAAATTTTCATATAATGTTAAAATATCAGATTTAAAATGGCTTAATTTACTTTTTACAATATAATCTATATTTTTATCTGCAATACGGAATATTTCGTTATTTAAAGCCTGCTTATACTCCGGATCTTGAGGATCCCAATCGGCAAGCATTTCGGTCGATATCTTTCGTAAAGTGGAATAAGCATTGTAATAAGTATAAGATACAACGTTATCTAACTTTGCCTTAGTAATACCGATCGTTACCGCAACAACAACTGCAATAATTAGCATTACTACAATTATTTCCGCTAATGTATAACCCG